>DATAMX010000127.1:0-23469 GCA_036260475.1 Gaiellaceae bacterium | reverse complement strand
ACCGTGGCGACCTTGATGTGGTCGTAGCGATCCTTGCGGATCGCGTCCAGCCCGAAGAAGGTGAAGAACAGGTGCGCGTCGATGCCCTCCATGCGGGCGCCGTTCGCCATGATCAACGCGGGGTAGATGCCTTCGAGGGAGCCTTTCGAGACGACGATCGCCACCTTCTCGATCGTCGCCTGCGTCTGCGGGTCGCGCACGGGCCGTTCGAGCGTCGCACTCATCTAGATGCACCCCTTCGGCTTCGGAATGCCGCCGATCTTGGCGGCGAGCTTCGCCGGGCCCTTCGGGAAGAGCTCGTACAGCTCCTTCACGGGGACGCCCGACTCCTTTCCGAGCGAGCGAATCGTCGGCGCTGTTCCCGTGGCGAGGAAGCGCTCGCGCATGAAGCGGACGACGAGCCAGTGCCGGGGCGTCAGCTCGCCGATGCCGTTCTCGTTCGCGATCTCGGCTGCGAGCTCGGGCGTCCAGTCGGACGTCCGCGCCAGGAAGCCTTCCGCATCGGTCTCGACTGCGAGTGTCGTCATCGTCGTTCTCCTCCTCAGGCGGCGACCTTGCGCACCGGCATCGGCAGCAGCCGAGCCGGGAGCAGGGCGTGCCAGTAGATCGGTTGGAATGCGAGCTTCGCGAGATGGTTCAGGCGCGACTCGCGCAGGAGCGGAAGCGGGCCGAAGCGGCCGGGCATCGGCTCGTGCACGTAGTCGAAGTCGATCAGGAGCGCCTTCTTGTGGCCGGTCTCGATGAAGCAGTTGGCGTGGCCGTCGAAGCGCGGAACGAGCTCGCGGCCGGTGAGGAACCGCTCGAGGTTCTCGCTCAGGACATCGCCTTCGAAGTGCGTCACCGAGCCGGCCTTCGAGGTCGGGAGATCAGTGGCGTCGCCGATCGCGAAGACGTTCTCCGCAGCGTCGGCCTGCAGCGTCTTCGGGTCTGTGGGCACGAAGCCGAGAGCGTCGCCCAGTCCTTGCGAACGGTCGACGTATGCCGCGCCGCCGTGCAAGGGGACCGCGACGAGCAGGTCGAACGGGAGCTCGCGGCCGTCGTAGGAGACGAGCCTGCCCTTCGCACCGTCGACCTGGCCGGCGCTGAACTCGACCGCGACGTCGATGCCCTTCTCGTCCAGGAGATGCGTCAGGTGCTTCGACGCGATCGGCTTCGTGAAGCAGCCGTCGAGCGGCGTCGCGAGCGTGAGCTGCGTGCGGTCGCGGATGCCGCGCTCGCGCAGGAACCAATCCGCGAGGAAGACGAACTCGATCGGAGCGACGGGGCACTTGATCGGCATGTCGACGATGTCGACGACGAGCCGGCCGCCGTCGAAGCGCTCGAGCGCATCGCGGAGCCCCGTTGCCCCGTGCAGGTCGTAGAACGTGAAGACGGACTCGTTCCAGCCGGCCTCGAGCATCCCCTCGGTCTCCTCCGGCAGGAGCCGCGCGCCGGTCGCGACGACGAGAGCGTCGTACGGCAGCGACGAGCCATCATTCAGGTTCACGAGCTGCTCGGCGAGCGAGACCGAGGCGATCTCGCGTTCGTGGAACGTGACGTCCTTGCGAAGCTGCCGGCGCCTCGGCCGGACGATCTCGTTCGGGTCGGCGAGCCCGAACGGAACGAACAGCAGTCCAGGCTGGTACACGTGCCGGTCGTCCCGGTCGACGACGTCGATCTGCAGCTCGTCCGCATCGAGGTGGCGGCGGAGCCGGTTGGCGAGCAGCGTGCCGCCCGTGCCGCCGCCGAGGATGACGAGTCTCTTGGCCATGCCCCCAGACTCGTCTTCCCGGGCGCGGACGGCATCGGCACTCCTGAGCGAATCCCGTGTGGGCAACTACGCAGCAGGCCCAGCTGCCTTCCCCGACGCGGGGCGTCGCCGGGAGGAGGACGCTTCTCCCGGACAAGGAGGAGCTATGACACGCAAGCTGTTGTGGCCGGTCCTCGCGATCGGCGTCCTACTCGTCGCCCTGCCGTTCGTCTTCCAGTTGCCGTCCCGGACGGCGGCGGGCGAGCGGATGCTGAGCGACTTCCAGCCGTTGATGCAGGCGTCGCACGTCCAGCAGACGGCGGCCTACTACGACAACGTGTTCGTTCCACTCGGGACCGTGGCGGCGCAGTTCACGAGCGCTGCGGCCGACCCGCAGATGCAGAAGCAGCTGACGCCGTTGATGCCGATGCTGCAGCCGGTGATCCCGATCTTCCGGCAGGTGCCGGCCGGGCTCGCCTGGTACAAGCCGCTCGTCACGACGATGCAGGGCAACGTCAACGACTTCAAGGCCGTGAACGCCCTGCCGTCGTTCAGGTTGTTCACGTGGTTCTTCGTCGTGCCGGGCCTGCTGCTCGTGCTCATCTCCGGCTTCGGCCTGTGGGAGGGACGCACCGAGCGGGCTCATCTCCACACGACGCGACTCACGCCGGCCTGACCGCCTGACCGGCTGCGCCCGGCGCCTCCTCGGGCAGGGGAAGGAGTGAGGAGGCGCCGGACACGGAGGAACCGGTCGAGGGAGGGAGTCTTCATCTCACCAGCGCGAGATGAAGACGGGCTAAGAGTCGGGTAGGCGAAGCGTGAGAACCGCACCGCCGCCGGGAGCCTCCTCGGCGACGACTGTTCCGCCGTGCGCCTCGGCCACCTCCCGGACGATCGCGAGGCCGAGCCCCGAGCCGGGCAGCGAGCGCGCCGCGGCCGCCCGGTAGAAGCGGTCGAACACGTGCTCCCGGTCCTCGGCCGCGATGCCCGGCCCGTGGTCGCGGACGCGCAGCTCGCCGCCGCTCAGCCTGACCTCGACGCTCGATCCGGGGACGCTCCACTTGCCGGCGTTCTCGAGCAGGTTCCAGGCGGCCCGCTCGAGCCGGTCGCTCGAGCCGGTCAGCGTCGTCGGCTCGAGGCTCGCCTCGAACGCGAGATCGGGGAAACGACTCCGCGCGCGCTCGACGACGCTCTCGACGAGCTCGTCGAAGCGGAACGTCGTCTTCTCCAGTCGCGAGTCGTCCCCGCGCGCGAGCTCGAGCAGCCCCCCGATGAGGTCGCGCATCTCGTGCGCCTCGCGCTGGAGGTCGTCGAACAGGCGCTGCCTCGCGCCCGGGTCGAGCCGTTCCTGCTGCTTGAGCACCTCGATGTTCGTCTGCATGCTCGTCAGCGGAGTGCGCAGCTCGTGCGACGCGTCGGCGACGAAACGCCGCTGGGTCTCGATCGCGCCTTCGAGCGCGGCGAGCATCGTGTTGAACGATGTGCCGAGCCGCGCGAGCTCGCCGCGCCCGCCCTCCGGGACGCGCTCGCTCGGATCGCCCGTCTTCGTGATCCGCTCGGCGGCTGCGGTCAGTCGCAGGACGGGTGAGAGCGTCGCACGCGACACGAGGGCACCCGCGGCCGCGGCGACGGCGGTCCCTCCGATGGAGACGAGGAGGAGGATCAGGCGTAGCCGGTCGAGGTCGTGGTGGAGGTAGTCGATGTTCCGCCCGACGACGATCGCGCCCAGCCCGGGTACGGGCGCGACGATCTCGCGAAACGAGTACCCGGCAATGGTCGTGTCGCGGTAGAAGCCGTCGGCGCTGCCGGCGGCGACCGCGCGGATCCTGGCGTCGATCGGCAGCCGGCCCGCCGATTGTCCGTTCGTGCTCACGATCGTCGTCGTGTCGCCGTTGAATGGTCCGAATCCGGACAGGGCGAAGCTGGGATCCGCCTGGATCCGCCCGGCGTGCTGCGAGATCGTGCTGTCCACCTGCGAGTACAGCTCGTGCCGCATGACGAAGTAGGTCGTCACCGACGCGGCGGCGACGACGATCGCGACGACGCTCGCGGCAACGAGGGTGAGGCGTAGGCGGAGGCTCATTGCTCGCGCAGGACGTAGCCCGTGCCGCGCACGGTGTGGATCAGGCGCTGCTCGCCCTCGGCCTCGAGCTTGCGGCGGAGATAGCCGACGTACACGTCCAGCGCATTCGACGAATGGCTGAAGTCGTATCCCCACACGCGCTCGTAGATGAGCGAGCGCGGCAGGACCTGCCGTGGGTTGCGCATGAACAGCTCGAGCAGGTGCGCTTCCGTCGTCGTGAGCTCGAATCTCCGCCCGCTGCGGCGCGCGTCCATCGAGCCGAGATCGAAGGTGAGATCGGCGAAGCGGAGGAGGTCGGCCGGCTCCTTGTCGAGAGCGCGGCGCAAGAGCGCGCGCAGCCTGGCCAGCAGCTCCTCGAGCGCGAACGGCTTCGGCAGGTAGTCGTCCGCACCGGCGTCGAGCCCTTCCACGCGGTCGCCGACGGCATCGCGTGCGGTCAGGAGGAGAACGGGGATGCGATTGCCCTCGCGGCGGAGCCGGCGCGTGACGTCTAGCCCGTCGAGTCCCGGCATCATCACGTCGAGGACGACGGCGTCCGGCGTCCGCCGCTCGATGGCGGCGAGAGCCGCGTCGCCGTCGGAGGCGAGCTCCACCTCGTAGCCCGCGAGCTGGAGGGCCCGCTCCAGCGCCTCGCGGACAGCGCGATCGTCGTCTGTGACCAGCACGAGCATGCTCAGGAACAGTGTGCCCTCGGACGTGAGACGGCGCTAAGAAGGGACACGACGGCAATGATGGTTCGGTGAGCAGGCGGCTGCGACTGGCACTCGGCGGTGGAGCGGCGCTCGTCATCGCCGGGGTCCTCGTCGCGCCCGTCGTGCTGAGCGGGGAGCCTGCGGGCTCGTGCTCGATGGCGCTCTACTACCTGGGCCGACCGTACGCCGCCCGTTCCGCGGGCGGGGCGGACGCCGTGCAGGCGATCGCGATCGGCGTGGGGACCACGCGCGGGTGCGGGTCCAGGCCGGAGAACGTCGGCGTCCGCTCCCTCGCCGGCGTTGCGGCGGCGAAGGCTGTCGCCGTCGCAGGAGACGCGTCGTCGATCTACGTCCGGCGCGGCGTCTGCGCCCACGCCCGGCCGCGGGCTCTGCTGGACTGTCTGAAACGCTAGCGTTGCGTGCGTCATGGCCACACGGCGCCGAGGGGGCGGAGGCGACAGCGACGACTGGTTCGGCGACGTCGAGCTGCCGCGCGAGCCGGGCGTGCTCGACAGCGACCCGCCGAGCGCCGAGGACGATTGGCTCCTTCAGCCGGCGCCTGTGCACCGGCCGCGTCCCGAGCTCCCCTGGGTGCGGATCGCGATCGTCGCCGGCTCCGCCGTCATCCTGTTGATCGCCGGGCTCGCCGCGGCGGGCGTCTTCAGCGGCAGCACTGCGCCGAAGACGCAGCCGATCACGAGCGTGAGCGTCAGCACGCCCACGACGACCGCGGGCAAGACGACCTCGGCCGCAGCTGCGCTACCGACGGGGACGCTCAAGCCCGGCGACAGCGGTGGCCAGGTGCGCGCATTGCAGCGTGCACTGAAGGGGCTGGGCTATTCCGTCGGGACCGTCGACGGCCAGTACGGCCCCTCGACGAAGACGGCGGTCGCGTCCTTCCAGCACGACGCGGGGCTGACCGCGGACGGGGTCTTCGGGCCGAAGACGCTCAACGCGCTCATCCAGCGTGCGGGCCCTTAGAGGCGCGGGAGCAGCGCCATGAAGAGCGCGCGCATCCGCTCCACCGACGTGGCTGCGGTGGCGAGGACCTCGGCGTGGTCGAGCCTCCCTCCGAGGCCGGCGGCGCGATTCGTGACGAGCGAGATGGCAAGGACCTCGAGCCCTGCGTCGCGCGCTGCGATCGCCTCGAGGACGGTCGACATGCCGACGATGTCGGCGCCAAGCGCGAGGTACGCGCGGATCTCGGCCGGCGTCTCGTAGTTCGGTCCCCAGTAGCCGGCGTAGACGGCCTCGCTCAGGCTCGGATCGATGTCGCGGCAGAGCGCGCGCAGCCGCTCTGCGTACAGATCGGTGAGATCGAGAAAGCGCCCGCCGGCGAGCGGCGACGCGCCGGTGAGGTTGATGTGGTCCGAGATGACGACGAGATCGCCGGGCGCGAGGTCGTCGCGCATTCCGCCGCTCGCGCTCGTGAGCACGACGACACGACAGCCTGCGGCTGCGGCGGTCCGCACCGCGTGCGCGACGAGGCCGACGTCGCGCGATTCGTAGTAGTGGTGCCGGCCGGTGAACGCGAGCACGCGCACGTCGCCGGAGCGCAGCGACCGCGCGCTCGCGCCGTGGCCGGCGACCGTCGGCGTCGCGAATCCGGGAAGCGTCGCGAGCGGGATGTCCTCGCCGACCTGCTCGAAGCCGGAGACCGCGTCGACCCAGCCCGACCCGAGGACCACCGCAACATCGTGCGGCCCCACCGCCGCGGCGGCGGCCCGCGCGTCGTCCATACGGCGACGCTACATCAGGTGACGCCGCGCGGAGCGGGTGAACGCCGCTGAGGCGCGCGTGAATCCGTCGCGGGTTTGGCTGCCGGAAGGTGGCGAAACCGGGACAAATCTGTTCACGCCGCGACGGCGACACGCCCGGTAGGGTCCCGGCGCCGCTAGTTCGACAAAAGGGGGGACATCTTGCACGGAAGCCGCAAGCTTGCGGTGCTCGTCGGCATCGTCATGCTCGGCGTCGTCGTCTCGACGGCGTCAGCCGCCGGCGGTGCGCCGTCGTCGATTCCGGTCCTGCCGGATTCGCAGCTCAACCCGAAGACGATCACGTTGGGCGGCGCCAAGCCGCTGTCGACGACTCAAACCGTCGCACACTGGTTCGGCCAGGCGCTCAATCCCGACAACAACGTGACGTACGGCTTCAACATGGTCGGCTCCGACCCGAACAGCTGCTCGGGATCGGCCTGCTCGACCACGATCACGGCCGACATCATCCCGGTGAACGTCGTCGTCGGCGGCGAGACGTTCAACGGCACCGACGTCGTTCAGCCGACGCTCGACTCGCCGGTGTTCTCGACGAACGAGTACGGATCGACGCCGAATGCGACCGCAGCGGGATCGTTCCCGAATCCGCCGGAGCTCATCCGAGGCGCGGGCGGGGTCCTCTCGCAGGGTGACGCCGGGAACCAGCTGCAGCTCGAGGACGCGACCATGCGGGCTCAGTTCGACCAGACCGGGGCGAGCCCGTACCACGTGCGGCTGAACCCCGTCGTCAAGCCGGCGATCACGCTCACGGTCCCGAGTGGACGGGGCGTCGTCTTGCAGTCCGGTCGTGGGGTCCACTTCGCCGACGTCGCGATCGACTGGTGGGCGCCTCAGATCCAGCAGCTGAATCAGACGCTCGGGTACATCGATCCGACGCATCTGCCGATCTACCTGACGAAGGACGTCGTGAACTACATCGGCGGCGACCCGAACAACTGCTGCGTGATCGGATTCCACGGCGCGAGCGAGGTCCAGGGCCACGGGACGGGGTCGACGCATGGAAACGGCAACCAGACGGTGCAGACGTACGCGTTCGCGTCGTACACCTCGCCGGGCTTCTTCGCCCGCGCGAATGGCGGAACCGACTGGGCGCTGCAGGACATCCACGCCCTCAGCCACGAGGTCTCGGAGTGGGCGGACGACCCGTTCGTGAACAACAAGGTGGAACCGTGGTTGACGCCGACGGCACCGCAGTACGGCTGCACGCCGGTGCTCGAGACCGGCGATCCCGTGGTCGGCATCGGTTTCGCGATCGGGACGAACACGTACCTGCAGGGGCCCAACCCGAACGGCTCCCAGAGCGCTGACGGGTATTACCACCCCGAGGATGAGGTGTTCATGCCGTGGTTCATGCGGCAGGCGCCGAATACGACGTCGGAGCCGACGCAGGCCACGTCGACAGACGGCGGTCGTTACACCTTCATGGGCGACCTCAACCCGTTCCCGGGCTTCCGCGCGCCCGCGACGGGCTGCTGACCCCGAACGCAACTCGAAGATGTGCAGGGCCTCCACCAGGAGGCCCTGCACATGAGTGCGACAGGTGGCGCGGCGGAGCAGGGCGCGAGCCCAGTGCCCCCGGGCCGGATCGAACGGCCGCACACGGTTTAGGAAACCGTTGCTCTATCCACTGAGCTACGGGGGCGGGGCGGCCGAAGCCTAGCGCCCTCCCGGCCCGGAATCAGGCGCGCGAGGCTTCCCAGTCGCCCACGTACTGCAGGCTGACGTCGCGCGACGCGCGAACCTCCTCGCCGCACGCGCGGCACGTGGGCACGAGCTCGAGCGGCGCGCCGCACGAGTGCGTCACGGCGACGACCGGCGCGTCGTCCGTCCACTCCTGGCCCCACAGCGCGAGCATGAGCAGCAGCGGCCTCAAGGCCTTCCCGGCAGGCGTCAGGTGGTACTCGTAGCGCGCCGGGTGCTCCTGGTACAGGCGCTTCTCGAGGACGCCCTCGGCCTCGAGCCGGCGCAGCCGGGCGGTGAGGATGTCACGCGGAGCCCCGGTGTTGCGCGCGATCGCGTCGAAGCGGCGGACGCCGAGCGCGAGCTCCCGCACGACGAGGAGCGACCACTTCTCGCCGAGGATCTCGAGGGCGCTCGCGGTCGGGCAGGGCCGGGCGTTTTCGCGCAGCACGTCCACATTCTGCCACATAGGGTTGACTTTTCCAACCCACTAAGGTAGGTTTTTCCAACTCGCTATGGAGACCCGTGCGCTCGACCTCTCCCGCGGCCTCACCATCGTCGTCCGCCCGCTCTCGAACGGCGACGTGCAGACGGTGGCGGCGGTGTTCGACCGGCTCGGCGCCGAGTCGCGGCGCCGGCGCTTCAACGCCGCCAAGCCGTGCCTGACCGCGGCCGACCTGGCGCAGCTGGCGCGCATCGACGGCACCCACCACGCGCTCGTCGCCCATGTCGTCGGCGACGCCCGGCCGGCTGCGATCGCGCAGCTCGTCCGCACGGGGCGGGAGACGGCGGAGATCGCCTTCGCGGTCGCCGACGAGCACCAGCATCGCGGCATCGGCTCTGCGCTCACGAGCATGCTCCTCGAAGACGCGCGCGCGGCCGGCATCACCGAGATCAGCGCGCTCGCGTCGGGCGACAACCGCGCAGCGCTGGCCCTCATCCGCCGCAGCGCCTGCGTCCTCGAGGTTCGGCTCGAAGGGCCCGAGCAGGCGATCCGCGCCGCGATCGCCTGACCCTCGATAGATTCACCGCATGGACGTGCGGAGTGCGCTCGAGAGCGCCGGCGAGAGCGATCTCGACCTGTGGGCGCGCACGATCAACCCGCAGTTCGTCCGCGTGTTGCGAACGATCGGCTTCGACCGGCGCTGGTCGCGAGCAGAGGGCGCGTACCTGTACGACACCGGCGGGACGCGCTACCTCGACCTGCTGGGCGGCTTCGGGATGTACAACATCGGCCGCAACAACCGCAGCGTCCGTTCCGCGCTGATCGAAGCGCTCGAGCTCGACACGCCCGGCATGCTCGCGATGGGCGTCACCGCGCTTCCGGGTCTGCTGGCGGACGCGCTGCTCGAGAGGACGCCGCCGCGTCTCGAGCGCTGCCTGTTCACGAACAGCGGCACGGAGGCGAACGAGGCCGCCTTCAAGCTCGGGCGCGCCGCGACGAAGCGCGGGCGCGTCATCTCCACCGACCACGCGTTCCACGGGCTCACGCTGGGCTCCCTGTCGGCGAACGGGAACGACGAGTTCACGGCGCGGTTCCAGCCGTTGCTGCCGGGATTCGAGCGCGTGCCCTTCGGCGACCTCGTCGCGCTCGAGGCGCAGCTGAAGCGCGAGGACGTCGCCCTCTTCATCGTTGAGCCGATCCAGGGCAAGGGGATCAACTTCCCGCCGGACGGCTACCTCGAGGGCGCGCAGGCGCTGTGCCGGAAGTACGGCACCCTCTTCTGCATCGACGAGGTCATGACCGGCTTCGGTCGCACGGGGACGATGTTCGCGTTCGAGCACTGGGGCCTCGAGCCGGATCTCGTCACCGTCGCCAAGTCGCTCTCGGGCGGCTACGTGCCGGTCGGCGCGCTCCTGATGTCGCGCGCGGTGCACGAGGCGGTGTTCGACTCGATGCCGCATGCGATGTCGCACGGTTCGACGTTCGCGCCGAACGAGCTCGCGATGGTCGCGGGCCTCGCGATGCTGCACGAGCTAGACGAGCGCCATCTTGTCGAGCGCTCGGCGCAGCTCGGCACGCGCCTGCTCGAGCTGACACGTCCGCTCGCGGACGAGTTCGACGTCGTGCGCGACGTGCGCGGCATCGGCCTTCTATGGGCGATCGAGTTCGAAGGCGACGGCCTCGCCTACCGCATGCTCGAGCGCGCACAACGCGGATTGTTCGCGCAGCTCGTCGTCGTCCCGCTCTTCAAGGAGCACCACATTCTCACGCAGGTCGCCGGCCACGACATGGCCGTCGTTCGGATCCTGCCGCCGTTCGTGCTCTCGGACGAAGACGTCGACGAGTTCGCGAACGCGCTGCGTTCGACCGTGCGGCGGGCACGGCGCATGCCGAGCTCGCTCACGAAGTTCGCGCTGACCGCTGCGGGGATCCGCTAGAGATCTACGTGGCGCTCGTCGTAGCAGGCGCGCGCCCACCGCTCCGCCACGCCGACGACGTCGATCGCCACGTCGTCGTCCACGGACGTCATCTCGATCACGACCTGGTGCAGCGATGCCTCCGAGTCGCCGCCGAACTCGTGCCGCTGCTCGGACACGATCTCGAACGACGGCGCGAGTCCGCGCAGCGCATGTGCGAGGTGGTCGATTTCGGCCCGAGTCGCCTCCCGCCCGGTGAGCATCCCGAAGTTCACCCGGACCTCGAGCCCGGGACGTTCGTGCTCGCGCACGCGGAAGGCGGCTGCGGGCTCCATCAGCTTTCCCTCGGCTCCCATCGGAACTTGAACGCCGCAACGGCGACGCCGGCTACGCCCCAGGCGACCAGCACGCCGATCGCCGTTCCCTGCGACCAGAACGAGTGCTTGTGCAGGTAGACGGCGTTCGAGAGGTCGACGAGGTACTTCAACGGCAGCACGTCGCCGACCGCGCGCAGAAAGCGCGGATAGTGATGCGTCGGTCCGAATGCGCCGGTGAGGAACGACATGGGGAGGACGATCAGGTTCACGACGGCGGACGATCCTTCGCCTGAGCGGATGAGGCCGCTCAGCCCGACGCCCAGCGCGGCGAAGCAGACCGCTCCGAGGACGACGAGCAGGATGACCGAGCCGACACGCGCGGGAAAGGGCGTGCCGAAGATCGCGCGTCCGAGCAGGAACAGCGCCACAACCTCCGCCGCGAAGACGAGCAGCGTGGACGCGAGGACGGAGCCGATGTACACGACGGGCGGCAGCGGCGTCGCGCGCAGCCGCTTGAGGATCGCCTGCTCGCGGCGCAGCGTGAGGGTGATGGCGAGCCCTGCGAACGCGACCATCGCGCAGCCGTAGGCAAGCAGCGCCGCGAGTAGTGCCTGCGACGCCGGCACGCCGTAGATGTGCCCGGAGTACACGGATCCGAGCAGCACGAAGAGCAGCAGCGGAAAGATGAAGGTGAAGACCGCAGACTCGCGCGAGCGCCAGTACACGAGCTGCTCCACCCGCAACTGGTGCAGGAAGAGCTTCACTCGGATTGCTCCTCGATGAGCGCGAGGTAGACGTCTTCGAGGGTGGGCCGCCGCACCTCGAGCCGTTCGAGCTCCTCGCCGCGAGCGACCGCCTCCGAGGTCAGGCGGTGGAGGTCGCGCGTCGGCTCGCTCGTGCGGAGGAGCACCTCCTCGCCGTCGAGGCGGTAGCGGATCTCGACCTCCGACCCGCCGGTCGTCAACTCGCGCGGAGTGCCGACTCGGATGATCTTCCCCTCGCGGAGCACGGCCACGCGGTCGGCGAGCTGCTCGGCCTCGTCGAGGTAGTGCGTCGTGAGCAGCACCGTCTTCCCGAGGGAGCGCAACGAGCGGATCATCTCCCAGGCCGCGCGCCGCGCGGCCGGGTCGAAGCCGGTGGTGGGCTCGTCGAGGAACACGAGGTCCGGGTCGCCGACGAGGGCGACGCCGAGATCGAGCCGGCGCTTCTGCCCACCGGACAGCGTCTTCACGCGCTCCCCGCTCTTCCCGGTGAGCCCCACGAGCTCGATCACCTCGTCGACGTCGCGCGACCGGGCGTAGTAGCCGGCGAACGCCGCGTGCGTCTCGCGGACGGTGAGGTTGGGCCAGAGCTGCGCCTGCTGGAGCACGACGCCGATCCGCTCGCGGAAGTCGCGCCCCGGTCGCCCGGGATCGTGCCCGAGCACCGCCACGTCCCCCGCGTCGCGGCTGCGGTAGCCCTCGAGGATCTCCACCGTCGTCGTCTTGCCGGCGCCGTTCGGCCCGAGCAGTCCGAACACCTCGCCCTCCTCGATGTCGAAGTCGACGCCGCGCACGGCCTCGAGCGGGCCGTACGACTTGCGCAGACCGCGCACGGATATGGCGGTCACAGCTCGAGCTCGTACGAGCCGGCGGGCGGGAAGCGGACCTCGACACCGGCCAGCTCGAGCACGGCTTGGCTGCAGTCGGGCTGGTGACCGACGACGAGCACCGTGTCGCCGCGGTCGGAGGCGGCGTCGCGCACGTCGTCGGGCGATGCGCCGGGAGCGAGCCGCTCGTCGACTGCGGGCTCCCCCAGCGCGAGCGCGGCCGCGGTCTCGCGTGCGCGCAGCAGCGGGCTCGTGACGACCGTGTCGGGAGCGAAGCCCGCTGCGCGCAATCGCCGTCCGAGCTCATGCGCCTGTTTCCGGCCCACGGGCGTGAGCGGGCGCAGCTCGTCCGGCTCGCCGGGCGCGGCCTCCGCGTGGCGGACGATGAGGATTCGCATCGCGGAGCCAACGATAGTCTGGCCTCGTGGGCCGCTACCGGTACGTCGTCTGCGACGTCTTCACCGACGTCCCCCTTGCCGGGAACCAGCTCGCCGTCTTCACCGACGCGCGCGAGATCCCGGAACCGCAGCTGCAGCAGCTTGCGAAGGAGCTGCGGTTGCCGGAGACCGTGTACGTCTATCCGCCGGAGAACGACGGTCACGTAAAGGTGCGCATCTTCACGCCCGGGGCCGAGCTTCCGTTCGCCGGCCACCCCGTGCTCGGGACCGCGTTCGTGCTCGGCGGCCCGCTCCAGCTCGTGGAGATCAGGCTCGAGACGGGCGCCGGGACGGTTCCTATCCGACTCGAGCGCGAAGGTGCGCGCATCGTCTATGGCGCGATGCGGCAGCCGCCCGCGGTCTCGGAGCCGTTCGACCGGAAGGCAGACCTGCTCGCCGCGCTGGGCGCCGAATGCACCGACCTTCCCGTCGAGCTGTATCACCAGGGACCCGGGCACATCTTCGTCGAGCTGGACTCGCCGGAGGCGGTGGCGGCGCTCACCCCCGACTTCCACGCGCTCGCACGCTTGACGGACGCCGGCGCCGCCTGCTTCGCACGCGATGGGCGTCGCTGGAAGGTCCGCGACTTTCTTCCCGCGATCGGCATCGAGGAGGATCCGGCGACCGGCTCCGCCGCAGGACCGCTCGCGCTCCATCTCGCGCGACACGGCCGCATCGCCTTCGGCGAGGAGATCGAGATATCGCAGGGATCCGAGATCGGGCGGCCCTCGACGCTGTACGCCGTCGCGCGGTCGCCGGAGGACGTCGAGGTCGGCGGTTCCGCCGTCGTCGTCGCGCGCGGCGAATTCAGCTTCTAGTCGATCCAGGCGACGCCGACGACGTCGGGCAGCTCGAAGGCGAGCGACCGCCAGAAGATGCCGCCGTTCGTCGAGACGTAGAGGCGGTTCCGACCTGCGAAGAGCATGCGGTCGGGGTCGTCCTCGGCCACCGCGACGGCAAAGCCGGAAGGCAGGCCGCCGCCGGCCTCGCGCCACGTCGCGCCGGCGTCGTTGGAGATCGCGAGCGGCGGCCGGCGGTCGACGACCGCCACCACGGTCGCGCCGGCGGCGGCCGTCGCGACCACGCGCGGCAGATCGACTCTGGGCGCGTCGGCGGCGGGGAGCTCCGTCCCGGGGCCGAGCACGGCCTCCTCCTCGACGTCGACGAGCACGATGCCGTCGACGGTCTCGACCGCGGCGATCACCGCAGCAGCTCCGTGACGAGCGCCGTTGCGCGCCGTGCGGCGTCCACCGGCTCGGCCCCCTGCGATCGCGACACGAGATATGCGGCGCCGAACATGTCGCCCGCGCCCGTCGGATCGCCCGCCACCGGCTCTGCCTCGACGTGCACGCCGTTCACGGTCGCGCCGCGCGCGCCGTGCGTGACGATCACTTCCGGCACGTCGACCGGCCCGGCTACCTCTGCCTCCTCGTCGGCGAGCTTCAGCATGGCGACGTGCCGGAGCGCGTCGCGGTCGAAGTTCCCGTCCAGCCGCAGCGGCCCGGTCTGCGGCACGCGCACGATCCCGTGCCCGTCCAGCAGCACCTGCCGGCCTCGAGCGACCCAGCCGACGTCGAGCTCCCCGCGCAGAAGGGGCGCGACGTACACCCACTCGACGCCGTCGAGCCGGAGCTCGTTCTCGTGCCACGGATCTCCGACGGCCTCGACCGTCATCGTTCGCACGCCGTTCGGGTCGTAGGAGAACGAGAACGCGGTCGTCTCAGCGCCGACCACCAGGTCGAAGGGGAATTCGAGCGTCTCCAGCCTGCGCGTGAAATCGACCGCGTCCCGCTCGCCGCATTTCGCCACGAGGCGGGCGTCGACGCCGAGCGCGCGCAGGGCGCGGGCCGCGTGCCAGGGCGGGCCGCCGATGCGCGGCGCGCCGCCGGCGATCACGTCACGCGAGAGCTGTCCGACGACGGCGAGCGACACCGAAGGCCGACTTGAGGATGAGCGTCAGGACGAACGCGGCGGCGAAGCTCGGGAGCGACGCGGTGAAGCTGACGCTCTGCGGATGCGTGTGCGCGACGAGCCGGGTCCACCACGCGGGCCCGACGGGAGAGAGCCACTGGTACAGGCCGAAGCCGACGAGCCACGCGCAGAGCGCGCCCGGCCGCCATTCGGTGGCGTTGAACACGTGCTCGGGCGTGTAGTGCGCTCGCTCCGTGAGCCAGTCCGCGACGAGGACGCCGAAGAGCGGGACGAAGAACGAGCCCAGGAGGTAGAGGAAGTTCTGGTAGTTGCCGAGGTTCAGGGCGAGCGCGAGCGCCGTTGCGACCGCGGAGACGAGCGTGATCAAGATGCGTTGGGAGAAGCGCGGCAGGAAGTTCTGCAGCGAGACGGCAGTGGAGTAGATGTCGGCGAATGCCTTCTCGCTCTCGTCGATGGTGATGGCGAGGAGGGCCGCGAACGCGACCCCGCCGGCCGCCGCGACCGCGGCCGGAAGCGCCTGCGCATCCGAGACGCCGCGCGCGAGCACGATGAGGATTCCGAGGCCGATGCACCAGATGGTCGGGCCGAAGTAGCCGAGGCCGGCGCCGAGCGCGGCGCCGCGCCGGGTGCGCGCGAAGCGCGTGTAGTCCGCCGCGAGCGGCGTCCACGAGACGACGCTCCCGATGACGAGGTCGACCGCCTGCCCGAACGAGGGGAAGCCACCCTTGCCCGGCGCGGCCCAGAACGCATGCAGGTGCGACTTCGAGATCGCCCAGTACGTCAGGTAGGCCATCGAGAAGAGCAGCGCCCACGACGCGACCTTGCGCAGGTAGCGCCGGACGAAGCCGATGGGCCCGAGCATCCCGAGCCCCCAGCTCAGCACGCCGAAGACGAGCGTCCAGAACCACCGTCCCTGCCAATGGAAGAGATGCTGCGAGAGGGCGCCGGCAGCCGTCGCGATGATGATCAGCTCGAACGTCGACCAGCCGACGTTCTGCGCGACGTTGAGGCCGGTCGGCAGGTACGAGCCGCTGCGACCGAGCGGCGCACGCAGCAGCACCATGCCCGGCACGCGCGCGTCGGCGCCGATGAGGGCCGCAACGCCGAGGAGGACGTTTCCGGCGACCGCGCCGACGAGGATTGCGAGCAGCGCATCGCGCAACGAGAGCGCCGGCACGAGCAGCGCGCCGATGACGATGACGAGCAGCGAGACGGAGAGGTTGCCCCACAGGAGCGTCGAGTCGAGGCCGCTGAGAACGTGCAGCCGGTCCGGCACCGGGTCGACCCCCCAGCTCGGTGTCGTGTCGAGCATCGGGGTAGGCTACGCACTCGATGAAGCGGCTCGCCCTCCTCGCCGTCGCAGGGGTCGTCCTCGCCGGCTGCGGCGGCAGCAGCCGTCTCTCCAAGACGGCGTACGAGCAGAAGCTCCAGACCGACGGGAAGGCGGTGCAGAAGTCCGTCACCGCGCTGACGGAGACCACACCCGCGACGCTTGCGGAGCTCGCCAAGCGCGTCGACGCCGCGGAGGCCGCCGTGAAGCAGGCGGCCGACGACCTCGAGGCGATCAAGCCGCCGTCCGACGCGGCGGCCGACAACGCCGCGATCGTGGCCGAGCTGCGCGCGCTCCAGTCCGGTCTCGAGCGCCTGAAGAAGGCGGCGTCGACGGGTGACCCGGCCGCCGCGCAGAAGATCGCCGGGCAGCTCTCGAGCTCGCCGCAGCTCAAGGCGGCCGAGAAGGCGACGGCCGACCTGAAGAAGAAGGGCTACAAGGTCGGCGTCATCGGCGCCCCGTGATCTTCGACCTTCTCGGCTAGCACCTTCGCGAGCGCGTGCTCGGCCTGCTCGAGCGCGTACGCGTCCTGCTCCATGTTCAGCCGCAGGAGGCGCACCGCCTCGTCGTCGAGGCCGAGCGCGAGGGCGGCCTGCACGAGGAACTCGTACGTCCCGATCTCGACGTGCTCGGTGCGCAGGATCTCGGCGAGGCAGGCGAGGTCCTCCGTCTCCGCGACCTCGGGGCCGCGCGTGAGCGTCACGACGCGCTCGAGGTTCGCGACGTGCTGCTCCGTCTCGAGGATGTGGTGGTCCAGCGCAGCTCGCAGATGGACGGAGCGCGCGCGCTCGCGCAGCTCGGGCAGCACCTCGTCGAGCAGCCGCTGCTCGAGCGCGAGCTGCGCCTCCAGCACGGTGCGGAACAACTCCCTCACGTGCGTGCCAGCCGCGCTTCGGCTTCAGCGGCATGCTCGTCGGCCTCGACCTTCTCGCCTGCGACGAGCTCCTCGCACACGCGATGGGCGATTGCGGCCGTGAGCAGCGGAATGACGAACACGAGCACGCGGTAGATCTCGATCTGCGACGTGTACGAGACGTTCAGCCAGACGTACACGCGGTCGGACGAGCCGGCGATGAAGACGAGCAGGACCCACGTCGCCATGCCAATGCCGACGGCGGTGCGCATCGGGTTGTCCCGCGGCCGCTCGAGCAGGTTGTGGAACCCGTGGTCCCCGGTGACCTTCCGCTCGATCGCCGGCCAGAAGTAGAGGAAGCCGAAGACGACGAGCGGGAAGGCGGCGCCGCCCCAGAACGGATTCGGGAAGAGCGTGTAGCGGCCGACCGTCACGTCGATGCTCGGCACGAGACGCAGACCGCCGATCAGCCAGCCGAGATACCAGTCCGGCTGGGCGCCGTTCGTCGAGACATAGGTGTGGTACGGCCCCCACAGCCAGATTGGGTTGATCTGCACGAGCCCGCCGAGGAGGAACAGGACGCCGGCCGTCCCGAACAAGAGACCGAGCGAGCGCGGCGTCTGGCCCGGGAACGTCGGCACGCCGCGGACGGCGTGCTCCGACTCCGACTTCGTCTGCCGGAACTGCGTGTGATGGCGCATGGCCACCAGCAGCAGGTGCACGGTGAGGAGTGAGCCGATCAGCACCGGGAACAGGAAGACGTGCGCGACGTACATGCGCGGCCAGAGGGACGCCTGCCCGGGGAACGGCCCGTGGAAGAGCCACGACATGAGGTTCGCGCCCACGAACGGGAGCGACAGCCCGACCGAGTATCCGATCACGAGCCCCATGCCGGAGAGCAGGTCGTCGACGAGCGAGTAGCCCATGTACGCCTCGAGCAGCGTGAGCATGAGCATCGTCACGCCGATCGCGTAGATGAGCCCTCGAGGCTTCCGGTACGCGCCGGTGAAGAACACCCGGAAGAGGTGGAGGACGATCGCGGCGATGAAGACGTTCGCGGCCCAGTGGTGCGTCTGCCGGATGAGGAGCCCGGCCTTCACCCTCGTCGAGATGTCCAAGACCGAGCGGTACGCCTCGCTCATGTGTTGTCCCTGCAGCGGGAGGTACGGGCCGTGGTAGACGACGTCGCGGGTCGAGTCGACGAAGAAGAACGTCAGGTAGATCCCGGTCGCGACGAGAACGATGAACGCGTACAGCGCGAGCTCGCCGAGGAGGAACGACCAGTGGTCGGGGAACAGGTAGCGCAGTGCCTTCCGCACGATCGGCGTCGTCGCAGTACGCGTGTCGAGGTACCTGACCGCGCGGCGGATCACGGCTCCGGTCTCCAGATGCGCGTGCCCCACCACGTCGGGCCGACCTCGTCGTCGAAGTCGCCTTTTGCACGGAGGAAGCCCTTCGAGTCGATCGAGAGCGGGAGCATGGGCAACCGCCGGCCGGCGGGACCGAACGTGACGCTGCCGCCGTCGGCGGGGTCGAACGTCGAGTAGTGGCACGGGCAGACGAGCGCGGGGCGCGGCTCGTCCGGCTGGAAGAGCGGCGCGCGGTACATCGAGATCGCGCAGCCGGCGTGCGTGCAGATCTTCGAGTAGGCGACGATGCCGGCGGCGTCGTAGCCGGCGAGCTCCGGCGGCAGCCTCAGGAGGCTCTTCGGCAGGCGCACGAGCACGATCGGCGCACCGAGGTCCTCGCGTGCCGCGACGCTCGTTCCCTCCGGGAACGCGGTGTAGAAGTCGTCCTCCTCGATGTCGGAGGCCCGGTACGGGCGTGAATTCTCGTCGACGAGCCGCGTGCCCTTCCGCCACGGCGTCCCGCGGAAGTACTTCGTCTGGAACAGGGGACCGAACGACAGCGCAGGCGCGAGCGCTGCGAGCCCGAGCGTGCCGCCGGCCGCGCCGAGGCCGAGCTTGAAGAGGCGGCGGCGCGTGATCCGGTCGCCCGACTCCTCGACGAGCTGGACGATCAGGTCCTGCTCGCCGGGATGCTCCTCCGGCGGATACGGCTCGACGAGCTCCTCGGTCACGACGAGCCGCTTCCCCACGATGATCATCGCTGCGGCGATGCACAGCAGGCTCAGCCCGAGCGCGGCGCCGAGCAGCTGGGTGTGATCCGGAAGGGAGTCGACGGCATAGACGACGATGAACCCCGCCGCGAAGAGCGCGGCGACGAAGAGGAGCACGAGCGCTGCGGTCTCCGCGCTCCGATCGGGGGGAAGCTCGGGCACGACGCGTTCCGCCCGCTTCGGCGGACGGCGCCGGCCACGGCCGAGCAGCAGCACGATGCCCGAGACGACGAAGGCCCGCACCCTACCCATGGCGGAGCCTCCTTCCCACGACGACGCAGATCGCAACGAGGAGCGCGGCGGCGAGGAACCACGTCACGAGGCCTTCGGGCACCGGCCCGATGTCGCCGATCGCCCACCCGCCCCGGTTGTCGGGGTGCTTCACCCAGTCGACGTAGCGGACGATCGAGTCGAGCTGCCGGTCCGTTATCGCCTTCGCGGTGAAGCGCGGCATGACGTAGGGCCCGATGCGAACCGCCTCCGCGATCTGCACGTCCGTCGCACTCTCGAGTGGCGGCGGGAGCGCACCGGAGACGACGCCGCCCTGCGCCACCACCTGGTGGCAGCCCGCGCAGTGGTCGGTGAACAGGTGCAGCCCCTCCGACAGGCTCCCCCGGTCGGGTCGCGGCTTCGGGATCGGCGGGCCCTTCTTCAGCGACGCGATGTAGGCGACGAGCGCCCGGATCTGCGCCTCGTCGAAGAGGACGCGCGCCCGCCGCGGCTGGTCGCCGACTCGATGCAGCGGCATGTACCCGGTGCGGAGATAGAAATCCGCGGCGAGCGCCCCGACGCCACGCAGCGACGGTCCGATGCCGGTCTGCTGCTCCTGGATGCGCTGCGGCGCTCCTCCGATCGTGCGCCCGTGCGCGACGCCTTGGCCGTTGGCGCCGTGACACGAGACGCAGTATTGGCCGTACAGCTGCTTGCCCTGCGCGCTCGACAAGGCCGCGACGGCGACGGAGAGCGCGATGGAGGCGTGCCGCTTCACGACTGCCTGCACGCGATGTCGACGATCGAGGCGACGCCGTCCAGCAGCACGATGACGAGGTAGATGAGGTTCGTCGTCATCGCCGCGATGGCGATCAGCCGGATGCGCCCCTCCGGCGGCGGGCTCTCGTAGCTCGCGCCCGTGCTGCGGAACGCCGCGACCGCAGCCGCCTCGGAGAGGAGGATGAGCGTGCCCGCGACCGCGAGCAGGACGATCTGCCAGGCGCGATTCGACACGCCCCAGGAGGCGTTCGCCGTGCTGCAGCCCGCCTGCGAGATCGCCTGGCCGATGAGGTGCTGCGCGAACCACGCAGCCGGCGCGACGAAGAATCCGACGAACTGGAAGAGCTGGACCGCACGGCTGCGAGTCACGTGACGTTCACCGCCGCGAGCGTTCCGATCACGAGCACCGTCAGGACGTTGACGAAGTGCCAGTACCACGCGATGCCGACGGTCGCGTTCAGGCGATACGCCGTCAGGCCGCGCGTGAGCTTCAGCAGTAGCCACGCGCTGAGGACGATCCCGATGAAGACGTGCGCGTGGTCGGCGCCGAGGAGCACGTAGTAGATCGACGAGTACGCGTTCTTCGCGATTCCGAAGGCGTGGAGCTCGTCTCTGTAGTCGTGGACCTCGTAGGCGAAGTAGCCCGCCTGCACGACGAGCGCGACCAGGAGGAACGCGCGCGTGGCTGCCAGGCGGCCGGCGCGCACGGCGCGTGAGGCCAGCTGGATCGGGACGCTCGTCGCGAGGAGGACTCCGGCGAGGACGAGCGGGACGACGACGCGGGGCTCGGGGATCCCGCCGGGCGGCCAGTGAGCGGCCCGCAGGCGCAGATACCAGAACGTCGCGATGAAGCAGCCCATGATCGTCGCCTCGCTCGCGATCACCATCGCCATGCCCCACCGGCCGGCGGGCAGGCCGAGCCGGGCGGCCGCGCTGCCCGGCTCCTGCCGGTGCCACGCGACGAGGGTGAGGGCGCAGAGGACGGCGCAGATCCCTGCCGAGCCGAACTTGTCCAGCACGAGACAGCCGAAGAGGAGCGCGAGGAAGAGCGCGAGCAGCGGAGGCCACGCCGACGAGTGCGGCATGTCGAGAACGGCGTCGAAGCGGGCATCGACCGTCGTCGAGAGAGGCTGCTCGTGGCCCTCCTCGAGCACCATCGAGCCTTCGGCGAGCTTGCGCCGGTCGAGCGCGCGATCGTCGCGGTCCCAGTTCGCGTACGCGCTCGAGACCGTCGGGATGACCGCGAAGTTGTAGTCGGGAGGCGGCGACGTCGTCGCCCATTCGAGCGTCGGTGCGAGCCAGGGATCCGGCCCGGCCGCCGGCCCGCGCAGCCAGCCGGCGACGAGGTTCGCGAACAGGACGAGGATCCCGATCGCCGTGAGGTACGCGCCCGCGGTCTCGGCGGCGTTGTACCAGTCCCAGCCCATGCCGGACGGGTACGTGTAGATCTGCCGCGGCATCCCGAGGAGACCGACGATGTACATGGGGAAGAAGAGCAGGTTCGTCCCGGCAAAGATGATCCAGAAGCTGATCTGGCCGGGCAGCTCGAAGTAGAGCTTGCCCGTGAGCTTCGGGAACCAGTAGTACATCCCGCCGAAGATCGGGAACACGGCCGCGCCGAAGATGATGTAGTGGAAGTGCGCGATGATGAAGTACGTGTCGTGCACCTGCTGGTCGAACGGGATGGCGACGAGCACGAGCCCCGTCAGGCCTCCGTTCACGAACATCCAGATGAAGCCGGCGATGAAGAGCAGCGGCGTCTTGAAGCGCGGCATGCCGGTGATGAGCGACATGCACCACGAGAAGACCTGGATCGCGGACGGGATGACCACCATCGCGGTCGCGGCGGCGAAGAAGACGAGGCTGATCGTCGGGATGCCGGTGACGAACATGTGGTGCGCCCAGACGCCGAAGCCGATGAAGACGACGAGGATCTCGGCGATCGCGACGAGCGGGTAGGCGACGATCTTCCGCTGCGTGAACGCGGGGATGATCGCGGTCGCGATTCCGAACGCCGGGACGATGAGGATGTACACCTCCGGATGGCCGAAGAACCAGAAGAGGTGTTGCCACAGGAGGTTCGAGCCGCCCTTGGAGACGTCGAAGAAGTGCGTCCCGACGTTCCGGTCGAGGAAGAGGAACACGCAGTCCGCGGACAGCGCGGGCAGCGCGAACAGGAGGCCGAACGACGCTGCGAGGAACGCGTAGCAGAAGGTCGGCAGCCGGTTGAACGACATGCCCGGCGCGCGCAGCTTGAACATCGTCACGATGAGGTTCGCCGAGGTCAGCGTCGACGCGAGGCCGTTGAAGATGAGCGCGAGCGCGTAGAAGTCGGCGCCCCGCGACGGGTCGTACGGCCGTGTCGTCAGCGGCGTGAAGCCGAACCACGCGCCGTTCGGGCCGTTGTGCGACGCGAAGCCGATGTACAGGAACAGGCCCGACGCGAGGAAGATCCAGTAGCTCAGTGCGTTCATGCGCGGGAAGGCCATGTCGCGCGCCCCGATCATGAGCGGCACGAGGTAATTGCCGAACGCCCCGGTCGTCATCGGGATGATGAAGAAGAAGATCATCGTGATCCCGTGGAGCGTGAAGACCTGGTCGTACTCGGCCGGGCCGAGGACGTGGTTGTTCGGCACGACGAGCTGCGTGCGCATGAACATCGCCTCCGTGCCGCCGGCGCCGAAGAACAGGAGCGTCGTCCAGAAGTAGAGAATCCCGACGCGCTTGTGGTCGGTGGTCGTCAGCCAGCCGAGAACGCCGGGCTTCGACCGCCACTGCCGCTCGAGTCGCGAGATGCGCTGCTGCGCCGGAAGCTCGACCGTCGCCACTACTTCAACGTCTCCAGATAGGAGATGAGCGCGTGCAGCTTCGCCGCGGGGAGCGGGATGTCGGGCATCTGATTCCCCGGCTTGATCGACTGCGCGTCGGTGACCCAGCGCGCGAGCTCGGCCGGCGTGTTCGGGATCGTCGTGCCGGCGAGCGTCGTGCGCGAAGCCAGGTGCGTGAGATCCGGGCCGACGTCGGAGGTTGCGGGCGTGCCGCGAATCGTGTGACAGCTCGAGCACGGTCCCTGCATGAACACGCGCTCGCCGGTGGACGAGCTCGACTGGGCCGGCTGCTCCTGGCGCGCGAGCCAGCGCCGGAACCCCGCCGGCGGGTCCGCGACGACGACGAAGCCCATGTGCGCGTGCTGGAGCCCGCAGTACTGATTGCACTCACCGCGGAAGACGCCGGGGTGGTCTGCGTACAGCTCGACCGCGTTGTTCTGGCCGGGGATCGCGTCGATCTTCCTGTTCAGCTCCGGCACCCAGAAGCTGTGGATGACGTCCGCGCTCCTCACCTGCACGAGCACGGCCGTGCGCGCCGGGATGTGCAGCTCGTCGGCGGTCACCGCATGCGTGCCCGGGTAGTCGAATTCCCAGTACCAGAGGTGGCCGACCGCGCGCACGGTGAGTGACGTGCTCGTCGCCGCGGGGGCCTCCGTTCCGCGGATTACGAAGACATCCGCGACGATGAAGAGGGTGGCGAGCCCGGCGATCATCACGCCGACGCCGAGCGTGAGGACGACGATCCAGCCGGCGCG
>DATAMX010000045.1:0-4500 GCA_036260475.1 Gaiellaceae bacterium | reverse complement strand
TACTGCACGAGGTCTACGGCGGCGGGTTGGGGGAGATCGTCGCGCGCGCACGTCGCGGTTGCGAGCGCGGCGCGCTGCTTCCCCACCGTCCAGCGCTCGAAGGCGACGCCGTGCGCGAATGCGCGCAGCGCCGCGACGATGGCCGGACGCGCGCGGCCGAGCGGCACGGCGCCGAGTGGTGACGGGTCCTGCAGCGCCTTGACCGAGAACGTCCCGGTGCTCGTGAGGACGGACGCCGACTTCCCGGTCGCGAGAGCAAAGAGCCGGTCGGGCGCGACGTCCTGCAGGGCGAGCCCCTGCGCCCTCCGCCCGAGCCATGCGGGCGCGGGCTTCGCCTGGACGAGGCGCACCTGGAGATCGGGGTAGGACGTGTAGAACGTGCTCACGTCGGCCGCGGACGGAGAGGCGGCCGACAGCACCGGCTCGACGCGCGCACGACGGAGCTGGTCGGCGAGGATCCCGCGCGCCTCGGGCACCGTCGCATGTGCGCGCGCCAGCGCGGCGACGTACAGGCTGCGGCTCCCCCGGAACGCCTGCCGGATCACCGCGCGTTCCGCGGCGAGGACGTCCGTCGTCGACACGGGCTGCGCCGCGCTCTCGACGAGGCGCTCGTACAGCGCGCTGTACGCGGTGTCGCGGTCGCCCGTCACCTTCGCGAGCTGGTCGATGGCCGCGGTCGAGAGCGTCTGCTTGCCGACGAGGCATTGCGCGCCCGCGCCGAGGACGCTCAACTGGCCGTCGGTCAGCGACGCGTCGAATCCCTGGATCGCCTTCGGCGCATCGCAGAGGGAGGCCGACCGCGCCCACAGCCAGGCGCACATCGCGTACGGCTTGTCCGGGTCCTGCTCGGCGGCGTTCCACTCGCCCCAGCCCCACGACCACACAGACGCGATCCCCGTTTCGGCCGCGACCTGCTGCGCAGCGAGCGCCTGCCACTTCGCCACCTCGTACCACGCCTCGGGCGGCTGAAGGTTGTTCCTGCCCCCGAAGCCCGTCGTCGTCGCGAAGCTGATCATCAGGCCCACGCGGTTCGCCGGGATGCCGTTGGCCGTGAAGTCGGACACCGCCTGCCGGTAGAAATTGCGCAGATTGCGATTGCCGAGCACCGCCCCGAGCCTCCACGTCGACGGGGCCGGCATGTAGGCCTCGCGCACGAGCTCGGCCGACTGCGCAACCTGCTGCCACCACGTCAGTGCGTCCCCGCCCATGTACGGCTTCGACGGCAGGAGGAGGGCCGGGTACGCACCCTTCGCGGCGAGCCCCTGCACGAACGCGAGGACGTCCGCCCGGTACTGCGCGTTGTTGTCCGACCACGGCGTCACGAGGCCGGGGCCGGAGAGCTCGTTGAGGACGATGACCGGGTTCGAGCAACCGGTTTGCTGCTGGGCGAACGTGAAGAAGCTCTGCACGCGGCCGGGGATGAGCGACGGGCTCGCCGGCGCAGTCGTCGTGCCGACGCGATTCTTGAAGTTCAGGTCGAAGTACACCGTCGCCGCGCCGGCGGCGCGCATGGTGGCGCCGTAGCTGCCGCTTCCGACACCGACGACGACGCCGGCCTTGCCGAGGATCGCGTTGAACTCCGGCAGCGGATAGCCGAACTCGGCCCAGATCGGCTGCGTCGCCGGCAGCCCGCACTGGCCCGCGTACGGCGCAGGGGTCGCCGCGTGCGCCGCTCCCGGCCACGCTGCCAGCACCACGAGTGTCAGGAGAGCCCTCTTCACGACCCCCGCCCTTGATACCAGACGGGCCGCCCGGAGGCGGCCCGTCTTACCCGTCGTTTACGTCCGGCCTCGGCGTTCGCCGGACGGTCGGGCTATCCCTCGGAGTCCAGGGGCGTGTCGACCTCGGGGATCTCCGTCGCCTCGAGCTCCTCGTGCGAGGGGCCGCCGTTGCCGCCGGGCTCGCCGCCGAAGTCGAGGCCGAGGTCGGCGAGGCTCTCGCCGCCGTCGGAGCCGATCTCCTCGAGCGCCGCCAGCAGCTGCTCCTCCGTCTGCGGCCGCGTGTACGCGCTGACCGGGACGGCCTCGGACGGACCGATCTCGATCGTGCGGTACCGCTTGAGGCCGGTCGCGGCCGGGATGAGCTTGCCGATGATGACGTTCTCCTTCAGGCCGAGCAGGCGGTCGACCTTGCCCTCGATCGAGGCGTCGGTCAGCACCTTCGTCGTCTCCTGGAAGGACGCCGCCGAGAGGAAGGACTCCGTCGCGAGCGATGCCTTCGTGATCCCGAGGATCAGCGGCTCGGACGTCGCCTGGTCCTTCTTCTCCTTCTTGACGCGCGCGTTCTCGCGCTCGAGCACGAGCTTGTCCACGAGCTGGCCCGGCAGCAGGTCGGTGCCGCCGTTGTTCTCGATGCGCACCTTCTTCAGCATCTGCCGGACGATGAGCTCGATGTGCTTGTCGTGGATGTCGACGCCCTGCGACTTGTACACCCGTTGCACCTGGTCGACGAGATAGAGCTCGATCGCCGTGTAGCCCTTCAGGCGCAACAGCTCGGCGGGGCTGATCGAGCCCTCGTGCAATGCGTCACCGGCCTCGACGCGCTCGCCGTGCGTGACGAGCAGGCGCGTGCGCCGCGGGACGGTGTACGAGCGCTCGTCCTCCTCGTTGCCGCTGTCGGGAAGGATCGTCAGCTTCAGCTGCCGCTCCGTCTCCTCGATCGCGAGCGTGCCGTCGATCTCCGCGAGCTGTGCGGCACCCTTCGGGTTCCGAGCCTCGAAGATCTCGACGACGCGCGGGAGGCCGTGCGTGATGTCCGCGCCGGCGACACCGCCGGTGTGGAACGTCCGCATCGTCAGCTGCGTGCCCGGCTCGCCGATCGACTGCGCGGCGATGATGCCGACCGCGTCGCCGATCTCCGACATCTCGCCGGTGGCGAGGAACGTGCCGTAGCACGCCTGGCACACACCCGTCTCCGCCTTGCACTTGAGCACCGAGCGCACCGGCACGACGAAGCTCTCGGCGGCCTCGCCGAGCTCCTCGACGATCTCGCGCAGGCGCGGGATCGTGATCTCCTCGCCCTTCTCGGCGATGAGCGTCTTGCCGGGCTTGCCCGACGCGAGCGGCTTGTAGATGTCGGTCGCGAGCACGCGCGCGGCGACGCTCTTGTTGAGCCCGTCCGCATTGAAGAGCGGCAGCTCGACGAAGTCCTTCGTCTTGCAGTCCTCTTCGCGGATGATCACGTCCTGCGAGACGTCGACGAGGCGCCGCGTCAGGTAGCCCGAGTCGGCCGTGCGAAGCGCCGTGTCGGCCAGACCCTTGCGGGCGCCGTGCGTCGAGATGAAGTACTCGAGGACGGACAGGCCCTCCATGAAGTTCGCCTTGATCGGGCGTTCGATGATCTCGCCCTTCGGGTTCGCCATCAGCCCGCGCATGCCGGCCAGCTGGCGGAGCTGCGCGAACGATCCGCGAGCGCCGGAGTTGGCCATCATGAAGAGCGGGTTCAGCTCGTCGAGGTTCGCGAGCATCGCGTCGGAGACGACGTCGGTCGCCTCCGTCCAGATGTTCACGATCGACTCGTGCCGCTCGGCCTCGGTGATGAGACCGTGCTCGTACGCCTGCTCGACCTTGCCGACGCGCTCCTCGTACTCGGCGAGCAGCTTCTCCTTCTCCGGCGGGATGACGACGTCGTTCTTCGAGATCGTCACGCCGGCGCGGGTGGCGTACTGGAACCCGAGGTCCTTGATCGTGTCGAGGACCGAGGACACCGTGTGGGCGCCGTACTCGTCGACGAGGCTCGCGATGAAGTCGTCGAGCTCCTTCTTCGAGAGCGTCCGGTTGAGATAGTCGTGGTACTGCGTGTAGCCGCCCTCGAGCGGGCCAACCGCCTCACGCAGCGCCCGGTCGATCTCGGCGTTGAAGATGACGCGGCCCGCGGTGGTGAGCACGAGCTCGCCTTCCCACAGGTACTCGATCGGCTGCTGGATGCCGATTTGCTTCGCGCTGAGGGCGAACTCGACGTCCTCCTCCGTGCGGAAGCGCTGGGGCCGTGGATCGAGCTTGTCGACCGACAGCTCCTCGAACTTCAGGTCCGAGTAGGTGAGGTAGTACGAGCCGAGCACCATGTCCTGGGTCGGCGTCGCGAGCGCACGGCCGGACGCCGGCGAGAGGATGTTGTTCGCCGAGAGCATGAGGATGCGCGCCTCGGCCTGCGCCTCGGCCGACAGCGGCACGTGCACCGCCATCTGGTCGCCGTCGAAGTCGGCGTTGAACGCGTGGCAGACGAGCGGGTGCACCTGGATCGCCTTGCCCTCGACGAGCACCGGCTCGAAGGCCTGGATGCCGAGGCGGTGGAGCGTCGGGGCGCGGTTGAGCAGCACCGGGTGCTCCTGGATGACCTCCTCGAGGATGTCCCAGACCTCGGCCTGCATCTGGTCGACGTGCCGCTTGGCCGCCTTGATGTTCTGGACGATCTTCCGCTCGACGAGCCGGCTCATGATGAACGGCTTGAAGAGCTCGAGCGCCATCAGCTTCGGCAGCCCGCACTGGTGCAGCTTCAGGT
>DATAMX010000043.1:0-31817 GCA_036260475.1 Gaiellaceae bacterium | reverse complement strand
CCCCCCCACGGCCGTCGTCACGACTCGTCCTGACCCGTCTCTGCCTCGGCACGGTGCTTGATCTCGTCGACGACCGTCGGATCGGCGAGCGTCGTCGTGTCGCCGAGCTGCCGCTTGTTCGCGACGTCCCGCAGGAGGCGGCGCATGATCTTGCCGCTGCGAGTCTTCGGCAGCTCCGGCGTGAAGACGATGTTCGCCGGCTTGGCGATCGGCCCGATCTTCTGCGCGACGTGGTTGCGCAGCTCCTCGAGCTTCTCGAGCGAGCCCTCGGCTCCGCCCTTGAGCGTGACGTAGGCGACGATCGCCTCACCGGTGGTGGCGTCCGCGCGGGACGTCACCGCCGCCTCGGCGACGTCGTGGTGGTCGACGAGCGCCGACTCGACCTCGATCGTCGAGATGCGGTGCCCGGAGACGTTCATCACGTCGTCGACGCGCCCGAGGAGCCAGAAGTCGCCGTCCTCGTCGATCCGGGCGCCGTCGCCGGCGAAGTACACCTTGTCGTACTTCGTCCAGTACGTCTCCCGGTACCGCTTGTCGTCGCCGAAGATGCCGCGCAGCATCGCCGGCCAGGGCCGCTTGAGGACGAGGTATCCGCCGCCGCCGGGGCCGACCTCGTTGCCCTGCTCGTCGAAGACGGCCGCGTCGATGCCGGGGAACGGCTTGGTCCCCGAGCCGGGCTTCAGGGTCGTCACGCCGGGCAGCGGCGTGATGAGGATCATCCCGGTCTCGGTCTGCCACCACGTGTCGACGATCGGGGTGCGGTCACCGCCGATGTTCTCGCGGTACCAGATCCACGCCTCGGGGTTGATCGGCTCGCCGACCGACCCCAGCAGGCGCAACGACGAGAGGTCGTGCTTCTGCGCGTGCTCCGGCCCCCACTTCATGTGCGAGCGGATGGCCGTCGGCGCCGTGTACAGGATCGTCACGCCGTACCGCTCGACGATCGACCACCAGCGGTCCTTGTCGGGGAAGTCCGGCGTCCCCTCGTACATGACCGAGGTGGTCTGGTTGCAGAGCGGCCCGTACACGATGTAGCTGTGGCCGGTGATCCAGCCGATGTCCGCGGCGCACCAGTACACGTCCTCGTCCCGCTTCAGGTCGAAGATGTAGTGATGGGTCGCAGCCGTTCCGACGAGGTAGCCGGCGGTCGTGTGGATGATGCCCTTCGGCTTCGCGGTCGTCCCGCTCGTGTACATGAGGAACAAGAGGTCCTCGCTGTCCATCGGCTCGCATGGGCACGATGACGGATCGTCCGACACGTCCTCCTCGAGGTCGTGCAACCAGTGGTCTCGGCCGTCCTGCATCGACACGTTCCCGCCGGTGCGGCGGAGGACGATGCTGCTCTTCACCCCGGGCGCGGCGGCCATCGCCTCGTCCGCGGTCTTCTTCAGCGGCACGGTCGTCCCGCGCCGCCACGCCTCGTCCTGTGTGATCAGGACCTCGCACTTCATGTCGTTCATGCGGCCGGAGAGCGAGTCGGCCGAGAAGCCGCCGAAGACGACCGTGTGCGGAGCCCCGATCCGGGTGCACGCGAGCATCGCCACCGCCAGCTCCGGGACCATGCCCATGTAGATCGCGACCGGCGTGCCCTTCCGAACGCCGATCTTCTTCAGCGCGTTCGCGAAGCGGACGACGTCGCGCTGGAGGTCGGCGTACGTGATCTCACGCCGGTCGTTCTCCGGTTCGCCTTCCCAGTAGTAGGCGACCTTGGACCCCTGGCCGGACTCGACATGCCGGTCGACGCAGTTGAAGCACACGTTCAGCTTCCCGTCGAGGAAGAACTTCGCGTACGGCAGATCCCACTCGTAGAGCTCGGTGAAGGGTTCGAACCACGTCACTCGCTCGCGGCCCTGGCGCTCCCAGAACGCCTCGAAGCTCTCGTCGTAGATGTCCGGTTGCGCGTTCGCCTGACGGGCGAAGTCCTCGGGCGGCGGGTACCGCCGCTCCTCGAGGAGCATCGTGTCGATCGCGTGCTGCTGGCCTGTCTCGGTCGCCACCCTCTAGACCTCCGCTCGTCGGGGCATCGGAGAGCCGATGCGGCCGATCGGAGCGGCGCCCACGGGTAGCACGGGCACCGGCGACATGCCGTTCACGACTCCTGCCGCGGATGTGTACCACGCCACGGCCGCCGTGACGACGCCGCACCATCCGCCGACGTGCAGCAGGTAGCTCGAGCCGCCGTGCGACAGGTTGAAGTAGGCAGCCGCGAGCACGATCTCCGTGACCTCCAGGGTGAGGAAGACGCCGAAGACGGCGACGCTCACGCGCATGCTCCAGAGGAGCATGTACGTGTTGAAGATCGCGAACGCGATGAGGAACCAGGCGAGCGCGTTCGTGAGGTTGGCGCCCGCGAGGGACGCCGCGAACGTCTTCGACACGTCGGCGAGGACGACGACGCTGCCGAGGCCGAGCCAGAAGCCGCCGTACGTCGAGAACGCCGTCGCTCCGAACACGTTGCGGTTCCGGAACTCCCACATTCCTGCGAGCAGCTGCACGATCCCGCCGTAGAAGAGCGCGGGGCCGATCCAGATCGCGTCCGGGATGAAGCTCGCTCCGTGGCCGCTGAGCAGGAACGTCGTCAGCGCGAACGCAGCGAGGCCGAGCGGTGCCGGGTCGGCCGCGGGCACGCCTTCGACGAGCGTGATGGGCCGGTCCTGGGCGAGAACAGCCATTCTGTCCCCCTCCTTCTCGGCACGGCCGGCCGCCCCCCGGCGGTCGTCGGAGGCCGAGCTGATATGGGCTGCCCGTTCCCGCTACGAACTCTGGTGTAACGCGTACAGCACGACCGCGAGGACCGCCGCTCCGCCCCAGAGGAGGCGCGTCAGCTCGAGGTGGAGGTCGAAGGCTCCCGCCTCTACGGTCATCAGGCCGCGAGGCAGCCTCAGCGGCGAGCCGGCGGCGAGCATGAGCGGCTTCGACGGGTGCCGCCCGGGGGGAGCCATGAGTCCCTGCATCCTCAGCTCATATCACGGTTCGAGCTCATACGGGTAATCCGTAATCGTCTCGGCGCCGCCGTCCTTTACCAGAAGGATGTCCTCGAGCCGCACGCCGCCGTAGCCGGCCCGGTACAGGCCGGGCTCGAGCGTGATCACGTCACCGGGGACGAGATCGTCGCCGACGACGGACAGGCGAGGCCGCTCGTGCACCTCGAGCCCGACGCCGTGACCGAGCCCGTGGAAGAACCCGCTGTCGAGCACCTCCCCCGGCTCCTTCGTCAGCTGAGTGGGATAGCCGTGCTCGGCGAAGAGGTCGCACGCGATCTGCATGAGCTCGCGGCCGTTCACGCCCGGCTTCGCGGCGGCGGCCGTCCGCTCGAGCGCGTCCTTGCACAGTCGGTGGTACTCGCGGATCTCTTCGGGGACGTCGCCGACGACGTACGTCCGCGTCATGTCGGTGTAGACGGCGGTCTCGGTGTCGCGCGGCCAAAGGTCGAACACCACGGGGACGCCCGCCCAGATGGGGCCGGAACCCATGTCGTGGCCGACCGCACCTTGCGCGCCCGACGCGACGATGAACTCGTCCGCGCTCGCGCCGTGCGCGATGAACACCTGCTGCATCTCGGCCTTGATGCGCTCGGACGTGAGCGGTTCGCCCTCGAGCCGGAGCACGCCGTCGGCGCCCGGCTCGGAGTCGCGCAGCATGCGGCGGGCGACGTCGAGCGCGGACTCGCAGGAGCGCTGCGCGCGGCGCAGCCCGGCGATCTCCGTCTCGTTCTTGCTCCGCCGGCGGTCCTCGAAGAGCTCGCGGTCGACGCGGACGTCGACGCCGTTCGCGCGGAGATGGTCTGCGAGCTCGAGTGGGAAGCGCGCGGGCACCACGGCCTCCGCGACGCCGATCTCCTTGAGCGCGCGCGTGTACACCTCGAGCATCGCCTGGACCGGCGGCGTGCCGCCGCGGAGCAGCTCGTCGATCCCGAACTGCTCGGGGGGAAGCGCCTCGATGTCGGGCGCGACCGCCTTGAGGCGCTCGCGCTCGAACGCGGTGATGACGACGAGTCGGCGCCCGTCGCGCTCGACGTACAGGAACGGGTCCGGGATGCCGAGCGGCACTTCGTGCCGCATGGCGGGCGAGCGGCTCGTATCAGCGTGGATGAGGACGTCGGTCATGCGAAGGATCCTAGACCGCGTCCCTCGCCCACCGGAGCGATCTCGAGATCGCTCGCGCCGAGCGGTCGCCGCTCCGCGTGCGGTAGAACGTGACCACGATGGCGATCTTCCGCCCTGAGGACGAGGAGAGGATCCGCGAGCGCTTCGCCGCGCTCGATCGCCCGGTCGAGCTCGTCGTCGCGCTCGGCCCGGAGGAGACGCCGCTACCGGGGCACGCGGACGTCGACTTCGGCGCCGAGACCGTCCGGATCGTCGAGGAGCTCTGCACCCTTTCCGACAGGGTCACGTGGCGGATCGAGCGCGAGCCGCCGGGGCTCGAGCGGTTCCCCGCGGTGCTCATCTGCCCGGAAGGGAAAGACGCCGGCCTGCGCTACGACGGACTGCCGTGGGGTCACGAGCTCGGCTCTCTCGTCGGCGCGGTGCTCGAGGCGGGCCGGGCCGCGTCGTCGCTGCGGCCCGAGTCGCTCGAGGCGCTCGCCGGGCTCGACCGCGACCTCGCCATCGACGTCTTCGTCACGCCGACCTGACCGCATTGCCCGCCGGCCGTGCTGCTGGCGTACAAGACCGCGCTCGCGTCGCCGCGCATCCGCGCGACCGCGATCGAATCGACGGAGTTCCCGGCGCTCGCCGCCGAGATGGACGTCTGGGCGGTTCCCCGCATCGTCGTCAACGGCGCGCCGCAGTGGGACGGCTCGGTGCCCGAGCCCGTGTTCCTGAGCCGGATCCTGTCCGCGACGTTCGAATAAGCCACCTGGGTAGAGTCGGCTCATGGAGCCGCTGGAACGCGCGCGCGAGCTCTTCTCCGAGCTCGAGGCCCAGCTGCGCAGGGAGATGCCGCCCGGGGCCGACGTCTTCGACGCCCACACGCACCTCGGCACCGACATCGACGGCATGGTCGGCCGGTACGAGGAGCTCGAGGCGATGCTCGACCGGTACGGGATCTCGCGCTGCAACGTCTTCTGCCTCGACGAGCCCGACCGCCACCCCGGCTTCCGCGCCGGGAACGACCGTACGCTCGCGTTCGCCGAGCGGTCGCAGGGGCGGATGATCCCGTACGTCCGGCTCGACCTGAGCGAGGAGCCGATCGCCGAGGCCGAGCGGTGCATCGACCGCGGCGCCCGTGGGATCAAGCTCCACCCGCGCGCGCAGAAGTTCCTCCTCGACGACGAGCGGCTCGCGCCCGTATTCGCGATCGCGGCCGAGCGGCGCGTTCCGATCCTCATCCACGGCGGGCGCGGGTTACCGCCGATCGCGGACAACCTGTACCGCCTCGTGAACGCCTATCCCGAGGCGCAGCTGATCATCGCGCACGCGGGCATCGCCGATCTCTCCGGGCTCGCGTCGCGCTTCGCCGGCAAGGCGGGCGTCTTCTTCGACACGTCCGTGTGGAGCGCGATCGACCTACTAGGCTTCTACCACCTCGTGCCGCCGGAGCAGGTCGTGTACGCGTCCGACTATCCGTACGGCTCGCAGCCGAACTCCCTGCTGATCTCGCTCCGGACCGCGCGTGCGTCGGGGCTGACCGAGCCGCAGGTCCTGGGCATGCTCTCGGGGAACGCAACGCGCATCGCGGACGGCGAGCCCCCGCTCGAGCCGTCGGCTCCGCAAGGGTCGGCGACCTTGTCCCAGCCGATGCCGCTCGCGCGCATCCACCAGTACCTGTCGATGGCGTTCCCGCTGCTGATCATCCGCCAGCAGGACTCGTTCGGGGCGCTCGGTCTCGCGCTGAACGCAACGGAGGAGAGCAACGGGCGCGCGGGCGACCTCGTGCAGATCCGCGAGCTGCTGCTCGCCGCCCGCGCGCTGTGGCGCACGCTGCCGGAGGCCGAGGACGAGACCGCCGCGCGCACCGTCGCGCGCACGACCTCGCGACTCATCCATCTCGCCGACATCCTCGCCTTGACGTCGAATGCCTGAGCTGCGCCTCACCGTCAACGGCGGCGAGCACGTGCTCGACGCGCCCGTCGGCGCAAGCCTCGCCGAGGTGCTGAGGGAGCAGCTCGGATTGACCGGGACGAAGATCGCATGCAACGAGGGTCACTGCGGCGCTTGCACGGTTCAGCTCGACGGCGTTCCCGTGCTCTCGTGCATCACGCTCGCCCATGCAGTCGAGGGCGCCGTGACCACGATCGAAGGACTGCGCGAGCATCCGCTCATCGAGGCGTTCATTCGCGCCGACGCGGTGCAGTGCGGCTTCTGCACGCCGGGCCAGGTCGTCTCCGCAGCCGCGCTCGTCGCGGCGGCGCCGGAGCCCTCCGCCGAGCAGATACGGCATGCCATGGCCGGGAACATCTGCCGCTGCGGCACCTATCCGAAGATCGAGGAGGCGATCCTGCATTGGCGCGACTGATTCGCACCGAGAAGGAGGTCGAAGGAAACTTCGAAGAGGTCTGGCTCGTGGTCGAGGAGGACCCGCTGCAGCAGTGGCCCGCGGGACCGCTCGACGTCGTCGGCCGGCCGGCGGTGCGGAAGGACGCGCGCGAGCGGGTGCGTGGGGAGGCGCGGTACACGGCGGACATCCAGCTGCCCGGAATGCTGCACGCAGCCGTGCTGCGGTCTCCGCACGCCCATGCCCGCGTCCGGTCGATCGACCTCGCGCCTGCGCTCGCGCTTCCCGGGGTGCACGGCGCCGTCGGCCCCGGCGAGGCGCCCGGGCTCGAGCGGGAGGCGGGATACGTCGGCGCGCCCGTCGCGGCCGTTGCCGCGGAGACGTTCGGGCAGGCGCGCGCCGCGCTGGCCTCGATACGGATCGAGTGGGAGCAGCTCGAGGCCGTGCTCGACCCGGAGCAGGCGGTCGAGCGCGTCGCGGTGCACGGCGAGGCGGAGCGGTACGAGCGCGGCGACTTCGACCGCGCCGTCGCAGAGGCGGACGTGGTCGTCGATGGGACGTACCGTACGCAGGTCGTCCTGCACAACTCGATGGAGACCCACCAGTCCGTGTGCGAGTGGGTCGGCGACCGCCTCGACGTCCACACGTCGACGCAGTACGTCTGGGGAGTGCGCAACGAGGTGGCGCGCGAGCTCGGCCTCTCGCCCGATCGCGTGCGCGTCGCCTGCGAGTACATGGGCGGCGGCTTCGGCTCCAAGAACTCCGCCGGCGAGTACACGTTCGTCGCGGCGGTGCTGGCACGCGCGACCGGACGGCCCGTCCGCTGTGCGCTCACGAGGCGCGAGGAGAACGTCGCCGCCGGTAATCGCAATGCGACGATCCAACGGCTCACGGCGGCCGCTCGGAGCGACGGCACCATCGTGGCACTCGGCGGCGAGTACGTGAATGCGCTCGGCTGGGGCGGCTGGTCGGCGTCGACAGAAGGCCCGCTGAAGATGCTGTACGCGTGCGACAACGTCCGCACGGTGCGCCACACCGCGAAGATCAACACGCCGCCTATGAAGGCGTTCCGGGCGCCGGGCTTCGTCGAAGGCACATTCGGGCTCGAGTGCCTGATCGACCGGCTCGCGGCCGCGCTCGACATCGACCCGCTCGAGCTGCGGCGGAAGAACTACGCGAGCTCGAACGACGGCACGCCGTTCTCCTCGAAGAACCTCCGGCAGTGCTACGAGCGCGCCGAGAAGCACTGGGAGCGCAGGCACGACGTGCGCGCTCGATCGGATGCACGCTGGAAGCGCGGCGTCGGCATGGCGAGCCAGATCTGGTACGGCGGGGGCGGCCCGCCGTCGTACGCGTGGACGCGCGTCGGATCGGACGGACGGCTCGCAGTCGTGACCGCGATGCAGGACATCGGCACCGGCACGCGCACTGCGATGGCCCAGATCGCCGCGGAGGAGTTCGGCATCGCGCTCGACCGCGTCGAAGTGATGCTCGGCGACACGTCGCGCGGGCCCTTTGCAACCTTGTCCGCCGGCTCGTCGACGACGCCCTCGATGGGGCCCGCCGTTCGCGCGGCGGCCGCGGACGCGAAACGTCAGGTGCTCGAGATCGCGGCGCAGCGGTACGACCTCGAGGAGCGCGTCCTCGACATCCGCGGCGGCCGGATCGAGTCGGCGGACGGAAACCTGTCGGTGGCGGTGGAGGAGTTCCTCGACCTGCTCGGGAACGTCCAGATCCTGGGCAAGGGCGCGCGCGGACCGAACCCGACCGGCATGAGCGTGCTCACGTTCGGCGTGCACGTCGTCGAGGCGGCGGTGGACGTCGAGACCGGCGAGGTCGACGTCGAGCGCGTCGCGGCGATCCACGACGTCGGGCGCATCGTCAACCCGCTCGGCGCGGAGAGCCAGGTCGAAGGCGGAGTCATCCAGGGCATCGGCCACACGCTGTCGGAAGCGCGGCTGATGGACGCCGAGACGGGACGCATCCTGACGACGACGCTGGACGCGTACCGCATGCCGACGATCGCCGACGTGCCCGAGATCGTGTGCGAGTTCGTCGACGAGCCCGACCAGCACCTGACGAGCCTCGGATCGAAGGGGCTGGGCGAGCCGCCGATCGTGCCGATTGCCGCCGCGATCGCGAACGCGATCCGCGACGCGACCGGCGCCGACGTGCACGAGCTCCCCATCTCGCGCGAGGAGATGCTGCGCGCACTGCGCGAGGCGAGGGAGCGGGAAAGGATCTCCGGCATACGATGAAGCTCCTGCGGCCGTCCAGCCTCGACGAGCTCGACGGCGGGCTCCCCGTGCACGGCGGCACGGAGGTGGTGCCGCTCCTGCGCGACGGGATCCTGCACACGGAGACGCTCGTCGACGTGCGCGAGATCGTGCCGCGCGGGGTGCGCGACGGGGTCGTCGGCGCGGGGACGACGCTCGCCGAGCTCGAGGTCGACCCGCAGATCCCGGACGCACTCCGGGAGGCGTGCCGGCTCGCCGCGTCGCCGCAACTGCGGAACATGGGCTCGCTCGGCGGGAACCTGCTCCAGTCGACGCGGTGCTGGTACTGGCGGCTCAAGTACCCGTGCCGCCTGCACGGCGGCGACCGCTGCCACGCGGCCGACGGCGAGCACCGCGAGCACGCGATCTTCGCGAACGACTTCTGCGCGTCGGCGCACCCCTCCGACGTGGCCGCGGCGTTGCTGGCGCTCGACGCGCGCGTGCACACGAGCCGCCGCGAGCTCGGCCTCGCAGAGCTCTATCGCGTCCCGGACGACGCCGACCGGCGCACGACGACGCTCGACCCGGGCGAGCTGATCCTCGAGATCGAGCTCCCGCCGGTGGAGGCGAGCGTCTACCTGAAGGCGATGGACCGGAAGCGGTGGTCGTTCCCGCAGGTCGGCGTCGCCGTCGCCCGCTCGAGCACCGGAACGCGCATCGCGCTCGCCGGCGTCGCGCCCATCCCGTGGCTCCTCACCGGGGCCGAGGAGGTCGATGCCGCCACCCCGCTTCCACGGACGGCCTGGAAGGTCGACGTCGCGCGGGCCCTCGTCGGGCGCGCTCTCGCACAGATCGCTTGAGCTGCGGTAAGGTCCGCGCCCCAACGATGCGGACGAGGCTGCTGATCCTGCTCGGCGTTGCCCTAGTGGCGTGCGGCGGCGCGGTCGCAGCCGGCGCACGCAGCGACCGGAGGGCGACGTCGCTCGTGCCGCATCTGCCCGCGCTGCCGGCGGCAGGCCGCTTCGCCTCGAACCGCTGTCCGATTCCGTCCAGGTTCCGGCCCGCATTCACGAGCGCGGCCAACGACACCGGCTTCCAGCTCTCGATGCTCGTCGCGGTGGCGCAGGTCGAGTCCCGTTTCGTTCCGAACGCCGTGTCGACGCGGAATGCGCGCGGCCTGCTTCAGGTGCTGCCCGCCACCGGCGCAGCGCTGAAGCTCGACGTGAACCACCCGGCGACGAACGTCCTCGCCGGCGCCCGCTACCTACGCCTCCTGCTCGACCGCTACAACCGCACCGACCTCGCGCTCGCGGCGTACAACGCCGGCCCCACCACCATCGACCTCAACCACGACGTGCTCGGCCCGATCAGCATGCGCTACGTCGCCGACGTCGAGGATCGCTGGGCTTCGCTGGCCGGCTGCAACTAAGCCGCGCTCTTACGGGCCTGAGGTGACAACCCATGCCGTCGTTCTCGCCGCCGGGGCGTCGTCCCGTTACGGGGCATCGCCGCCGAAGCAGCAAACGTTCCTTCCACGGGTGCTCACGGCACTCCGGCGGAGCATGGTCGACGACGTGCTCGTCGTCACCGGTGCACACGAGCTCGAGACGGACGTGCGCACCGTGCACTGCGCCGAATGGGAGCACGGTCCCGGCGCATCGCTGCGCTGCGGATTCGCCGCGCTTCCCGCTGACGCGGAGGCGGCCGTCGTCGTCCTCGCGGACGGGCCGCACCTCGATCCGCGCGCGGTCGACCGCGTCGTCGCCGCGTGGCGGTACGACGGCGGCGACGTGTACGCGTGCACGTACGGCGGCGTCCGCCTCCATCCCGTGCTCATCGCACGCGCGGCGTGGCCGCTCGTCCCGGACGAAGGCGCGCGTGCACTGGAGGCGCGGCTCGTCGAGTGCGACGACCTCACGCCGCCCGGAGACGTCGATGAGCAGCCTTAGGCCGAAGGCGCGAACGGCGAGCCCGGACGGCCGCGAGTGGGAGATCTACGCCTACCGGCCGCGCGTGCAGCCGGACGCCGGTCGCTTCCGGACGATCCGGCGACTGTTCGCTCGGCGCGCGGGCGAGTGGACGATCGAGGCCTCGAGCTGGGCGCCGTACCCGATCACGCACCGGTGGACGACGTCGTCCGAGCTCCGAGGGCAGGTGCTTGCCTCCGTCGAAGGCCAGCTCGCGCGCGGCGAGCAGCCCCGGCCGCGCAACGCGAAGCAGGTCCTCGGCTAGTTCAGCGGGATACGCAGCGCGGCGAGCTTTTCCTTGAGCTCGGCCGGCATCGGCTCGCTCACCGCCGTGCGCACGTAGACGCGCAGGCTCTGCTCGAAGCGGTAGCGCTTGCGACACCATTCGCACTCGTCGAGATGGTGCTCCGCCTCCCGCATCTCCTCATCGTTGAGGATGTGGTCGAGATACGGCTGCATCATCTCTTCGCAGTGCGCACAGGGATCGTCGTGGTGGCCCATCAAGAACCCTCCTCCAGCACGGATTCGGCCAGCTCGCGCTTCAGGACGCGGCGTCCCCTGTGCAGCCGCGACATCACCGTCCCGATCGGGATGTCGAGGATCTGCGCCGCGTCCTGGTAGCTGAAGTCGCCGATGTCGACGAGGACGATCACGTCGCGGAAGTCGTGCGGCACCGACGCGAGCGCCGCGACGATGTCGTCCTGCGAGAGCCGCTCGACCACCCGCTCCTCGTCGCTCGGCGCGCCGTCCGATTCGGTGAGCCGGTCGTAGAGGAAGTAGTCGTTCGCCTCCAGGCCCTGCATCGGGGGCGTGCGCTGCGCGCGGCGACCCCGGTCGATGTTCAAGTTCGTGAGGATGCGCAGCAGCCATGCGCGCAGGTTCGTGCCAGGCTGGTAGGAGCGCCAGCTTCGAAACGCGCGCGTGTACGTCTCCTGGACGAGATCGTCGGCCTCCTCGCGCGAGCCGGCGAGGTGCCGCGCGACCCGGTACACCTGGTCGGAGAGGCCGAGCGCCTCCTCCTCGAACCGGATCCGGTCGCGTGCATCCGCGGCTATGCGCGTCGCGTCAGGCTGTGCCTCAGCCATTACAGCCACACTAGCCAGAACGACGGAGATGCGCTCAGGATTCCCGGAACCCGGCCTTGCCCAGCGCAGAGAGGAGCGCGTCGCGACTCGTCTGCTCGTCGTCCCACGAGAGCGTGACCTCACCCATGAGGTTCGCGTTCGCCGCTTCGAGACCGGTATGACCGGTGAGCGCCGCGGCGAGACGGGCGACGCATCGCTCGCAGCGGATGCCGGTTACCTGCAGCGTCTCGGTCTGCGTCGCCACCGTCTCAGCCTAGCGTCCTGTCGACGAGATCCGCCGCAGCGGCGCTGACGCCGGCGTGGAGCTGCAGGAGCGCCTCCGGCTCCGGCGGCTCGGCGCCCAGCACGTCGGCGGCGAGCTCGCGCGCCGGCACCAGCCGGTCGCCGTCAGGATGGATGAGCGCGGCGTCGAGGCCGAGCCGGGCTGCCGCCCAGCGGTTCTGGAGATAGTCGGCGCGATTCGCAGAGTGCTCCGGCGCGTGCTTCACGAGCGCGACGATCGCATCGGCGAGCATGCGCGTGCGGTCGAGCCCCGTCGGCTGGTCGGCGATCCGGATCTCGAGCGTGCCGAAGCGCGGGTGCGGGCGGATGTCCCACCAGAGCTGCGTGTAGTCGGCGATCACGCCGAGCCGCACGAGCCCTTCCGCCCAGGTCTCCCATTCGAGATACGAGCCGAAGGCGGGTGGAGCGCCCGCGCGCGGGAGCTCGGCGAGCACCGGCGCCCGATTCGAGAGCATCCCCGTCTCGACGCCCTCCGCGAACGGCGAGTTGGCGGAGAGGGCGAGCACGACCGGCAGCCACGGCAGCACAGCCTCGAGGCGCTCGTAGCACGCATCGGCGCTCTCGATGCCGACGTGCACGTGCAAGCCGTTGACGCCTTGCCGCCGAGCGGCGTATCCGACGTCTCGCATCATCGCGAGATAGCGCTCCTCCTGGACGACCGGCAGCGACTCGTATGTCGCCGTTGGATGCGCGCCCGCACCGGCCACCGCGAGCCCGTGCGCGGCTGCGATCCGCGCCGCCGCCGCGCGCAGAGCGCGCAGTGCGTCGACCGCGGACTCGACGTCCGCGCAGATGCCCGTGTTGAGCTCGACGACGGACGCGTGCAGCTCCGTCTTGAGCCGCCCGGGAAGGCCGAGTCCGCTCGACTCGCGCACGAGCACGTCGACGGCGCCGGCCGGAAGCAGGGTCTCGGCGTCGAGGATCATCAGCTCCTCCTCGATGCCGACGCTCAGCGGCGCCGACTCGCCGAAGTGCGACTCGATCAACGCGGCTACTTGCCGCGGATGCCGTGCACCGGGCGGCCGGCGGCTTCCCATGCGTAGTAGGAGGCGCTCGGCCCGAACGAGGGCTCGTACGTGACCACGCGCGGGTTGCGCCCCACCTCTTTCGCGCGGCCGGCGTGGCGCAACAGGTTGGGATCGTCGCGCTCCTGCCACACGAGCACGAGATGCGCCGCCGTCATGAACTCGGCGACGTACGAGCAGCCGGGCGCGGGGCACGGGAACGGATCCGTGCGAACGCAATACCAGCCTGCATGATCGCCGTCGTCCTCGCCGGTCCAGATCTCCTCGTCCTCGAGGGGCGCGGTCTCGTCGGCAATCTCAATGCGGCCGTGCCGCACTTCCTCCCGCTCCACGGCGCAAAAGGTAGCGCCGACGCGGGTTGAGTCGGGGACCCCGGGCAGGCGGTCGGGGTCCCCGTCTCAATGCTCCCGCCGGTCGCGCTGGCCTGCGGCCGAGCGGATTGCAGACCTCCTGTTTACCAGCGCCCGCGTTAAATCCCGGTTAACGCATCAAGCGGGAATGCCGCCGCCCTGGCCGCCCCGACGCAGGATCTTCGCGCTCGCTTCCGCCGCATGGAGCGCAAATCGCTCCTGGGCCGCCACGGAGACGCTGCTCGACGCATACGTGTAGACGCCGGAGAGGACGTTTCCGAACCGCTGGTAGACGAGGAAGTGGACCCCGTGCACGCGCGCACCCTTGACCGTCCCGGAGACGACCATCCGGAAGACGAGGGAGCCGCGGAGGAGCTTCGAGTCCGTGAGGCGCGTGTACGTGTACCGGAGCGGCGGCAGGCCCTCGGTCGCGATCGGCTTCGCCGGGCAATTCTTCGCATGCTCGGCGACCTCGCGCATCGCCTGGGCCGCGCCGCCGGCCTTGTAGACGACCACCTCGTTGGAGAGGAGGATCTTCGCCTTCGGCTTCCCGTAGTCGACCTGGAGCCGGGCGGTGCGCAACGCCTCGCTCGGATAGTTCTTCGTGCCGCACACGTCGAGCGTGCGCTGCGCCCTTCCCTTCCCGTCCGGAGGCTGCACCATGAGGTACCCCGGGGCGACCGAGCTCGGCTTGAGGACGAGCTTGGACAGATTCGGCTGCGAAGCGAGAGCAACGACGGCGAGCGCCAGGGCTGCGACCGGCATGACAATGGATTATGCCTCCTCACCGGGCGCGTCAACCCGCCCGCCCCGTGCTCCCAGCCGGCAAGCCTCATCTCCGCACCGGCGCTCGCGATGTAGTGCTTTCAACGCAGCGTCACCGCCCAGATACCGCCGACGAGCGCGGCGCCGACGGTGAGCCACATGACGTAGTCGCCGATCACGCCGCTGTGCAGCGCCTTGAGCGCGCGTGCCGGAGGCCGGAGCAGCCGGCTTCCTCCCAGCTCCGGGCGGTAGAGCCCCCACCCGGCCAAGGCGAGCGCAAGCATGGTCGCGCCGATTCCGTACAGGATGCTCTCGAGCGAGGCGGGCTCGAGCGCGAACGCCGCTTGCGGGCCGTGTGCCGCGGGCGAGCCGTGCAGGACGAAGCTCGCGTAGGCGGCCCGGTCCCGGAAGCGCTCGGCCGCGGCCTCGGTGCGTTGGGGCAGGCCGGGGACGACGCTCACGACGAGCCCGAGGACGACGACGAGCGCGGTGACCGGGGCGAGAACGGAGAGCCGTGTCCCGCGCGCGGGCGGTCGCTCCTTCATCTCCGGTGCGAGAAGCCGATCGCGATGCGCGCCGAGACCGAGGAACATGCGTGCGCCGGCCCGAAGGAGCGACGCGCTCGCGAGAGCGCCGGCGATCCACAACAACGGCGGCAGCCAGGCACGGCCCGTCGCGGAGGCCGCATCGTCGATGAGCGAGTGCCCGAGGTAGAGGCCGACGTAGGGCGGGCCGGCGAGGCCGAGGGCGGCACCGAACCACAGCGCGGCAAGCAAGGGCCGGCCACGTGCGCGGCCGTGCAAGTGCAGCTCGTCCACGGACCGGAAGAGCGCGATCACGATGCCCGTCGTCAGGAACAGGCCGGCCGCCAGGAGCCCGTGCGCGAGCAGGACGTCGGCAGCGCCGGCAAGCCCCTTGGAGGTGAGCAGGCCGATTCCGGCCAGCATGATCCCGACATGGCAGATGACCGAATACGCGAGCATCCGCTTCACGTGGCGCTGAAGGAATGCCATCGCGCCGCCGAGAAGCGCGGTCGCGACGCCGAGTGAGAGGAGCACGTCGCCGACCGCTGCCCGGTCGGCCGCGAACGCCCCGTCGAAGACCGTCCAGTACACGCGCGCGACGCCGAGCAGCCCGATGTCGGTCATGACTCCCGCGAACACCGCACACACGGGCGACGGCGCAACGGCGTACGCATCGGCGAGCCAGAGGTGGAACGGGACGACCGCCGCCTTGCACAGGAAGCCGCAGACGACGAGCGTCATCGCGACGATCACGAGCCCGCCGCTGCCGCCTTGAGTGAGCGCCTGGCCGATCTGCGCGAGGTTGAGCGCACCCGTCCGCGCGTAGGCGAGCGCAATCCCGATGACGACGAAATAGCCGCCGATCCCGTTGACGATCGCGAAGTTGACCGCTCCCTGCAGCGGTCCGATGTCCTTCACCTCGAAGCCGGTGAGCGCGTAGGCGGCGACCCCCATCAGCTCGAGCCAGACGAACATGTTGAAGAGGTCGCCGCTCAGCGCGAAGCCGCACATCGCGCCGCAGCAGACGAGCATCAACGTGTCGAAGAGCCGGGCGGCCTCTTCGAGATAGGCCCACGAGTAGACGAGCGCGACGAGCACGAGCCCGCCGACGAGCGCCGCCAGCGCGGCCGCCAGCGGGTCGGCGACGAAGTCGATGCCGATCGCGACGCCGCCGCGCGGGCTCCAGCCGCCGAACCAGTGGATGACGTCGCCGCGCTCGCTGCGGAGCATGAGGACGATGCCGAGCGCGCACGTCGTGGCGGCTGCGGCGATGGCGACGAGGTCCTCGACGCGCCGCGGCAGCACGTGGTCGGTCGCGACGACGACCGCCGCTGCGAGGAGCGGAACCGCGACGAGGAGGGGCGGGATCCAGCTCATCCGTGCATCGCCGCGATCTCGTCCGGGTCGACGGTGCCGGCCTGCCGGTGCACGTCCAGCGCGAGCGCGAGGACGAGCGCGAGCACGGTGACGCTCACGACGATGTCCGTGAGCGAAAGCGCCTGCACGACCGGGTCGACCGACGTCGTGCCGAGCTCGACGCCCTTGAAGATCGGCGGGCCGCCGCCCTGCACGTACCCGACGGAGAGGAGGAGGACGTACGTCGACGACTGCGTTACCGTGAGGCACACCGCGAGGTGGATGAGGTTCCGGCTCGTGACGATCCCGTACAGCCCGACGGCGCACACCCACGCCGAGACCGCATAGGGCAGGTAGCTCATCCGCGTCTCCGCACCATCGGAGCGATGTACTGCTCGACGAACTCCGTGGTGAGGATGACGTTGGCCGCCGCCACCTCGATCGCGGCCGCCCAGTTGAGCAGCGCGGCGCTGCCGCCGGAGCGCACCGTCCCGACGACGCCCGGCCCGAACAGGTTGGTGAGGAACGGCACGCCCGAGACGAGCGCCGCGAGCCCGACGATCGCATACCCGCCGGCGCCGAGCCCTTCGATCGGGTCGAGCAGCCTTTCGTCCCCGAGCGTCGACCACGCGCGGTACCCGACGGCGACGAACAGCATGAGGGCGCCGGCCGCAACGGCGACACCTCCCTGGAACCCGCCGCCGGGGGTCACGAAGCCGAACGCCACGAGCCAGAGGCCGACGAGGATCACGAGCGCGGGCGCGACCGCACCGCCGAGGCGGATCGAGTCGCTGCGCACGTCGTCGTCCGCCCGCCGCCGCGACCCGCTGCTTCCCCGGAGCAGGAGGACGACGCCCGTGACGGCCGCGAAGAGGATGAACTCCTCGCCCATCGTGTCGAACCCGCGGTAGTCGTACGTCGTCGCGTTGACAACGTTCGTGACGTGGCGCTCGGGCGTCGCTATCCGCTCGAGCACGAAGCCGTACGGCCCGCGGTAGTGACCGAAGTCGGGCATGCCGGCGAAGCCCCAGAGGAGCAACGCGAACAGCACGACGAGCGCGGGAACGAACGCGGCGACGCGAATGCGGCGGCTCACGCCTCGTCCATCTCTTCCTTCGACGACCGCGAGCGGGCGATCGCGACGAGCAGCACGACGGGATAGGCGACGGTCGTCACGACGAGCATCGAGAGCGCCACGTCGGGCGCACCGAGCAAGACGAAGAGGAGGACGAGCACGAGCCCGTACAGGCCGTTGACGACGGTCATGCGCAACGGATCGCGACTGAGGACCACGGCCGGCGCGCCCAGCGCGACGAGCCCGAAGAGCCCGTACTGCAGCGGCACGAGCGTCGCGAGCACGGTCACGAGTCGGGCGCCTCGTGGCCGTCGATGCGCCGCGCGACGCGTGCCGTAGCGATCACGAGCACGGGATTGAGCAGAAACGCGAGCCCGACGGCGGCGATCGCGTCCATTCCTCCCGACGACACGTGCTCGCGCACGAGCACCGCTGCGAGGATGAGGAACGCCGGAACGGTCGTCCCGGCCGCGACGTAGTGCAGGCGGTCGTACGTCGTGCGCATGACGAGCACGCCGAGGCAGCAGAGAAGCTCGAGTGTGACGCCGAGCCCGAGCAGGATATCTACAGCCATCGTCCGAGGAACCTGGCGAAGAGGAGACCGCTCGCCCAGGAGAGAACGGCGGCGATGACGGCGACGCCGTACTCGAACGAGCGGTGGAAGCCCTCGGCGAAGCAGAGAAGGATGAGCATCGTCAGCACGCCTGCGGCCTCGAGCGCGACGAGGCCGTCGATCGGGCGGCTGCGAACGGCGACTATGCCGAGCGGGACGTAGCCGAGGAGCAGCGCGGTTGCAGCCACTTCGAACGCATTCACACCGGGCTCTCCGAGCTGCGGTTGCGAACGAGGTCGTGGACGAGCGCGACCTCGCGCTCGGTGTCGAAGCCGACAACGTACGCATTCGGGCTGTACGTCGCGAGAACCCCGACCCAGGCGCGTACGCCCGCGTCGTGGGCGCGAAACGGCCTCCGGACGAACTCGCCGCGGACGATCTCGCGCCTGAGGGCGCTGCGCACGAGCGCCCACATGAGGATCCCGAAGTCGACGAGCACCATGGCCGGAACGCTCCAGAGGGAGCTCGCACCGGGAACGCGCGGCAGGCGCCGGACGAAGAGCGACGCGATCGTCGCCGCGATCGCGGCGGAGACGAGCTCGGTGTGGCTCCAGTCGCCGGCGAGGAGCATCCACAGCCAGAAGAGCGCGAGCCAGCCTGCGAGCCGGGGGAGCACGTGCTTCACGTCGTGCTCATTGCCCCGGCCCGCAGGCCGTTCAACCCTGCTACTGGCCCATCTTCACGCCGGGCTCGGCCCATTCGAGCTGAATCGGCCGCGTCGGCTGCTGTCCCGGCACGTTCGCTTCACGTTCGCCCTTGAAGAGCGGGAGGATCGTCCGGCCGGCGGAGGCCTTCACCATCATCGCGGTCGCCGTGTACCACGCGAGCAGCGCGGAGATGACGAAGACCCAGCCGCCCCAGTGCTGGATGTACGCGTCCGCCTGCAGCAGACCGACGGCCGCGAGGCCGGAGCCGGCGGCGAGCGTTCCGAGCACCGCGGTGACGCCGAAGTTCATCTCGAGGAGCGCGCCGAGCATCCCGGAGAACGTGATCGCACACAGCGCGATGAACCAGAAGCCGAGCGCATGGTCCATCGTCGTCCCCGGGGCGAGCGTGCCCGCCCCCACGAGGAGGTTCAGCGTGCCCCAGCCGAGCCAGAACGCCCCCCACATGCCGTGCATCGCCGTCGCCACCGCGTCGCGTGCGCGGTACGACCACATGCCGGCCGTGAACTGCGCCAATCCGCCGAAGAACAGCGCGAACGGCGCCAGGTATGCCCCGGTCTTGGGCGTCCCGTACCAGCCGGCGAGGTTCGCGGCGACGATGAACGTCGCGCCCGCGAACCCGAGCAGGCCGAGAACGGACGGCGCCGCGATCGGGGAGAGGATGACGCGCGGCCGGGCGAAGTCCCCGTACCACCCGTCGGTGTCGGCGGCGAGCGCCACCCCCGCGGACGCTCTCTCCCGCCGTTCGTCGATCGTGCTCATAGGTCAACCCCCTTCGTTCAGGGGGTTGATTCCCGGGGAAAATGGCGCCAAACACATCGTGGTCCGATTTGTTTGACGGACGCAGTTCGCGGCACAACGCATCCGTGGCGCTCGGCGACAAGATCGCCTCCTGGCCCGTCCTCCGGCAGCTCCGCGAGGGCGACCCCCTCGGGCTCGGCCCGTCGGTGCAGTCGCCGCGCTCGAGGACGCTGAAGCCGCGCATCGACGACGCCGAGCACGTCGTCCAGTCGATCTGCCCGTACTGCGCCGTCGGCTGCGGACAGCTCGTGTACGTCAAGGACGGCGACGTGACGCACATCGAGGGCGACCCGGCGAGCCCGATCTCACGCGGCCGGCTCTGCCCGAAAGGCCAGGCTTCGAAGAGCTACGTGCAGTCGCCGCTGCGCGAGTACAAGGTCAAGTACCGGCGGCCGTACGGGACCACCTGGGAAGAGCTCGACCTGGACACGGCGATGGACATGATCGCCGACCGCATCGTCGAGACGCGCGCGGCCACGTGGCAGGACGAGACCGACGGCGGATGCCCCGCGAATCGCACGCTCGCGATCGGCAACCTCGGCGGCGCGACGCTGGACAACGAGGAGAACTACCTCATCAAGAAGCTGATGACGGGCCTCGGCATCGTCCAGGTCGAGAACCAAGCCCGTATATGACACAGCTCCACGGTCCCCAGTCTGGGGACCTCGTTCGGACGAGGCGGGGCGACGACGATGCAGCAGGACCTCGCGAACTCCGACTGCATCGTGATCATGGGCTCGAACTTCGCCGAGAACCACCCGGTCGGATTCCAATGGGTGATGGAGGCGCGCGAGCGCGGCGCGGAGATCATCCACATCGACCCGCGCTTCACGCGCACGAGCGCCATGGCGACGAAATGGGTCGGCATCCGTGCGGGCAGCGACATCGCGTTCCTCGGCGGCGTCGTCAACTACATCCTCCAGAACGACCTCTGGTTCGACGAGTACGTCAGGCACTACACGAACGCGCCGGTGATCATCAACGACGGGTTCGTCGACGCGGAGGAGCTCGACGGCCTCTTCGCCGGCTGGGACCCGGAGCAAGGCGAATACGAGGCGACGAAGTGGATGTACGAGGGGATGGAGGTCCACGGGTCCGCGGGCCAGCGCGAGCAGGGCTTCAAGCCGACGAAGGGCGAGGCATCCGGCCACGGCGGCCACGGCGGCGGCCTGCACCACGGCGAGCCCCCGTCGGAGGATCCCGACCTCAGCCACCCGCGCTGCGTCTTCCAGATCCTCAAGCGCCACTACCAGCGCTACACGCCGGAGCTCGTCGCCGAGACGTGCGGCTGCTCGGTCGAGGACTTCATCTCCGTCTGCGAGTCGCTCGTGCGCAACTCCGGCCGCGAGCGCACGAGCGCATTCGCGTACGCCGTCGGCTGGACGCAGCACACCGTCGGCGTCCAGTACATCCGCACCGCCGCGATCGTCCAGCAGTTGCTCGGCAACATCGGCCGGCCGGGCGGCGGGATCATGGCGCTCCGCGGGCACGCGTCCATCCAGGGGTCGACCGACATCCCGACGCTCTACAACATCCTGCCCGGTTACATCCCGATGCCGCACACGGAGAAGTACGGGAACTACAAGACGTACGTGCGCGCGTCGAGCGCGCCGACCGGCTGGTGGGGCCACATGGACGCGTACTTCGTCAGCCTGATGAAGGCGTACTTCGGCGAGAACGCGACCGAGGAGAACGACTGGCTCTTCGAGAAGCTGCCGCGCATCGACGACGACAACTCGGCGTACTGGACGCTCGAGCAGATGCTCGAAGGGAACGTCAAGGGCTACATCATCGCCGGCGAGAACCCGGCCGTCGGCAACGCGAACGGAAAGGCGCACCGCCTCGCGCTCGCGAAGCTCGACTGGCTCGTCGTCCGCGATCTCGTCGAGATCGAGTCGGCGTCGTTCTGGTACGACAGCCCGGAGATCGAGACCGGCGAGCTGACGACCGAGAAGATCCCGACCGAGGTCTTCTTCATGCCCGGTGCGGCGCACACGGAGAAGGACGGCTCGTTCACGAACACGCAGCGCCTGCTCCAATGGCACTGGCAGGCGACCGAGCCGAAGGGGGACTGTCGCTCCGAGCTGTGGTTCTACTTCCATCTCGGCCGGCGGATCAAGCAGCGGCTCGCCGACTCGAAGGAGCCGCGCGACGAGCTGGTCAAGGCACTGCGCTGGGAGTACCCGACGCACTCGCAGATCCAGGAGCCGGACGCCGAGGCCGTGCTCGCGGAGGTCAACGGCTTCGAGATCGCGACCCGCAAGTTCCTCTCGAGCTACAAGGAGCTGAAGCCCGACGGCACGACGTCGTGCGGTTGCTGGATCTACTGCGGCGTCTTCGCCGACGGGATCAACCAGGCGGCGCGGAAGAAACCGCATTGGGAGCAGACCTACGTCGCGCCCGAATGGGCGTGGGCGTGGCCGGCGAACCGGCGCATCCTGTACAACCGGGCCTCGGCCGATCCCGACGGCAACCCGTGGTCGGAGCGGAAGAAGTACGTCTGGTGGAACGGGCAGAAGTGGGAGGGCGAGGACGTCCCCGACTTCGACGAGGAGAAGTCACCGGACTACACGCCGCCCGACGGCGCCGAGGCCGAAGACGCGATCGCCGGCGACCACCCGTTCATCATGCAGGCTGACGGGCGCAGCTGGCTCTTCGTCCCGCAGGGCCTGGAGGACGGGCCGCTGCCGACGCACTACGAGCCGCACGAGTCGCCGTTCGACAATCCTCTGTACGCGCAGCGCGCGAACCCACGGCGCCAGCAGCACACGGACGCCGGGTGGGACCCGTACAACCCGGTCGACGGCGAGGGCGGGGCCGACCTGTACCCGCACGTCTTCACGACGTACCGGCTGACGGAGCACCACACGGCCGGCGGCATGACCCGCTCCGTCCCGTATCTCGCAGAGCTCCAGCCGGCGATGTTCTGCGAGGTCTCGCCGGAGCTCGCCGCAGAGGAGGGGCTCGAGCACGGCGGCTGGGCGACGATCTACACGACGCGCGCCGCGATCGAGGCGCGCGTGCTCGTCACCCGGCGCATGAAGCCGCTCGTCGTCAACGGGCGGACGACGCACCAGATCGGCCTGCCCTACCACTGGGGATCGCAACTGCTCACGAGGGGCGACAGCGCGAACGACCTCATGCATGCCGCGCTCGACCCGAACGTCCACATCATGGAGACGAAGGCGGCGACATGCGGCATCCGGCCCGGCCGCCGGCCGCGGGGGAAGGCGCTCGTGGACTTCGTCGCAGAGCTCCGCGAGCAAGCTCAGTCGCGGCGCGCACAGGACCCGCGCGTCGAGCCCGAGAAGGTGCGGAAGACGTGAGCTCCCTGTTGCAACTGAACACGGATCCTGACGGCTGGGGGGCCTACGGCGAGAAGCAACGGGAACGTGTCGGCTTCTTCACGGACACGTCGATCTGCATCGGCTGCAAGGCGTGCGAGGTCGCGTGCAAGGAGTGGAACCTCGTGCCCGAGGACGGCCTCGAGTTCACGGGCGAGTCGTACGACAACACGTCGGAGCTGAGCGCGAACACGTGGCGCCACGTCGCGTTCGTCGAGCAGCAGCACGACGGCGGGATGCGCTGGCTGATGGAGTCGGACGTGTGCAAGCACTGCACGCATGCCGCGTGCCTGGACGTCTGTCCGACGGGCGCGCTCTTCCGTACCGAGTACGGCACCGTCGTCGTACAGGAGGACGTCTGCAACGGCTGCGGCTACTGCGTCCCCGCGTGCCCGTTCGGCGTGCTCGACAAGCGTCATCTGCCCGCGACCACCGATCCGCCGCCGGCGTTCCTCGGCAAGAAGGAGGACGGCCGCGTCTGGAAGTGCACGCTCTGCTACGACCGTCTGAAAGGCGGTCACGAGCCCGCGTGCGCGAAAGCGTGCCCGACGAAGTCGATCCAGTTCGGTCCGCTCGACGAGCTGCGCGAGCGCGCGGACGAGCGCCTGGCGAAGCTGCAGGCCGGCGGCGTCCGGGACGCACAGCTGTACGGGCGGGATCCGGGCGACGGCGTCGGCGGCTTCGGCGCGTTCTTCCTGCTCCTCGACGACCCCGAGGTCTACGGGCTCCCGCCGGACCCGGTCGTGTCCACGAAGCGCCTGCCGTCGATGTGGGCGAACATGGCGATCGCCGCCGGCGCGGTCGTCGCAGGCATCGCCGCCACGGTGCTGCGCCCATGACGGAGACGCGCTCCTACTACGGGCGGCCGGTGATCAAGGAACCGGTGTGGACGTGGGAGATCCCCGTGTACTTCTTCACCGGCGGGCTCGCCGGCGCATCTTCGGTGCTGAGCCTCGTCGCGAAGCTGCGCGGGAACCCGAAGCTCGGCGCCGCCGCGCTCTACGTCGGCGCGGCCGCGGACGCCGTCTCGCCTCTCCTCCTCATCTCCGATCTCGGGCGCCCGGAGCGCTTCCACCACATGCTCCGCGTGTTCAAGCCGACCTCGCCGATGAACGTCGGCGCATGGATCCTGCTCGCGAGCGGCGGCGCGTCGAACACGGCCGCACTGCTCGAGCTGACCGGGCGGCTGCGGCCGGTGAAGGTCGCCGCCGAGGTCGTCGCCGCGCTGTCCGGCCCGCCCCTCGCCACGTACACCGGCGTGCTCGTCGCCGACACGGCTGTGCCCGTGTGGCACGAGGGACGGCGCGAGCTGCCATGGCTGTTCGGCGCGAGCGCGTGCGCGAGCGCGGGCGCGGCCGCCTGCATGGTCCTCGAGCCGAAGGACGCGCGGCCCGCGCGCCGGCTCGCGCTGGGCGGCGTCGCCGCGGAGGGGCTCGCAATGCAGGCGATGGAGCTCCGCCTCGGCGAGATCGGCGAGGTCTACCACCGGGAAGCGGCGGGCAAGCTCGCGTGGGCGGCGAAGGGCCTCGCAGGCGCCGGTGCGCTCATCCTCGCCGGGCGGGGCGCGACGAGCCGGCGGGCCGCCGCGCTCGGCGGGGCCATGATCTGCGCCGGCGAGCTGTGCCTGCGCTGGTCCGTCTTCAGGGCAGGATTCCAGTCGGCGCGCGACCCGAAGTACACGATCGAGCCGCAGCGCGAGCGTGCGAATGCAGGCGCGTTTGCGAGTCGCAACGGCGGATAGCAACCGAGCGTCCAGGACTTCGACGGAAAGGGGTCAGCGTGAACCTCCAGACGCTCGACGACGTGCTCGTGGACCAGCTCGGCGACCTGCTCGACGCGGAGAAGCAGCTCGTGCAGGCGCTGCCGAAGATGGCGTCGGCAGCATCCGACGAGAAGCTCCAGAAGGCCTTCAAGGAACACCTCTCCGAGACGCGGGACCATGTCAGCCGCCTCGAGGACATCTTCGGCCAACTCGGGAAGCAGCCTCCGAGGGAGACGTGCAAGGCCATGCAGGGCCTCGTCGCGGAGGGCGAAGAGATCATCGCCGCCCAGGGCGACCCCGCGGCCAAGGACGCAGCGTTGATCGCCGCGGCGCAGCGCGTCGAGCACTACGAGATCGCCGGCTACGGCACGGCGAAGACGCTCGCCGACCAGCTCGGCCACGGCGACGCGAAGGACCTGCTCGACCAGACGCTCGACGAGGAGAGCCAGGCCGACACGCTCCTGACGAAGATCGCCACCGGCGGCCGGATGAAGTCCGGCGTGAACGAGGCGGCGAAGCGCTGATGAAGCTCGGCTTCGCGCTCTCGTCCGAGGATCATCCGCCGAACGAGCTCGTGCGGCAGGCGGCGCTCGCCGAGGAAGCGGGCTTCGACTTCTGCATGATCTCCGACCACTACCCCCCGTGGGTGGACGCGCAGGGTGAGAACCCGTTCGTGTGGTCGACGCTCGGCGGGATCGCGAAGTCGACGGAGAAGATCCGCGTGGGCACCGGAGTGACGTGCCCGATGATCCGCATCCATCCGGCGATCGTCGCGCAGGCTGCCGCGACGGTCGCCGCGATGATGCCGGGCAGGTTCTTCCTCGGCGTCGGCACCGGCGAGAATCTCAACGAGCACGTGCTCGGCGACCGCTGGCCGCTACCCGACGAGCGCCTCGAGATGCTCGAGGAGGCGGTCGACGTCATGCGCCTCCTGTGGAAGGGAGGCGAGCAGACGCACCGGGGCAGGCACTACACCGTCGACCACGCGCGCGTGTACACGCTTCCGGACGAGGCAATCGACGTCTATGTCGCCGCGGCGAAGCCGAATGCCGCGGAGGTGGCGCAGAAGATCGGCGACGGCCTCATCTCCACCGCGCCGGACAAGGACGTCGTGGAGGCGTTCGGCAACGGCAAGCCGCGCATCGGGATGATGCACTGTGCGTACGACAAGGACGCGAAGAAGGGCCTCGAGCGCGCGACGAAGCTCTGGCCGAACCTCGCGCTCGAGGGACCGCTGGGCCAGGACCTCGCCACTCCGTCCGACTTCGAGGAGGCGGCGGCGATGGTCGACGAGGAGGACGTCGCCGAGTCGACGCCGCACGGACCCGACCCGGAGCCGTACCTCGAGCTGATCCGCAAGTACGGCCACGCAGGGTTCACACACGTGTACATCCATCAGATCGGCGACAACCAGGACGATTTCGCCGAGTTCGCGGCGCGGGAGCTGATGCCGGCCGTTTCGTAATCACGACGCCTCGGGTACCCGCAGAGCATGAGACGCCTACGGACCATCCGGATCACGCCTGGAACGGTGCTCGCAGGTATCGCGCTGTTCCTGGCTCTTGGCGGCGTGAGCTACGCCGCGACCGCTCTTCCACGCAACAGCGTCACGACCGTCCAGGTGAAGGACCACTCCCTGCTGGCGAAGGACTTCAAGCGCGGGCAGCTCCCACGGGGCCCGGCGGGCCCGGCGGGACCCGCAGGCCCGGCAGGCCCCGCAGGCCCGGCAGGCCCGGCCGGCTCGGCGGCCGCTTCCAAGTGGGTGCTCGTCAACCCGAACGGGTCGATCGCCGCGCAGTCGGGCGGGATCTCGATCACGACCCATACGACCGGCGAGTACATCGTCAACTTCGGCTCCGCGGTGGACTCGAAGCTCATCCTGGCGAGCCCGGGCCTCGCGAACGACGGCGGCGCCCGCGGCGACGTCGTGGCCGGCCCGTGCGGCGGCACCGCCACCGGACAGACGTGCACGACCGGCAACGACACGAGCCACGTGGTCGTCCACACCTACAACGCCGCCAATGCGGCGCTGGCCGATCATTCCTTCTACGTCGCCGTCTTCGGATAGCGGCATGTGCGGAGGGCGGCCGCCGACCGGTGGCCGCCCTCTGATTGAATCGAGGTATGGCCACGCTCAGCGTCGGAGATCGCAGCTACGAGATCCACCGCCTCGACGCGAACGCGGCCCGCCTCCCGTACACGCTGCGGATCCTGCTCGAGAACGTCGCGCGCAACGGCGGCGATCCCGCGCCCATCATGGGCTGGGAGCCCGAGGCCGAGCCCGCGCACGAGATCTCGTTCATGCCCGCGCGCGTGCTCCTCCAGGACTTCACGGGCGTGCCGGCCATCGTCGACCTCGCAGCGATGCGCGATGCGATGCGCGACCAGGGCGGGGACCCCGCGAAGATCAACCCGCTGATCCCGGCCGAGCTCGTCATCGACCACTCCGTGCAGGTGGACGAGTTCGCGTCGCGGCTCGCGATCGGGCGTAACGTCGAGCTCGAGTTCGAGCGCAACCGCGAGCGCTATGCATTCCTGCGCTGGGGGCAGCAGGCATTCGAGACCCTGAAGGTCGTGCCGCCGAACACCGGCATCTGCCACCAGGTCAACCTCGAGTACCTCGCGCGCGTCGTGGAGGCGCGCGACGGCGTCGCGTTCCCCGACACGCTCGTCGGTACGGACTCGCACACGACGATGGTGAACGGCCTCGGCGTGCTCGGATGGGGCGTCGGCGGGATCGAGGCGGAGGCGGCGATGCTCGGCGAGGCGCTGTCGATGCTCGTCCCACAGGTGGTCGGCTTCCGGCTCAGCGGCGCGCTGCGCGAGGGCGCGACGGCGACCGACCTCGTCCTCACCGTGACCCAGATGCTGCGCGCGACGGGCGTCGTCGGAAAATTCGTCGAGTACTTCGGCCCCGGCGTGCCGTCGCTCGCGCTCGCCGACCGCGCGACGCTCGGGAACATGAGCCCGGAGTACGGCGCGACATGCGGCTTCTTCCCGGTCGACGAGGTCACGCTCGAGTACATGCGTCTCACCGGTCGTCCGGACTGGCGCATCGCTCTCGTCGAGGCGTACTGCAAGGAGAACATGCTCTGGCACGAGCCGGATGCGCACCCGGAGTACTCGCACGTGGTGGAGCTCGACCTCGACGACGTCGAGCCCTCCATCGCCGGCCCGCGGCGCCCGCAGGACCGCGTGCCGCTCGCAAACGCGAAGGCAGCGTTCCTCGATTCGCTCGGCTCGTTCGGGGTCGAGTACACGAACGGCTCGTACGACAAGGAGATGGCGGACTCGTTCCCCGCCAGCGACCCACCGACCTTCGACGGCGCCGCCACGACCGAGCCTGCGCCGGCCGCGACGGCGACGCTGGAGAAGAGGCGCGTGCCGGTCGCCGGCGCGGACTACGCGCTCGAGCACGGCTCTGTCGTGATCGCCGCCATCACCTCGTGCACGAACACGTCGAACCCGTCGGTGATGATCGCCGCAGGACTGGTCGCGAAGAAGGCGGTCGAGCACGGATTGACGCGCAAGCCCTGGGTGAAGTCGTCGCTCGCGCCGGGCTCGAAGGTCGTGACCGAGTACTACGAACGCGCCGGGCTCGACACGTATCTCGACGAGCTCGGCTTCAACACCGTCGGTTACGGCTGCACGACGTGCATCGGGAACTCGGGCCCGCTGCCGGAGGAGATCTCCGCCGCGGTCAGCGAAGGCGACCTCGTCGTCTGCTCGGTGCTCTCCGGCAACCGCAACTTCGAGGCGCGGATCCACGGCGAGGTGAAGGCGAACTATCTCGCCTCGCCGCCGCTCGTCGTCGCGTACGCGCTGGCCGGGCGCATGGACATCGACCTCGTGAACGAGCCTGTCCAGGGCGACGTCTACCTCCGCGACCTCTGGCCCACACGTGAGGAGATCGACGCGACCATCGCGGGCTCGGTCGAAGGCGCGATGTTCACGCGCACGTACGCCGACGTGTACACCGGCGACGAGCGTTGGAGCTCGCTGGAGATTCCCTCCGGGAACCTCTACGAGTGGGATCCGGACTCGACCTACGTTCGCCTGCCTCCCTACTTCGACGGCATGCCCACGCAGCCGGCGCGCGTCGAGGACATCCAGGGCGCGCGCTGCCTCGTCGCGCTCGGCGACTCGGTCACGACCGACCACATCTCTCCGGCAGGGGCGATCCGGCCGGACTCGCCCGCGGGCGAGTACCTCACCGGGCACGGCATCGAGCGGCGCGACTTCAACTCCTACGGCTCGCGGCGCGGCAACCACGAGGTGATGGTGCGCGGGACGTTCGCGAACGTCCGGCTCCGCAACCAGCTCGTGGAAGGCAGCGAGGGCACGTGGACCGCTCATCTGCCCGACGGCGAGGAGATGACGATCTACGACGCGGCGATGCGGTACCGCGACGAGGGCGTGCCGACGATCGTGCTCGCAGGCAAGGAATACGGATCCGGCTCGTCGCGCGACTGGGCGGCGAAGGGGCCGAACCTGCTCGGAGTGCGGGCCGCGATCGCGGAGTCGTACGAGCGCATCCATCGCTCGAACCTCCTCATGATGGGCGTGCTGCCCTTGCAGTTCATGGACGGCGAGAACCGCGAGTCGCTCGGCCTCACCGGTCGCGAGGAGTTCTCCATCGTCGGCGTCGACAACGCCGAGGCCGACGAGGTGACGGTGCGCGCCGACGACAAGGAGTTCCGCGCACGCGTCCGGCTGGACACGCCGCGTGAGCGTGAATACTTGAGACATGGCGGCATCCTCCAGTTCGTCCTCCGCCGGCTCCTCGCCGACTGACGAGCTCTGGCACGCGGTCGGCGAGGCCGCAGGGCCGGTCGGCGACATGACGCCGCTGCTCGAGAAGGTGCGTGACAGCGCGTGGAAGATCACAGACGCGGACGTCGACGACCTCGACGCGGACGCGCTGTACGAGGCGGTGCTGCCGGTCGCGTTCGCCGTCGCGGACGGCAAGCGCCGGCGCGCGCACGAGGCGATCGATGCGGGTTGAGCTGCGCCATACGCCCGAGATGGCAGCGCGGATCGCCGAGCTCCGGGAACGGGACGGATACGTCTCCGACATCTCGCTCGCGCTCCGCTTTCGGCCCGAGCTGTTCGGCGAGCCGGTCTCCGCGTACTTCCAGGAGGTTATGAAGGGGCCGTCCGACTGGAGCGAGCCGGAGCGCGAGCTGTTCGCCGCGTTCGTGTCGAAGCTCAACCAGTGTCCCTTCTGAACGGAGGCCCACGGCGCGGTCGCGTCGTATGCGTTCGGAAGCACCCAGCTCGTCGACGCGATCCTCGAGGACTTCGAGACAGCGCCGATCGACGAGCGCCTGCGCGGCACGCTCCACTTCCTCGCCACGCTCGACCCGGCTCGCGCGCTCGCGGCGGGCGTGTCGAAGCAGCCCCTCCGCGACGCTGCCGACGTGCAGGCGGGCTTCGAGATGATCACGCGATTCGCGGATGCGATCGGGGCGAGGCCGCACTCCGAGCAAGGCCTCACCCGCGAGCAGGCCATCGCCCACGAGGGCCGCTTCTTCGAAGAGGGGTACGCCTAGAAGCGGTGACGCTTCCGGGTCGGGACCTGGTACCGGCCTCTTCGGCTGAGCAGGTCTTTCGTGCGAAAGACACGACCACGCCAGGCACGACCGGTACCAGGTACGCGTTACGGCTTCGTCACGACTTCGTCGCGGCGACCGGCGGTCCGGCGTGCGCGTCGATGAGCTGCTGCCGCGCCTCCCCTTCCTCGAACCAGCGGAGGCCGAGCCAGATGAGGACGCCGAGCATGATCAGGCTTCCCTCGAGCAGCATGACCCCGCCGCCGAGGCGCTGGTCCGCGAGCGCCGAGAATCCCCATGTCCGCGGTGCGCGCGCGTACGGCCCGTAGAACGGATGGCTCGACCACAGGAAGACGGACGAGAGCGCGAGCGAGAAGAACCACATGCAGGCGAGGTAGAGCGCACGCGCGCCGACGCCGAACCAGCGCGGTCCCGGCAGAAGGCCGAAGAGCGCCGACCACACGAGCGCACCGCCCGTGAAGAAGAGCGCGTGCTGCAGAGCGTGCACTCCCGAGTGCGCGAGCGCGGCGTCGTACAGGTACGGCACGTGCCACACCGCGAGGTTCGCCGCCCACAGCGGCAGCGCGGCGAACGGATGCGCGAGCACGCGCAACCGGTAGACGCCGGGTAACGCGAGGACCGGCCGCAGGAGAGGCCCGCTCAGACCGAGCACGACGAGGAACGGCGCAACGTCGCCGATGAGGACGTGCTGGACCATGTGCATCCAGAAGAGCCGCTCCTCGCCGATCGCGTCGATGGGCGACTCGAGCGCGCCGAGGAGGACCGCGAGGCCGCTCGCGTAACAGGCGACCTTCCACGGCGGCACGGGACGCCCGCGCCGCCTCAGGATCCACACCCGGCGCGCGTACGCCACCGCCGCAGCGAGCACGAGGACGAGCTGGGCGGGCTCGAGTTTCGGCACGTACCTCCCGGGTAGCCGACCGATGCGTTGCCGAAACTTGCGGGTCTCGCTCCGGTCATGCTGCTCGCAGGCTGCGGCTCGCAGACCGACATGCTCCACCCGGGCGGCCCGGGCGCGCGCGACGTCGCGAGCCTGTGGTGGTGGATGCTCGGAGGCTGCGCCTTCGGGCTCGTATTCGTCACCTGCCTGCTCGTCGCCGCCTGGTTCAAGCGCCGAACGATGGGGCCCGGCCGCGAGCCGGGAGAGCGCGCCGGCTGGATCGTCATCCTCACGCTCGGCGTCGGCGTGATGGTCGCGGGGCTCGTGACGCTCTTCATCGTCGCCGACGTCTTCGTCATCCGCGGGACCGAAGCCCCGGCGGCGACGAGCACCTCGCTCACCGTGCGCGCGGTCGGCCACCTCTGGTACTGGGAGTTCGACTACCCCGGGACACACGCCGTGACGGCCGACGAGCTGCACATCCCGGCCCGCACGCCCGTGCTGGTGCAGGTGAGGAGCGCGGACGTCATCCACAGCTTCTGGGTGCCGGAGCTGAACAGGAAGATCGATGCGATCCCCGGCCAGGACAACTCCGTCGAGCTGTACGCCGACCACCCGGGCGTCTTCCGGGGCGAGTGCAACCAGTACTGCGGCCTTCAGCACGCACACATGGGCTTCCTCGTCGTCGCCGACCCGCCGGCCGCGTTCCGGCGCTGGCTCGCGCGCCAGGCGCAGCCGGCCAAGTCGAGCTCGTCACCCGGCGAGCGCGTGTTCATCCAGGGACCGTGCTCGAGCTGTCACGCCATTCGCGGCACGCCCGCGAGCTCCGACGTCGGCCCGGACCTCACGCATCTGGCCTCCCGCACGACGCTCGCCGGCACTGCGATTCCGAACACGCCGGCCGAGCTCGCGCACTGGGTCACCGACGCGCAGTCGATCAAGCCGGGGAACCAGATGCCGGACATTCCCATGCCGCCTGCGAAGCTGCATGCGCTCGTCGCCTACCTGGAGACGCTGAAGTAGTGGCGACGATCGAGCTTCCCGCGCAGCAGCGCATCTCGCGGCTCGAGCGGCAGTGGCGGTCGAAGCCGGGGGCCCT
>DATAMX010000206.1:0-2689 GCA_036260475.1 Gaiellaceae bacterium | reverse complement strand
GCGACGAAGATGAGGCCGACCGCGAGCATGACGAGGACGGTCTTCTTGCCCTCTTCGGCGGCGGTCTCCACAGCGAGCAGGTGCAGCACGGCGAAAACCTACCGTAGTGCGGCGTGCACGGCGAGCGCCTCGTCAACGGCCACGTCGCCGGCAGCCTCGCGCGCCGCCGCCTCGAGCGGGCCGGCGTCGCCGCGGAGCCGCAGCGCCGCGCGGGGCTCGTCCAGCTGCGGTCCGGCACCCAGGAGCGCGGCGCTCGCGGCCCACAACGGGCCGTCTCCGGTGGCGTCCTCGGCGCGGAGCTGGCTGCAGAGCGAGATGAGCTCGGACAGGTCGGCGACCGCATCCGTCTCGCCGAACTCGGCCACGCGCACGAGCCCGTGCGCGTACAGGTAGTCGCCGAGCAGCAGCGCGACGTCGGGATCCCCGGGAGCAAAGAGCCGCGACGTCCCGTAATGCGTCAGATATCCCTCGTAGATCGTCTCGAGGCCCAACGCGAACCGCGGGTCGGCGAGCGGGGAGAAGACCGAGACGAGCTTGCGCTCGTGCTCAGGACGAAGCGCCAGTTGCCACAGTGCGCTTTCGCCCGCGGCGCCGTCGACTATCGCGTCCCACACGCCGCAATCGTCCTGTCGATGTCGTCGTCGGTGTGCGCGAGCGAGACGAACATCGCCTCGAACTGCGACGGTGCGACGTAGATCCCGTTGGCGAGAAGGCGCCGAAAGAGCTCGCCGTACCGGTCCGTGTCGCACTGCTGGGCGTCCTCGAAGTTCCGCACAGGGATGTCCGTCTGGAAGAGCGTGAGCAACGCGCCCACACGCTGCACGCGGCCGAACGGAGAGAGGCCCTCGGCGAGGCGCACGGACCGGCGTTCGAGCTCGTCGTACACACCCGGGTCGCGCAGGCGGCGCAGCACGGACAGGCCTGCCGCGGTCGCGAGCGGATTCCCGGACAGCGTCCCCGCCTGGTAGACGGGGCCAGACGGCGCGAGCAGATCCATCGCGTCCGCGCGGCCGCCGAACGCAGCCAGCGGCAGCCCGCCGCCGACGATCTTGCCGAGGATGGTGAGGTCGGGCCGAATCCCGTACAGCTCCTGCGCACCGCCGCGCGCCACGCGAAAGCCGCTGATCACCTCGTCGAACACGAGCAGCGCACCGGATGCGTCGCACAGTGCGCGCAGCAGCTCGAGAAATCCCGGCTCCGGTGGAACGACGCCCATGTTCCCGGCCACCGGCTCGACCACGATGGCTGCGAGTCCCTCGCCGTAGCGCAGCACAGCGGCGGCGACCGCCTCGGCGTCGTTGTACGGGCAGACGATCGTGTCCGCAGCCACAGCTGTCGGCACGCCCGGCGTGGAGGGGATGCCGAGCGTCGCGAGGCCGGAGCCCGCGCTCGCGAGCAACGCGTCCGCGTGTCCGTGGTAGCAGCCGGCGAACTTGAGGATGCGATCGCGCTTCGTGAACGCGCGCGCGAGGCGGAGGGCGCTCATCGCCGCCTCCGTGCCCGACGAGACGAGCCGCACGCGCTCGACCGAGGCGACCGCGTCGACGATCTCGGCGGCGAGCTCGACCTCGGCCTCCGTCGGCGCGCCGAAGCTCGTCCCGCGCAGCGCGGCCTCGCGCACAGCCTCGACCGTCTCCGCGTCCGCGTGCCCGAAGATGAGCGGCCCCCACGACATCACCCAGTCCAGGTAGCGCGCACCGTCCGCCGTCTCGAGGTACGCGCCCTCTCCGCGGGCGACGAACAACGGCTCGTCGAGGCCGACCGCCCGCATCGCGCGGACGGGCGAGTTGACGCCGCCGGGAATCAGCTCGAGCGCGCGCCGGTAGAGATCGGACCTCGTGGTCAGAGCCACGAAGGTAGATCTTTGGTCCAGTAGCTGATGATGAGATCGGCGCCGGCGCGCTTGATCGCCGTCAGCGACTCGAGCGCGGCCTGCTGCTCGTCGAGCCAGCCTCCTCGCGCCGCCGCCTTCACCATCGCGTACTCGCCGGACACGCTGTACGCCGCGATCGGCGCGTCGAACGCCTCGCGCGCGGCACGGATGACGTCGAGATACGGAAGCGCCGGCTTGATGATGACCGCGTCCGCGCCCTCTTCGAGATCGAGCTCGCACTCGCGCAGCGCCTCGCGCACGTTGGCGGGATCCATCTGGTACCCGCGACGGTCGCCGAACGACGGAGCCGATCCGGCGGCCTCGCGGAACGGACCGTAGAACGCCGACGCGTACTTCGCCGCGTACGAGAGGATCGGCGCCGACTCGAAGCCATCGTCGTCGAGCGCTTCGCGGATCGCGAGGACGCGCCCGTCCATCATGTCGCTCGGCGCGACGACGTCCGCGCCGGCCTCCGCGTGACTGACCGCGGTGCGCGCCAGCAGCTCGAGGCTGCGGTCGTTGTGCACCTCGCCGTCGACGACGACGCCGCAGTGCCCGTGCGAGGTGTACTCGCACAGGCAGACGTCGGTGACGAGCACGAGCTCGGGGAACTCCGGCCGGAGCGCTCGGAGCGCGCGCTGCACGATGCCGTCGTCCTCCCACGCGCCGGTCGCCTCCTCGTCCTTCGCGTCGGGGATGCCGAAGAGGATGACCGCGCGCACGCCGAGGCCGACGAGCTCCTCGACCTCGCGCAGGAGCCCGTCGACGGTCACGCGCGACATCGCCGGCAGCGCGGCGTCCGGAAGCGCCTCGGGC
>DATAMX010000195.1:0-23374 GCA_036260475.1 Gaiellaceae bacterium | reverse complement strand
GTAGTACGTGCGGCCCTTGAGCTCGTCGGGGAGGTAGTCGACCTCGAATCCCGCAGGGTCGTCGTGGGGATAGACGTAGCCCTCGCCGTGCCCGAGCTTGCGGCCGTACCAGCTCCCGTCGCGCAGCGACTTCGGCGGCTTGACCGTGCCATGCTCCTGCACGTCCGCCGTCGCCCGCTTGATCGCCATGTAGCTCGCGTTCGACTTCGGCGCGCGCGCGAGGTAGATCGCGGCCTGCGCGAGGTTGAGCCGTGCCTCCGGCAGCCCGACGTGCTCGACCGCCTGCGCGGCCGCGACCGCGACGACGAGCGCCTGCGGATCGGCGTTGCCGATGTCCTCCGATGCGAGCACGATCATCCGCCGCGCGATGAAGCGCGCATCCTCGCCGCCCTCGAGCATGGCGGCGAGATAGAAGACCGCCGCGTCGGGATCGGAGCCGCGCATCGATTTGATGAACGCGGACGTGAAGTCGTAATGCGCGTCCGACGCCTTGTCGTAGACGACAGGCCGCTTGCGCGCCGCGTCCTCGACGTTCGCCCCCGTCACGGGACCGGATGCGGTCTCGCTCGCGAGCTCGACGATGTTGAGCGCGCTCCGCGCGTCGCCGCCCGCGCGCCGCGCGATCAGCTCCACGACCTCGTCCGAAGCCTCGGCGCCGACCTCCGCGAGACCGCGCCGCACGACCACCGCCATCTCCTCCTCCGACAGCGTCTCCAGCTCGTAGATCTGGACGCGCGACATGAGCGCCGAGTTCACCTCGTAGTACGGGTTCTCGGTCGTCGCGCCGATCAGCGTCACGAGCCCCTCTTCGACCGCCGGCAGCAGCGCGTCCTGCTGCGCCTTGTTGAAGCGGTGGATCTCGTCGAGGAAGAGGATCGTGCGCCGGCCGCTGCCTCCAAGGCGCTCGCGCGCGCGCGCGAGCACCTCACGCACGTCCTTCACCGTCGCGGACACGGCCGACAGCTCCTCGAAGGCTGCGCCCGTCGAGGCGGCGACGATGCGCGCGAGCGTCGTCTTCCCGGACCCCGGCGGCCCGTGGAAGATCGACGACCGGACGCGGTCCTCGGCGATCGCCTGCCGCAGCGCCGAGCCTTCGCCGAGCACGTGCTTCTGCCCGACGAGCTCGTCCAGCGTCCGCGGGCGCAGCCGCTGCGCGAGCGGCGCGATCTCGCTCGCCCGCTGCGACGCCGCATCGGAAAAGAGATCGGACATGGGAGAAGTATGCTCGGCGCGTGTCCGAGGTCACCGATCTCCTCAGCCGGCTGATCCAGGTCGACACGACCAATCCGCCGGGGAACGAGACCGCAGCGGCGCACCTGCTGCGCGACTACCTCGAGGCGAACGGGGTCGGCTGCGAGCTGTACGCCCGCGTGCCCGAGCGCGCCAACCTCGTCGCGCGCATCCCGGGCACGGGCGACGGGCCCTCGCTCCTGCTGCTCGGCCACACCGACGTCGTCCTCGCCGATCCCGCGGAGTGGAGCGTCCCGCCCTTCTCGGGCGAGGTGCGCAACGGCGAGGTCTGGGGGCGCGGAGCCCTCGACATGAAGAGCCAGGTCGCGGCCGAGGCGGTCGCGCTCGCGTCGCTCGCGCGGGAAGGGTTCGAGCCGGCGGGCGACCTCATCCTCGCCGCTACCGCCGACGAGGAGGTCGGCGACGCGTTCGGCCTCGAGTGGCTGTGCGACGCGCATCCGGACGCCGTGCGCTGCGACTACGCGATCAACGAGGGCGCCGGCGACCGCGTGCAGCTCGGGGGCTCGACCTTCTACGAGTGCACGACCGCGGAGAAGCTGACGTCGCCGTTCAGGATCCTCGTCAAGGGACGATCCGGGCACGCCTCGATGCCGTCGATCGCCGACAACGCGCTCATCAAGGCGGCGACGCTCATCGACCGCATCGCCGCGTTCACGCCGGAACAAGAGGTGCAGCAGGAGGTCGAGGCATTCGCGCGCGCGGTGCTCGGCGAGCTGCCTGCGACGGCAGATCTCGTCGACCGCGTCCGCGCGCTCGACGAGATCACCGGAGAGCTCGTGCGCGCGCTGCTCTCGCCGACGTTCTCGCCGACGATCATCTCCGCGTCGCAGAAGCGCAACGTCATCCCGGCGCTCGTCGAGCTCGAGGTCGACTGCCGCCTGCTGCCGGGACAGACGCCGGAGCAGATCGAGCCCGTCGTGCGCCGTATGCTCGGCAACGACGTCGAGTACGACCTCGTCTTCGGCGAGGCACAGGGCGGGACGCGGTCGGCCCTCGACACGCCGCTGTGGGACGCGGTCGAGTCCTTCGTCGCCGCGATCGAGCCGGGTGCGCGGCCGGTGCCGCTCGCGTGCGCCGGCTTCACCGACAGTCACTGGCTGCGCGAGGCGTTCGGCACGGTCGCGTACGGCTTCTTCCCCATGCGCACGATGCCGGCCGAGGTCAGCGCGACGCTCATCCACTCCGCCGACGAGCGCATCCCGGTCGCCGATCTCGAGCTCGGCGTCGAGTGGATGCGGCATGCTGCCCGCGCCCTGCTCGGATGACCGTCGAGCTCGACGCGCTCGAGCAGCTGGAACCGGCGCTCGCGGCGGAGGAGTTCGACGTGGCACGCGTCTTCGTCTCCTACGGCGCGAGCGCACCGTCGGCGGCGGAGCCCTGCGCGCTCCCGAAGGTCGCGTACTCGATCGACCCACCGCGTCCCGCGAGCGGATCGTTCTCGGTCGGCGCGTGGGAGACGACGTGGAGCGCGGAGGAGTACGCGGCTGCTGTCGAGACGGTGCGCGCCGCGATCTACGAGGGCGACGTGTACCAGGTCAGTCTCGTCCAGCATCTGCGCGCGGCGTTCGCGGGCGATCCCGCGGCGGTGGCCGTCGCGCTCGCCCCTCTCGTCCCGCTCGAGCCGGCGCCGCTCGAAGGCGACGGCTGGGCGGTCGTCTCCGCGTCACCCGAGCTGCTCCTGCAGAAGCGCGGCGACCTCGTGCGCACGATGCCGATCAAGGGCACGCGGCCGGCAGGCGTCCCGATCGAGTCGGTGAAGGACACCGCCGAGCACGTGATGATCGTCGACCTCGAGCGCAACGACCTCTCGCGCGTGTGCGTCCCGGGCAGTGTGCACTGGCCCGAGCTCCTCGCCGAGCGGCAGCTCGCGGGCGTCTCGCACCTCGTCGCCACCGTCGAGGGCAGGCTGCGGTCCGGCGTGACGCTGACCGAGCTGCTCCGAGCAGTCCTCCCGGGCGGCTCCGTCACCGGCTGCCCCAAGTCGACGGCGCTGGAGCTCATCGCCGGCCTCGAGCCGGTCGGGCGCGGCGCGTCGATGGGCGCGCTCGGTCGCATCTACCCGAACGGCGACCTCGATCTCGCGCTGACCATCCGCACGTTCGCGATCGCGGACGGCTCCATCCATCTGTGGGTCGGCGGCGGCATCGTGTGGGACTCCGAGCCCGCCGCGGAGATCGAGGAGTCGTGGGTCAAGGCGCGGCCGCTCCTGGCGGCGGTGTGAACGTCCTCGCCGTCGCGGTCGCCGGGCGCGGCCTCGTCGACCCGCACGCGCCCGTGTTCTCGGCCGACGACGAAGCGCTGCTTCGCGGCCGCGCGGTGTTCGAGACCACGCGCGTCTACGGGGGCAGGCCGTTCCGTCTCGCCGAGCACATCGAGCGGCTTGGACGCTCGGCCGCGCGCGTGCGGCTGCCCGAGCCGGACGTGGAGGAGTGCGGGCGCCTCGCGGACGGCGTCGTCAAGTCCGCAGGCGCGGGCGATCTCGCGCTGCGCTTCTACTGGACCGGCATGACGCTCGTGGCGGCGGCAGCGCCGATCGACCCCGCGCTCGAGGAGCAGCGCGCGCGCGGCCTGCATCTCGCCGTCGTGCGCTGGTCGACCGGCGCGCTTGCCGCCGCGAAATCGACGAGCTATGCCGAGAACATGGCTGCGCAGGACGATGCCGCGGAGCGCGGCGCGGACGACGCGCTGCTCGTCGCCCACGACGACACGGTGCTCGAGGCGCCGACCGCGAACGTCTGGTGGCGCGAGGGCGAGCGCCTGCTGACTCCTTCGCTCGAGCTGCCGATCCTCGCCGGCGTCACGCGCGCCGTCGTGCTCGAGCTCGCGCCCGGGGCCGGCTACGAGGTGGAGGAGGGGTCGTTCCGGCTCGAACGCCTCATGGCCGCCGACGAGGTGTTCCTCACCTCGTCGATTCGCGAGGTCATGCCGGTCTCGGCCGTCGACGGCGCGGCGATTCCCGTGGACGGCGCCGCGGTCGCCCTGCAGCACGCGTTGCGCAGGGCCGCGGGGGTACCCTCCGCAGCATGAGCGAGGAGAAGATCCGCCTCGGCGGGATGGCGCTCGCAAACGGCGTGCTCGTGCACGGCCCGACCTCGTGGGCGTGCGCGATCCGCCGTTCCGACGGCCGCCTCGAGGTCGCGTCGGCGCGCAAGCGCTTCGTCGCCTCCGGGGTGAAGACACCGCTCCTGCGCGGGCCGGCGCGGCTCGTCGAGTCGCTCGCCGTGCTGCCCGAGGTGAAGCGCCGCCTGCCGGCGGCGCGGATGCCGATGCAGGATCCGCGGACGCTCGCAGCCGTCGTCGGCGCGGCCGTCGTCGTCAAGGGCCTGCGCGAGTCGGGCCGTCTGCGACCCGCGGCGCAGGAGCTCGTCTCCGGTCTCCTCTCGCTCGCGCCCGCGGCGCTCTCGCTGCGCACGGGCGAGCTCGCCTCGTACCACGGCGCCGAGCACATCTCCATCGGCACGTACGAGCAGGGCGCCGACGCGCAGAAGGAGCACGAGCGCTGCGGCGGTCACCTCATCGGCCCGTTGCTCCTCACCTCGGCCGTCGGCAACGTCCTCGCTTCGCTCGCGCCCGAGCGTGTGCGCAACCACGCGCGCACCGCCGCGCAGATCGGTGCGCTCGGGGCGTCCACCGAGATCTTCGGGTGGATGACGCGGAACCCCGAGAACCCTGTCGCGCAGGTCCTGTCGAGGCCCGGGCACGAGCTGCAGCACCGGCTCACGACCGCGACGCCGACGCCGGAGCAGCTCGAGGTCGCGGAGGCCGCTCTCGGCGCCTGCCTGGAGCTCGAACGTGGCGACGACACGCGCAACGCGTAGTCGCCTCGACCCGGGCGTCTTCGACCTGCCCGTCCAGAAGATGCGGGCGGGCTATTACACCGACGCGTACTTCAATCACTCGCGCGCGGCGCTGCTGGCCGATGGAAGGCGGCCGCGCGTGGTCATGCAGGTCTTCCAGAAGAAGCACGCATACCTCGGAGGGATGGACGAGGCGATCGCGATCCTCAAGCTCTGCAGCGACGACTGGGACGCGCTCACGGTGCACGCGCTCTACGACGGCGATCCGGTCGTGCCCTACGAGACCGTGATGACGATCGAGGGCGACTACACGCTCTTCGCGCACCTGGAGACCGTGTACCTGGGCGTGCTGGCGCGCCGGACGTTGATCACGTCGAACGTCGTCCGCGTCGTCGAGGCGGCGAACCGCAAGCCGATCATCTTCATGCCGGCACGGCACGATCATCACCGCGTGCAGACCGGCGACGGCTACGCGGCGTACGTCGCCGGTCTCATCACCGGAGCGGAGATCGGCGTCACGACCGACGAGCAGGCGTCGTGGTGGGGCGGGCGCGGCATCGGCACGGTGCCGCACGCGCTCATCGCTTCTTACGGCGGCAACACCGTGCTCGCCGCGTCGAAGTTCGCGGAGTGGGCGCCGCCGGAGATGCGCGTCACCGTGCTCGTCGACTTCGAGAACAACTCGATCGCGACCGCGCTCGAGGTCGCGCGCGTGCTCGGTGACCGGCTGTGGGGCGTGCGGCTCGACACGTCGGAGAGCCTCGTCGACTTCTCGCTCGTCGACGAGATGGGCGACTTCAAGCCCACGGGTGTGAACGCACGACTCGTGCAGCGGGTCCGCGAGGCGCTCGACCGCGACGGCTTCGAGCGCGTCAAGATCGTCGCCTCCGGCGGCTTCACCATCGAGAAGATCCGCGAGTTCGAAGAGCTCGGCGTGCCCGTCGATGCGTACGGCGTCGGCTCGTCGCTCATCCGGGGCGCGAACGACTTCACCGGTGACGTCGTCCTCACGGATGGGCGGCCGTCGGGGAAGTTCGGGCGGCGCTACCGCGAGAACGCGCGCCTCGAGCTCGTCGATTAAAGGCCTTCGCCGGGAGTGCCGATCATCCGTGAGGGCGATCGGCGTCCCTCGTTCGAGTGACGCGCTTCGTCGTACGATGGGAGGACGAGATGGTGGGGCATTGGTTCCATTGGCTTTCCGACTTCGCCACCACCTGGCTCCCGCTTGCGTTCTTCGGGATCCTCATCCTCACCGCGTGGCTGCTGTTCAAGACGGTCGGGATGATGCCCCGCGTTCGGCCGTCGGCAACGGCGAGCCGTTCTCGCTCTCACGTGACCTGGAGCGATGTCGCCGGCGTCGAGGAGGTCCGCGCCGAGCTGATGGAGGTCGTCGACTTCCTCCGCGATCCGAAGCGCTTCCAGCGTCTCGGCGCCAAGGTGCCGAAGGGGCTCCTCCTGTACGGCCCGCCGGGAACGGGGAAGACGCTGCTCGCGAAGGCTGTCGCGCACGAGTCGGGCGCGCAGTTCTACTCGGCGAGCGCATCGTCGTTCGTCGAGATGTTCGCCGGCCTCGGCGCGGCACGCATCCGGAAGCTGTTTGCCGAGGCGCGCAAGCACGCGCCGGCGATCGTGTTCATCGACGAGCTCGATGCCGTCGGCGCACAGCGCAGCGGGCATGGATTCAATCGCGAGCAGGACCAGACCCTCAATCAGCTGCTCGTCGAGCTCGACGGCTTCGAGGGTGCCGAGCAAGTCGTGGTCATGGGTGCGTCCAACCGCATCCAGGATCTCGATCCGGCGCTCCTCCGCCCCGGTCGCTTCGACCGGCAGATGCTCGTCCCGCCGCCCGATCTCTCCGGCCGCGAGGCGATCCTCGGCGTGCACACGCGCAGCAAGCCGCTCGGGCCAGACGTGGATCTCAACCAGGTCGCGCGCCAGACGAGCGGCCTCACGGGCGCCGAGCTCGCCAACATCTGCAACGAGGCTGCGATCTTCGCCGGCCGCCGCAGCGACGCCTACGTGACGCAAGGCGACTTCGACAACGCGATCGAGCGCGTCGTGGCGGGCCTGCAGCAGAAGAAGGTCCTCACCGAGAAGGAGCGTCGCATCCTCGCCTTCCACGAGGGCGGGCACGCGCTCATGGCGCACCTGATGGGCTCGGCGATGGAGCTGCAGAAGGTGACGATCGTCTCCCGGGGCGACGCGCTCGGGTACGCGTTCTACCTTCCCGAGGAGGATCGCTACCTGCACACGAAGGAGGAGCTCATCGACCGGATGGTCGTCGCGCTCGCAGGCCGCGCCGCGGAGGAGGTCGTGTTCGGCCGCGTGACGAACGGAGCCGCGAACGATCTCGAGAAGGTGACGGACATCGCGCGCTCGATGGTCTTCGAGTGGGGCATGTCGGACTCGGTGACTTCGCGGACGCTGCGCGCCGACAACTACGCGCTGTCGGAGGAGACGAAGCGGCTGCGCGACAGCGAGCAGGCGCTCCTCACCGACACCGCCTACACGGAGGCGCTGAGGCTGCTGAAGAAGCACCGCGCCTCGCTCGACCGCCTGGCGGCTGCGCTGCTCGAAAAGGAGACGCTCGTCCGCGAAGAGGTCGTGGCGATGCTGGCCGACGTCGACCCCGAGTCGCGCGCGTCCGAGTCGGTGGGCGTCCCGCGCGCAGTGGCCGCGCAGCAGCCCGGCCGCTGACCCAGGCGTCGCTCGCGATGCCGACCGGAAAAGGAGGCGCCGATTCATTCGGCGCCTCCGCTACCGATACGATCGCCGCGTGGAGGCGCGCGGGATCCACCACGTCGGGCTCGCGGTCGCCGACCTCGACGAAGCGGTGGCGACGTACGAGCGCCTGTTCGGCGGCCGGCTCGAGCACCGCGTCCACGTCGAGGAGCAAGGCGTCGAAGCGGCGTCCGTCCGCGTCGGCTGGAGCCGCGTCGAGCTGCTCGCGCCGCTCGGGGAGGACACTCCGGTGGGCAAGTTCCTGGCGAAGCGCGGGCCTGGGATGCACCACGTCGCCTACGAGGTCGAGGACGTGCGCGTCGTTCTCCGCGACCTCGTCCGCCACGGCGCAGAGCTGATCGACGCCGAGCCCCGGCGGGGGATGTTCGGTCTGGAGGTCGCCTTCGTGCATCCTGATTCCGTCCACGGTGTTCTCACGGAGGTGGTGTCGAGTGGCTAGCGATCGGGTACGGCTCGAGGTCGGGTTCCAGGGCGGGCAGGTGCTCGCGACGTTCGCGTCGCTCGAGTCCGCCGACCAGCTCGAGCGGGCGCTGCACGAGGACGGGCCCAGGGTGGTCGTCCTGGACACCGAGGAGGGCCCCTACCACGTCGTCGTTCCGGAGGTGGCGTACCTCCGCCGCTTCAACCGGGCGAGCCGCGTCGGCTTCACGGCGGCCTGATCGGACCATCCGCGTGTTAGCCCGCTCCCCCGCCTGGGGAAGCACCTTCGGATGAGCCCCGCTGCGGCCGACAAGTCGTCGCGCGAATCGAACGAGAACGTTCGCCGTCTCGTCGATCGAGCCCAGCAGGGCGACCGCGACGCGCTCGAAGAGCTGTACCTCATCCATTTCGACCGGATCTACGGGTACCTGCACATGAGCGTCGGCAACCGGCACGACGCCGAGGACCTGACGACGCAGACGTTCCTGAAGATGCTCGAGTCCATCGGGCGCTTCCGCTGGCGCTCGGCGCCGTTCTCGGCGTGGCTCTTCCGCATCGCACACAACCTGGCGATGGATCACTTCAGAGCGCGCAAGCGGTGGCAGCCGGAGGAGGAGGTGCCGGAGCCGCCGGGCTCGGAGGAGCCGTCGGCGGAGATGCTCGCCATGCACTCGATCGGGCGCCAGTCGATGATGGAGCTGATCGAGACGCTCTCGCCCGAGCAGCGCCAGGTGCTGACGCTGAAGTTCGTCTTCAACTTCGCGAACGCCGACGTCGCGACGATCCTCGGAAAGACCGAGGGCGCGATCAAGTCGCTCCAGCACCGTGCGCTCGCGTCGCTGCAGAAGCAGATCACGCAGAAGACGTAGCCGCGTCCACTAGCCTGCCCGCGTGGCTCTTGAAGTGGGGATCGTCGGGCTGCAGAGCTCCGGCAAGTCGATGCTGTTCGCGGCGCTCACCGGCGCGCGCGCGCACGGCGAGGTCGGCATGGCCGCGATCCCGGATCCGCGCCTCGACCAGCTGGCCGAGGTCGTGCACGCGCGCAAGGTCACGCCGGCCGCCGTCCGGATCGTCGAGGTGCGCGGCACCGGCCCGGAGCTGCTCGGCAAGCTCCGCCAGGTCGACGCGCTGGTCGTCGTCCTGGACGGGTTCTCGGGCACCCGCGAGCCGGACGACGACCTCGAGACGCTGAAGCTCGAGCTCCTCGTCGCAGACCGCGATCACGTCGAGCGACGGCTCGAGCGCGTGGGTAAGCAGGCGAAGTCGGGCGACGCGAAGCTGAAACGCGAGGCCGACGATCTCGAGCGCCTGCTCGCTCACCTCGATGCGGGGCACCCGCTCTCCGATTGGACCGGCGAGCTGCCGCCGGAGCTCGAGCCGCTGACGACGAAGCCGCTGCTCTCGATCGTGAACGGGCCCGACGGGATCGACCTCCAGCTCGAGGCCGAGCTCGTGGAGATGACGGAGGAGGAGGCGGCCGACTTCCGCGGCGGCGGCGAGTCGGCTCTCGGCGCGGTGGTGCGGCGACTCGTCGAGACGCTCGACCTGATCACGTTCTTCACGGCCGGCGAGAAGGACACGCGCGCGTGGACGCTGCGCCGTGGCAGCACCGCGATCGACGCGGCGGGCACGATCCACTCCGACATCGCCCGCGGCTTCATCCGCTGCGAGGTCGTGCGCTGGGACGATCTCGTCGCTGCGGGCGGCCACGCGGAGGCGGCGCGCGCGGGCAAGCAGCGGCTCGAGGGGAAGACCTACGTCATCGAGGACGGCGACGTGCTCAACGTGCGCTTCAACGTCTGAGGATCGCGCGGCGGTCGACGATCTCGACGAGGTCGTAGCCGAGCGCCGCGGCGTCGTTCAGCTGCTTCTCCCAGGTCTCGGCGTCGCCCTCGAGCGGGACGACGCGGAACGCCGGATCCGGGGCCGTGACCGGCGGCCAGCCGATGTCCACGCGGGCGCCGCGCAGGATCTCGCAGCCGCGGCTGTCGGTGCTCGTGATGCCGACGAGCAGGTGACGCGGCTCGATCGCGGCGTCGGCGTGCGACAGGGACGCGCGCAGCGCGAGCTCGAGCGCCTTCTTCGCATCCGGCGTGAACGGGATCTGGCCGGTCGGCTGCGCCTCGCCGGGCGGCAGCTGCGCCCGCACGTCCTCGGGCGACAGATCGGCGAGCTCCGGCGCCCGGAGAAGGACGCCGAGCAGCAGGTGCTCGGTGCCGACGTGATCGTGGCCGAGCGTGCGGGCCTCCTCCTGGGCCGCGACGACGGCCTGCCGCGCTGCGACGCTGAAGCGCGTGAAGTGCCCGGAGCGGCCGGGCCGGCGCCGAAGCCGTCCAAGCGTCTGTGCCGTGCGCGCGGCCATCAGGTGCTCCTGCAGGAGCTGGACGGTCTCCGCTCCGATGGAGCGGTCGTTCTCCGCCGCCCGCTCCCGCAGGAGCTCGTACAGGTCGTCCGGGACGTTCCTGACGTGCAGCGTCGCCATGGTGCGCAACGCTAGCACTGTGCTACCGGATTAGCAACAGCCGTCGCCGCAGCATCCGCCGGTCTCGCAGCTGTCGTCCATGGGATCCCTCCTTTCATCGATCGAGGTCGATGAATGATATATTGAAATCCGTCGATGAAAGTCTCGCTTCCGATCCTCTGCTGCGGCCCCGACATGGCGCCTCTGGGTCACGAGGAGGCGGATCTCCTCGCGGCGCGCTTCAAGGCGCTCGCCGATCCCGCGCGGGTCTCGATCCTCAACCGGCTCGCTGCTGCCGACGAGGTGTGTGTCTGCGACTTCGTGGCCGCGCTCGACCTCGCGCAGCCGACGGTGTCGCACCACCTCAAGGTCCTGCGCGACGCCGGCCTCGTGGAGTCGTCGCGACGCGGGACGTGGGCGTTCTACCGTCTCGTCCCCGACGCGGTCGGCGCGTTGCGAGCAGCATTGGGAGGGTGACCCGCGTCGTCTTCATCGGTCCGCACGCGGCGTTCGCAGCCGCGCTCGGGGGCGGAGCGTATGCCGGCCCTGCCGCCGAGGGCGCGGTCGCCGAGGCGATCGAGGAGCTCGATCTTCCGCCTGCGCTCCGCGTCGACCGGCCCGCTGCCGCCGACGAGGTCGTCGACACCGCGGCGTGGAATCTCCCGGAGCCCGTCGGCCTCTGTCTCGAAGAGGTGCGCGAGCTGCGCGCGGTGATCGAGGAGCGGGTCAGCCGGCTGAGATGAGCACGACGCCGGCGAGCGTGATGAGCACGCCGATGTCCTGCGTGCGCTCGACGCGTTCGCCGAGGACGAACCGTGCGAGCAGCACCGTGACCACCGGATAGAGCGACGCGAGCACGGAGACGACGCTGAGCAGTCCGTGGGAGGAAGAGGCGGCGGCGAAGAGCGTGTTGCCGCCGCTGTCGAGCAGGCCGATCGCCGCCAGTGCGACGAGATGTGGGCGGACGCCGACGGCGCGCCGGCGCGTCAGCAGCAGCGTCGACCACACGAGCGAGACCGAGACGATGCGGAAGATGAGCGACGGCCACAGCCAGTCGTGCGTGGCGCTCGCATGCAGCGGGATGAAGTAGCACCCGAAGCCGAGCAGCGCGAGAATGGCCCAGCCCGTCCCAGCGGCGAACTTCGGCCGCTCGCCGCGGCGCTCGAGCGAGGCCATCACGCCGCCGCCGAGGGCGGCGATGAATCCGATCTCCTGCAGGAACGACACGTTGTCGCCGTGCGCCAGACCCCAGATGACGGGGATGGCGGCGGCGACGGCCGCGAGCGGGACGACGACGCTGATCGCGCCGGCCGCCATCCCGCGGTAGAACGCGACGAGGCCGAGCGTCCCGAAGACGGCCGCGAGGCCCGCCCACGCGACCTCGGGGCCCGGCGGCCCCGTGCCGCGCACAGCCACGGCGATCGCGAGCGCGGCGAGCCCGAACGGCTGGGACACGCCCATGACGACGAGGACGGGCATGAGACGGCTCTTGAGGCCGCCCATGAAGTCCCCGACGCCCCAGGCGAGGCTGGCGAGCAGCGCGTAGGCCGGCGCCACTAGTCGACTGGGCGGGTTGCTGCGACCGCGTCGAGCTGGTTCGCGTGGTAGAGCACCGCCGCCTCGGCAGTGCGCGCGCCGCGCACGTCGTGGTGGCAGGCGACGGCGTGCAAGAGCTCCGCCGGCGCGCCCGCACCCTCGAGCAGGCGCAACCCGAGGTGCACGTGGCCGAGCAGCTTCCCTTCCTCGAGGGGCTGGAAGAGCGGCGGCGGGCCCAGCTCGCGCGTGCGGCCCGCGTCGTGCACGAGCGCGGCCGCGAGCAGCAGGTCGGAGCGCAACCGGGGATGGAGCTGGCAGAGCTCGCGGCAGATGGTCGCTACGCCGACCGTGTGCTCGAGGAGCCCGCCCGCGTACGAGTGATGCCCTTCCTGGGTTGCCGGGTACGCGCGCAGCTGTGCGGTCCCGAGCACCTTCATGACGACTGCGCGCAGCCCGTCGTCGTGCACCTCCGCGGTCAGGAACTCGAGGAAGCCCTCCAGCTCGTTCGCGTCGCGCCGCATCGCGGGCGCCATCCCGGCCGGATCGACCTCGGCGGCGGGCTCGATCGTGCGGACGTCGAGCTGGAGCGAGTCGCGGAAGCGCTCGACGCGCCCGAGCACGCGCACCGCGTCGCCTTCCCCGAACCGGCCGTCGAGCAGTTCGACGTCGTTCCAGACGCGGGCCGCGATCCTGCCGCTCGGGTCGACGAGCTCGAGTGCCAGGTAGGGCGCGCCGTTCTTCGTCCTCAGGCGCTGCTTCTTCGCGACCGCGTACACGCCCTCGAACGTCCGGTTCTCCTCCAGTTGCGCGATCGCGGTCACTTCGGCTGAGTTTATGTGTCCCCTCAGAGGGCGCCCTCCGGCTTCTGGCGGCTGCAAAGCGGCGCGCTGCTGCGTCCTCAGTCGCGTCCGTAGCCGCCGCTACGGCCGCTCCCTGCGTCCTTGCATCGCTTGCTTTTCGCTCGCCAGAAGCTCGGCAGCGCCATCCGAGGGGACACTAGGCTTCGGGCTCGATGGCGCGCATTCGTCCCTTCCGTGCTCTCCGCTACGACGTGCCCGACCTCGAGGCCGTCGTGGCGCCGCCGTACGACGTCATCTCCGAGGAGGAGCGCGCGGGCTACCTCGCCCGGAGCCCCTACAACGTCGTTCACCTGACGCTTCCCGACTCGGAGGAGCAGGCGGCCCGCGACCTTGCCGCCTGGCAGGAGGAGCGGGTGCTCGTCCGCGACCCGGAGCCCTCGTACTGGTGGCTCGCGCAGGACTATGTCGGCCCCGACGGCGTCGCGCGCCGGCGCGAGGGCTTCGTCGCCTCGTTGCACGCGGAGCCGTACGAGAGTCGCGTGATCCTGCCGCACGAGCGCACCCACGCCGGGCCGAAGGAGGGCCGGCTGCGCCTCCTGCGCGCGACACGTACGCAGCTCGAGCCGCTCTTCTTCCTCTGGGACGGGACGATCGAGGTCGGGGGCCTGGGCGAGCCCGACCTGGAGGTGGGCGGCGACAGGCTCTGGCGCCTCGATGCCGAGTTCGGCGATGCGCTCACGCAGGAGCTCGCAGACGCGCAACTCCTCATCGCCGACGGGCACCACCGGTACGAGACGGCGCTCGCCTTCGGCGAGTCCCCCTGGCTTCTGGCCGTGATCGTGCCGACCGACCAGGAGGGGCTGACCATCTTCCCGACGCACCGCCTGGCGCGATCGGTGAACGGCATCGCCGGCGCGCCGATCGACCCGCCCGGAGACGACCTGCCCGGTGTCGTGCTGTACCGCGACGGCCGGTACGAGCTCGTCGAGGGCGAGGGGCTCGACCCCGAGATCGTCGACGCGTTGAAGCCCGAAGGCGTGACGTACACGCCGCAACGGCGCGACGCGATCGCGGCCGTCGACCGCGGCGAGGCGGAGGCCGCGTTCCTGCTCCGCCCGACGCGGATCGAGGACGTGTGGGAGGTCGCCGGCCGCGGCGACGTCATGCCGCAGAAGAGCACGTTCTTCTATCCGAAGCTCACCTCCGGCCTGCTCCTGCACCCGCTTGACTGACTGGCTCGAGCTCTGCCGCGCCGCAGTCGGAGACGTGCGCGGGGTGCTCGCGAAGATGCCCACGCGGCTCGAGCGCGAGCCGGTGCTGCGTCGCGGCGAGGGCGGCGACGACACGACTGCGATCGACGCAGAGGCCGAGCGCGTCGTCCTCGAGAGGCTGCGTCCGCTCGGCGTCTCGATCGTCTCCGAGGAGGTCGGCCTCGTGGACGGCAACTCGACCGTCGTGGTCGTCGATCCGATCGACGGGTCGCTCAACGCGAAGCGAGGGATCCCGTTCTTCAGCGTCTCGATCGCGGTCGCGGAAGGGCGCCGTATGGAGGACGTGCACTTCGCCTACGTGTACGACTTCGGCTCGGGCGAGGAGTGGACGGCCGGCCGCGGCGAGGGCGCCCGGCTCGACGGCGCACCGCTGGGCGCAGTCCGACCCAAGGAGCAGATCGAGATCCTCAGCTTCGAGGCGACTCTCACGTCCCTCGTCGCCGAGCACGCTGTCGCATTCACCGGCGTCGCGCATCGCCTGCGGGTCATGGGCTCCCTCGCCCTCTCTCTGTGCCATCTCGCCGCCGGCCGCGTCGACGGCGTCTGCTCGCTGAAGGAGGCGCGGTCGGTGGACATCGCCGCAGCGCAGCTCCTGTGCCGCGAGGTCGGGCTCTCGATCGACCTGTTCGACGATCCGCGCCCGTTCGGCGAGGCCGAGCTCGATCTGGGGCAACGTTCGCGCGTCGCCGCGGCGGGAACGCCTGAGCTGTGCCGCCGGATCGCAGACGCATTGTCCGCATAGGCTGCTCGGGCTGGAACTACGCGAGCTGGAAGGGGCCGTTCTACGAGGGGCGGCCCGCGCGCGAGTGGCTCGCGTCGTACGCGCGCCACTTCGACACGGTCGAGCTGAACAACACGTTCTACCGGCTGCCGAAGAAGGAGAGCGTGGCCGTCTGGGAGCGGACGGCTCCCGAGGGCTTCTGCTTCGCCGTGAAGGTCTCGCGCTACATCACCCACGTCAAGCGGCTGCGCGACCTCGGCGCGCCCGTGGCGAGGTTCCGGGCGTGCATCGAGCCGCTGCGCAAGCTCGGCCCGTTCCTGTGGCAGCTGCCGCCGAGCTTCTCGCGCGACGACGACCGTCTACGCGCAACGCTCGCGTCTCTCCCCATGGGGGAGAAGCACGCGTTCGAGTTCCGTCACCAGAGCTGGTTCGTCGCCGACGTCTACGCGCTCTTGCGCGAGCACGGCGCTGCGCTCGTGCTCACCGGCGAGCGCGAGGTCTTCACCGCGCCGTGGACGTACGTGCGCTTCCATCGCGGCGTGCGCGGGCGCCGCGGGAACTACAGCGAGTCGGAGCTGCAGGAATGGGCCGCCCGCATCGGGTCGTGGAGCTGCGACGTATACGCGTACTTCAACAACGACTGGGAGGCGTTCGCGGTGAGAAACGCAGCACGCCTGAAGGAGCTGCTCTACACGTAGCCGAGCTCGGCGAGCAGCGGGCCGGCCTCGGCCTCGACGTCGGCGAGCTGCTCCGCCGTCAGGTCGCGCTTCCAGCGCCCGACCGAGCTCGCATGCGCGGCCGAGAACGCGCTCGACAGCTGCTCCGCGTCGACGCCGAGCGCGTGTGCGAGCGGTGCCGTCGCCGCCTGCGGGCCGGTGACGAGGTGCTCGTAGCGCACGTCGACCGCCCGGTCGGTCGCCGCGCGCGCCGCCGTGACGTACCGCCGCCAGGCCCAGGCGGCCCGGCGCGCGTCGCTCACCCGTGTGAACTCCTCCCGGCGCTCGGGCTCCACCCAGAAGCGCGGATGGACGCCGTACGACAGCTTGGCGTCGTCGGTCTCGTCGCTCCGGCGAGCGCTGAGCCAGCCGCGTTCGAGCAGCGAGCACACCACGTCGCGGCCGTCCCGCAGGACGTGCACCGCCGTTGCGGCGGGGAACGCCTGCAGCGCCGCCGGAAGGACGAACGCCGTCTCCGGCGTCTGCTCGACTCCACGAAGGCTGCGCACGAAGGCAAGCCCGCGGACCCGCTGGAGCACGTGGCGAATCTCCCGCGCCTGCTCCGGCTCGGAAAGATCGACGAGGTCCGGAATCGCGGCCTTCAGGAGAGGAACCTCGCCGAGGTCGACGAAGGCCGGCAGATCGCCGATGGCGCCGGCCGTGAAGCTCGTGCCCGAGCGCGGCGAGCCCACGACGAACACGAGCCGCTCCTCGTGTGGCCGTCGGAGGCGCGCCTTGGTCCCGCGCACGGCTACGCGCACGGCGGTCGAGCCGTACGCTGACGCCGACCAGGCTGCCTGCCTGACGACGTGCACGAGGCCAACTTCGTGCACCCCGCGATTGTTACAAGTCCGGCAAATGCCGCGTGTAAATCTCAGCCACCCCGACCGCGTCCTCTATCCCGACGACGGGGTCACGAAGGGCGACCTCTTCCGCTACTACGAGCGTGTCGCCCCGGTGCTCGTGCCGCACCTGCGCGACCGCCCGTTCACGCTGAAGCGGTACCCCCACGGCATCACCGGCGAGGTCTATTTCCAGAAGCAGGTTCCGCGCGGTGCGCCCGAGTGGATCCCGACGCGCCGGTTCACGACGCATCCTCGGGGCGGCGGATCGCGCGAGGTGGACTTCGCGCTGGTGAACTCGGCCGACGCGGTCCTCTGGATGGTGCAGATGAACTGCGTCGACATGAACGCGTGGTACTCGCGCGTCGACAAGCCCGGCCGACCCGACTTCGTCGTCTTCGACCTCGATCCACCCGACGAGCCGGACGGCTTCGAGCTGGCGATCGAGGTCGCTCATCTCATTCACGGGCTGCTCGAGGAGGTCGGGCTCCCCGGGTACGTGAAGACGAGCGGCGCAGACGGGATCCACGTCCTCGCGCCGATTCAGCGGCGTGCCGGCTTCGACGACACGTACGCGTTCGCTGAGGCGGCGTCGCGGCTGCTCGAGCATCGGCATCCGGGCAAGGTCACCACCGAGTGGCTGAAGAAGAAGCGATCCGGCGTGCTCGTGGACCACCGCCAGAACGGCTGGGGGAAGACCATCGCCTCGGTCTACTCGGTGCGGCCGAAGCCGGGTGCTCCGGTGTCGGCGCCGCTGCGCTGGGAAGAGCTGACGCAGGACGTACGGCCGCGCGACTTCGGCATGGAGGTCGTCCTCGAGCGCGTCGAGCGACACGGCGACCTGTTCGCGCCGGTGCTCGAGGATGCGCGCCCGCTCGGCGCAGCCGCCCGAGAGCTGGCCCGCCTCGTCCCGTAGTGTTCCAGGCGTGCGGCGCGCGCTTCTCCTCGTCTTCGTCCTCACCGTCGTCGGCGTCTCTCCGGCGACAGCGGCGACCCCGAGGCTGAAGGTCGTCGTCACCGCGCAGAGTCACCACCCGGTGCTCCGGCACACGTGGTGGTACAAGGTCGTCGTCACGGCGAACGGCAAGCCCGTGGCGTGCAAGATCCACGTGCAGGTGTTCTTCAACGGCTTCTCCGTCGGCGAGGTCGGCACGCATGTCGTGCAGACCGGGATCTGGAAGGAGACGATCCCGGCGAAGGGCACGAACGCGTTCCCGCCTGCGGCGGTGGGCCAGCACGTCGTCTGGCACGCGATCGCGACGGCGAAGGGGTACGTGAAGGGCGTCGGGGGCTACCCGATCTCCGTCGTGAAGTGATCGACGTCGAGCACGTCCGCAAGAGCTTCGAGGACGGCCGCATCAGGGCCCTCGTGGACGTCTCCCTCCACGTCGACGCGGGCGAGCTCGTCGCGTTGACGGGGCCGTCCGGCGGCGGGAAGAGCACGCTTCTCAATCTCATCGGCGCGCTCGACCTCCCGGATGCGGGGACGATCGTCGTCGACGGGCTGGACGTCACGCGTTTGGACGACCCAGCGCGCTATCGCGCGCGGACCGTTTCGTTCGTCTTCCAGTTCCACAACCTCATCACGACGCTGAGCGCGGTCGAGAACGTGCAGATCCCGATGCTGGGGATGCGGCCGCGCGCCGACCGGGAACGACGTGCGCGCGAGCTGCTCGTCGAGGTCGGGCTGGGCGAGCGCGTTCGCAGCTATCCGCCCACCCTCTCCGGTGGAGAGCGCCAGCGTGTCGCGATAGCGCGTGCGCTCGCAAACGATCCGCGAGTCCTGCTGGCGGACGAGCCCACCGGTTCGCTCGATACGGATACGGGGACGCAGATCCTCGAGCTCATCCGCCGCGTGCGCGACGAGCGCGGGGCGACGATCCTCATGGTCACGAACGACGACGCCGTCGCCGGTCAGGCGGACCGCGTACTGCAGATCCGCGACGGCGTGCTCAGGACGAGTCCAGCGCTGCAACCGCAGCCCTGAACCGGTCCACCGTCTTCGCGAGGTAGGCGAGCTGCGCCTGGACGTAGCCGGCGTCGAGCTGACCGGCCGGCGTCGTCGTCACGTACGACGTCAGCGCGCGCAGCTCGTTCGTCAGGCGGTCGAGGTCGGCGCCGAGTCGCCCGGCGGCGACGTTCAGCGCGGCGAGCGTCTGCTGCGCCGTGGCGTTCTTCGCCCGCAAGCGCGCGTTCGTGCGGGCGGTGTCCCGTTTCGCCGCCGCGAGCGCGGCGGCGTCGCTGCGCTCGGCGGCGAGCTGCGTGCGAACCCCGGACAGCCGGGTGCGGAGCGTATGGAGGTTCGCGGTCGCCGCGACGAGCGCCGACTCGGCCGAGCTTCCCTTCTGTGCCTGGTGCTTCCACCCGATCGAGAATGCGGCGGCGCTCACTGCCGCGCCACAGACGAACGCGGCGGCGACGACCGCCCACATGACCCGCGGCGTTCGATGCTTCGGCTGCGACAGGGCGGCGGGCCCGCGGGACTGCTCGGCAAGTGGCCAGGACACCGATTGCCCTTCTGCGCGGCCCGGCTATTCCCTTCTGAGCGCCTCGATCGGGCTGAGGCGCAGCGCGCGCCACGTCGGATAGACCGCGCCGAGAAGGCCGACGCCGAGCGCGAACGCGAGGCCCCAGCCGAACACGCCCGCGGTGAACGTCGGGGAGACGAGCGTCGACAGCCCCGTCCGGGCGGTGAAGAGGTGCGCGGCGAGCACGCCGACGCCGAGCCCGAGCGCGAGCGCGACGAGCGAGATGCCGAGCGCCTCGCTGACGATGAGCGCGGCGATCCGCCGCCCCGGCCAGCCGACCGCGCGCAGGATGCCGATCTCGCGCACGCGCTCGAAGACCGACATCGCCATCGTGTTCGTCACGCCGATTCCGCCGACGATGAGGGCGAGCACCGAGATGACCCAGCCGACGTCGATGATGAGACGCGACGACGTGTCGACGTTCACCGCCTGGCCCGGCTCCACGACCGCCGTGATGCCGTACCGCCTCTCGAGGCGCGACGCCACCGTCTGGGGCCGCTGTCCCGGCGTGGCGATGACGCCGATGCTCGTCACCTCGCCCGGGCGGTTGGCGAGCGCCTGCACGGTCGTGAGCGGGAGCACGACTCCGCTGTCCTCGAATCGGTCGCCGCTGTGGAATATCCCGCTGACGGGGAACGTGTGCCTGCCGATGTGCAGCACAGCCCCGACATGGACGCCGAAGTGGTCACCGGCCATGGCCCCGCGCCGCGTGCCGTCGACGAGCGTGAGCCGCCTCGCCGCGAACTCGTCCGGCGCGAGCCCGATGACGAGCGACGAAGCCCGGCCGTTCACCGTCGTCACATCGAGGAACACGAGCGCCGTCTGCGCAACGCCGCGCTCGTGGCGGATGCGCGATTCGAGCGAGACGGGAAGCAGCGACTTCGTCGCGTCCGAGACCCCGCTCTGGAAGAGCCCGAAGTCGGCGCGCCCGACGTGGATGAGGTCGCCTGCGGTGCGCTCCGCGCCGGCCGCTATCGAGAGGAGGGCGACGATGAGCCCGACGCCGAGGGCGACCCCGGCCGCGGTGAGGAGCGTTCGGACCGGGCGCCGCAGCAGGTTCTTCCGGACGAGCCCGACCCAGGTCACGAGTCGTATCTTCGCTACGGTGCAGGACCGATGCAGGTAGATCGCGACGCCGTTCTGAAGGCGCTCGAGCAGGTCATCGACCCGGAGCTCCAGCGGCCCGTCACCGAGCTGGACATGGTGCGGGGCGTCGAGATCGCGGACGGCGTCGTCTCGTTGACGATCGTCCTGACCATCGCAGGGTGCCCGCTGCGGCAGTCGTTCGAGCAGCAGGTGGAGAAGGCGCTCGCCGGCATCCCCGGCGTCCGCGGCGTCGCGCTCTCGTTCGGCGTCATGACGCCGGAGGAGCGGCAGGCGCTGACGACGAAGCTCCGCGGCGCGGCGCCCGCAGACGACAAGACCATCCGGCTCCACCGCGACACGCGCGTCATCGCGGTCGCGAGCGGAAAGGGCGGCGTCGGCAAGTCGTCGCTGTCGGCCAACCTCGCGGTGGCGTTCTCCCAGCTCGGCCGGCGAACGGGAATCCTCGACGCCGACATCTACGGCCATTCGATCCCGCACATCCTCGGGATCCACCAGAAGCCGGTCGCCGTCGACCAGATGATCGTCCCACCGGTGAAGGACGGCCTGAAGCTTATGTCCATCGGCTTCTTCCTCGACGGCAACGAGCCGGTGATGTGGCGCGGGCCGATGCTGCACCGTGCCCTCGAGCAGTTCCTCACCGACGTGCACTGGGGCGAGCTCGACGTCCTCGTCGTCGACATGCCTCCCGGGACCGGCGATGTCTCCATCTCGCTCGGCCAGCTTCTCCCTCGCGCGGAGGTCGTCGTCGTCACGACGCCGCAGAAGCTCGCGCAGGACGTCGCATCGCGGGCGGCGGTGATGGCGCAGAAGACGAACATGCGGCTGCTCGGCGTGATCGAGAACATGAGCGGCGACGTCTTCGGCGCCGGTGGGGGCGAGGAGCTCGCCGTCGATCTCGGGATTCCGTTCCTCGGATCTGTTCCGCTCGACCCGGTGCTCCGCGAGCAGGGGGACCTCGGCGCACCGGTCGTCGCCGCCGAGCCCGGCGCGGAGTCGGCGCTCGCGATCCTCGCCATCGCGGAGGCGATCGACGCGCGCCGCGAAGCGGGCGGCATCGTCAAGTCGTTGCCGCTCGTCGGTTAGTGCCGGGGTCCTCCAACGCCGACGCGGTACGCGAGGTGTACGACCTGGCGCGCCGCGCGAAGCACCAGGAGCTCCGCGGCTTGCTCGCGGAGGACGTCACGTGGCATCCCGCCCGCGAGGGCGCGTGGAAGCCGTGCACGAACGCGGACGAGGTGGTGAAGACGCTCCTCTGGCGTGCGGGCATGAACAAGATGCGGCCGTTCGACTTCATCGATCTCGGCGACCGCGTCGTGGTGCAGCTGCGCGGCCGCGGCATCGGACGGCTCGGCGCGAAGGGGCTCTTCCCACGGCTGTTCCAGATCGTCGTGCTGCGCGGCGGCAAGGTCGTGAGCATCAAGGACTACTCCACCCGCGACGAGGCGCTGGCCGCGGCCGGAGTGAAGCGGTGACATGGCCGCCGCCGCGTTCTTCGACCTCGACCGGACGCTCCTGCGCCGGTCGTCTGCGCTGGCGCTCGCCGGCTCGTTCCGCGAACGCGGCCTGATCTCCCGTCGCCAGCTGGCGAAGGCGGCCGCCTGGCAGCTGCTCTTCGTCCTTCGCGGCGCGAGCCACGAGGCCGTGCGGCGCGCCGCAGAGGACGGGCTCGTGCTCCTGCGCGGCTTCACGCCGGCCGAGATGCGCGACCTCGTCGCCGAGGCGATGGAGCCGGTGCTGCAGCCGCTCGTCTACGCCGAGCCGCTGCATCTCGTGGAGCAGCACCGGGGGCGCGGCGAGCCGGTGTACATCGTGTCGGCGACGCTCCAGGAGATCGTGGAGGCGATCGCCGAAGAGCTCGGGTTCGACGGCGCGCTCGGCACGGTGTGCGAGGTCCGCGACGGCGCGTACACCGGTCGCGCGCTGCGTGCCCTGCACGCCGAGAACAAGGCGGAGTGCGTCCGCGAGCTCGCGGTGTCCCGCGGGTACGACCTCGTCGAGTGCACCGCGTACTCGGACAGCCACACCGATCTGCCGTTCCTCGAGGCCGTGGGGAACCCGGTTGCGGTGAATCCCGACCGCGAGCTTCGCGCCGCCGCGGCGGACCGCGGCTGGCCGGTGCTCGAGTTCAGCTCGGTCGCGTATCCGCACGCGCGCCGGCGTGTCCCGCCCCTCGTCTGGGGCGCGTCCGCTCTCTTCGGCCTCGGTCTCGCAGCCGGAAGCAGGCGTCGCCGTGCAGGCTGACGAGGCACTCGCCCGGCTGCGCGCGCACGGCTTCGGGGAGGAGGACGTCCAGCGGCTGTTCGCGCATTTCGCCGACGCGGAGGCACGCGGCAAGCTCGGTCACGGCTTCTCCCGCGTCGAGTGGCTCGAGACGCTGGAGATCGACCCGTCCGCGCAGCCGGAAACGGTGGAAGCGGAGGGCTCGTTCGAGCGCTGGCACGGCCGCGGCGCCCTCGGCTACCTCGTCCTCGACGCGGTCGTCCGCACGCAGCTCGCGGACCCGCCCGAGCGGGCGCGGCTCGTCGTGTGCGAGCAGACGTTCCCGACCGGGATGCTCGGGGGCTGGGTGCGCCGCCTCGCGGAAGGCGGTCTCGTCGCGGTGCTGACCGCCACGTCGCCTCCGCGGCTAGGCCCGCCCGGCGGGCCGAAGCTCGCGGGGACGAATCCGCTTGCGATCGGCATCCCGAGCTCGAACCGGGAGCCGGTCGTGGTCGACGTCTCCATGGGCGCGGTCACGTGGGGCGACGTCATCGCCGGGCTCGCGGACGAGGAGCAGCTCGTCCCGTTCGGCGGCGCCCAGTGGCACAAGGCGCTCGCGCTCGCGGTCGGGCTGCAGCTCGTCGTCGACGCCTTGCAGCAGGAGGACGGGTTCGGTGCGGTGCTCCTCGTCGCGAGACCCGAATCCGACCCGGTGCCGGCGCTGCGATCGCTCGGAGTGCGATTGCCGGGCGACACCGCGTAAAGCACAGAGGGCGCCGTTTCCGGCGCCCTCTGGTGTGGTGCGGGTGGGCGGGTGGTTAGGAGAGGGCGTTGCAGGCGTTGGCGCCGCCGGTGGCGGAGGTGCCGTTGACCTTGGTGACGGTCGCGACTGCGGCGGCCGGGGTGCTCTGGGTGATCTTGGTGCTGTCGCCGCCGACGTAGTAGGCGCCGTGGCCGACGGCCTCGTCGTCGGAGAGGCAGTA
>DATAMX010000177.1:0-3978 GCA_036260475.1 Gaiellaceae bacterium | reverse complement strand
GGCTGTCGGCGCTCGTATCGCTGGCTCCGGGAGGGTCGCTTCTGGCGCCGGGAGGCCACAGCGCCAAAGTAGCTAGGTGAGCTAGGACGGCGGGCGTGCGAGTACGTGCAGCGCGGCGAGCAGGGCCTCGTCCTGAGGCGTCGCCGGATCGTCCACCGCGTGCAGTCGCGGCGTGATGCCGACATGCTCGAGGTCCTCGCCGTCGGGCGTGAAGTAGCGCGCGACGGTGAGGATGAGCGCAGCGCCGTTGTCGAGCGGATCGACCGCCTGCACGACGCCCTTGCCGAACGTCCGCTCGCCCACGAGCACGGCTCGGCCGCGCTCGCTCAGCGCCGCAGCGACGATCTCGGCGGAGCTCGCCGTGTACCGGTCGACAAGCACGACCACCGGCAAGCGCGTCGCCTCGCCCATCGCGGCGCGGAAGTCCTCGCGCGCGAAGTGCGCGCCCGACAGCGACACCACAGGGCCGCCGTCCAGGAAGAGCGACGAGACCGCGACTGCCTGGCTCAGCAACCCGCCGGGGTCGCCGCGCAGGTCGAGCACGAAGCCGGCTGCGCCCTTCCGGTCGAGGCGCCGGAGCTCGCCTGCGACGAGCTTCGCCGCGCCGGCGCGGAAGCTCGCGAGCCGCACGTAGCCCCACAGCGCTCCCGCATACGGGACGAGCCGGCCCTGCACCGTGGGTGCGTGCACGAAGCTGCGGCGCACGCTCAGGCGGACGATCGCCCCCTGGCGGTCGAGCACGAGCCGGATCGATCCGCTGGGGGAGCCGACGACGCGCGCGAGGGCCTCGGAGGCGCCGAGCCCGACGACGGTGCGTCCGCCGATCTCGACGATGACGTCCCCACGTCGCACGCCTGCCCGTGCCGCCGGGCCCGGCGAGACGGCAACGACGACGAGCCCGCGCTCGGTCGGCAGCACCCCGACGCCGATGCCGGAGTAGCTCGCCGCCGTGTCGTGACGAACGAGCCGGAAGCTCAACGGCGTGAGGTAGGCCGTGTACGGGTCGCGCAGCGCCGAGAGCATCGCGTTCACCGAATCGAGGTGCAGAACGCCGGCGGAGACAGGGCGGTAGTAGCGGCCCGCGAGCGCCTCGCGGACCTCATCGACGAGCGACGGGAGCGCGACCGGGGTGGTCGCCCTGTCCGGGCGCGACAGGACGTAGCCGGCCACGAAGGGGCCGGCGAGAACGACGATCGCAGCGGGAAGGATCAGCGCGCGCCGCATTCGACGCGCGGAGCATACGGCCCCTCAGGCCGTGTGGCTAGACCTTGAGGAAGCGCCTGAGCGTCAAGCCGGAGCCGGCGGCTCCGAGCAAGAGGCCGGCGGCCACCAGGGCAAGCGCGTTCAGGGCGAACGGGAGGGCGTGGACGTCGCTCGTGCTGTGCAGATGGCCCAAGATCGAGGGCAGGGCGACCGACTTCCCGAGCACGAGGAGGACGACGGCGAAGATCGCGCCGACGAAGCCCTGGAGGAGGCCTTCGAGCATGAACGGGCCGCGGACGAACCAGTTCGTCGCGCCGACGAGCTTCATCACCTCGATCTCGCGGCGGCGCGCGAAGATCGACAGGCGGATCGTGTTCGCGATCAGGAGCATCGAGGCGGTGACGAGCAGCACGATGGCGACGAGGAAGACGATGGAGACGACCTCGGCCACCGTGAGCACGCGCTTCGTCGTCTTGTCTCCCCAACCGATGTCGTTCACGCCCGGCCACAGCGCCCTCTGCGCCGGCGTTCCCTTCACCTGCGACTGGATGTCGCGTCCGACCTTCGGCGCGTCGTTCGGGTCCTTCAGCTTGACGACCCACGAGTCCGGCAAGGGGTTCGACGGGACGTTCTGGTACAGCTTCGGGAACTTCTTCCGCTGCGCGGCGAACGCGGCGTCCTTCGAGACGAACGTCGCGAGCTTCACGCGCGAGTCCAACCTGATCCGCTGGCCGACCGCGGCCTCCTGCGCCTGCGTCGGCTGATGCGCACCCGTGGCGAAGTACACCTTCACGACGAGCTCGCGCTTCACGTGGTTCGAGTACGAGAGCACCCACGTCCCGAGCGCGATGAAGAGGCCGAGCAGGAACATCGAGATGAGGACGGTGATCGTGGCGGCGAACGTCGTCGAGACGTTCGCGGAGATCGAGGACCACGCCTCGGAGAAGATCAGGCGAACCTTGCTCACTCGGAGGCGTACCCTCCGCGCCGCTCGTCGCGGGCGAGCCGGCCGGCCTCGAGCGCGATCACGCGCTTGCGCATCTTGTCCACCATCTCGCGGTCGTGGGTCACCATCAGGATGGTGGTGCCGGCGCGGTTGATGCGGTAGAGGAGCTGCATGATCCCGACCGAGGTGTCGGGATCGAGGTTCCCCGTCGGCTCGTCGCAGACGAGCAGCGGCGGATGGTTGACGACGGCGCGCGCGATCGAGACGCGCTGCTGCTCGCCGCCGGAGAGCTCGTCGGGGAACGAATTCATCTTGTGCGCGAGGCCGACCATGTTCATCACCTCGGGCACCTTGCGCCGGATGGACGCGCGGCTCTCCCCCTGCACCTTCAGCGCGTATGCGACGTTGTCGGCGGCGCTGCGGCTGGGGAGGAGCTTGAAGTCCTGGAAGACGCAGCCGACGTTTCGGCGGAGCAGCGGCACCTTGCCGTGCTTCAGCCGGGAGAGGTCGCGACCGCCGACCATGATGCGGCCGCTCGTCGGCTCGATCTCCTTCAGCAGGAGCTTCACGAGCGTCGACTTGCCCGAGCCGGACGCGCCGACGACGAAGACGAAGTCGCCCTTCTCGATCACGAAGGTGACGCCCTTCAGCGCTGCGACGTCGGGCTCGTACACCTTCGTCACGTCGTCGAAGGTGATCATCGAGCCTGCGCCGATCGGCGCCCGCTCGACTTCCCCGACTTCCGCCGGCTGTGGCTCTATCTCAAGCTCTGTCACGTTACGAACCGGTCGCAGAGACCCCGCACCGAAAGCCGAGTCTAGCGAACCTTTTGGCGAGTCAACTCCCGTTTCCTGCAGATTGCAGCAGAAATGCGCGTATGAACCCATCGAGATCTCCGTCGAGCACCCCCTGGGCGTTTCCGACCTCGAAACCGGTGCGCGCGTCCTTCACCTGCTGGTACGGGTGCAGGACGTAGCTCCTGATGGCGTTTCCGCCGAATCCCATATTCACGCCGCCCCGCTCGCGGGCGAGCTCGGCCTCGCGCTCCTCCTCCGCCTTCTCCGCGAGGCGGGAGCGGAGGATCTTCAACGCGGTCTCCTTGTTCGCGGACTGGCTGCGCTCGTTCTGCACCGAGACGACGATGTTCGACGGGATGTGCGTGATGCGCACCGCGCTGTCGGTCTTGTTCACGTGCTGGCCGCCGGCGCCGGACGAGCGGAACGTATCGATGCGGATGTCGTCGTCGTCGATCTCGACCGCGGCCGCGTCCTCGAGCAGCGGTGCGACGATCACCTGGGCGAAGCTCGTGTGGCGGCGGTGCGCCTGGTCGAACGGGCTGAGGCGAACGAGGCGGTGCTTGCCGCGCTCGGCCTTGAGGATCCCGTACGCGTTCTCGCCCTTGACGATGAACGTCGCGGACTTCATCCCGTACTCCTCCCCCGGGCTCGTCTCGAGGATCTCGGTCTGGAACCCGCGGCGCTCCGCCCAGCGCAGATACATGCGCAGCAGGATCTCGGCCCAGTCCTGTGCGTCGGTGCCGCCGGCGTCGGCCTGGATCGTGACGACAGCGTCGCCGGCGTCGTACTCGCCGGAGAAGAGCGCGTCCTCCTGGAGCTGCGCGAGCTCCTGCTGCGTCTCCTGCAGGACGGGGAGCAGCTCCTCTTCGGGGAACGTTCCGGCGCCCTCCTCCAGGAAGGCGTAGTTGCTCTGCAGCTGTGCGTAGCGGTCGAGCTTGCGCTGCCCGCGCGTGTGCTCGGCGGACACCTTCGCGGCGCGCTGCTGGTCGTTCCAGAAATCGGGTTGCGCCAGCTCCTCTTCGAGCTCGGCGA
>DATAMX010000163.1:0-3010 GCA_036260475.1 Gaiellaceae bacterium | reverse complement strand
CTGCCGGAGGTGACGATCGGCGAGACGATCGCCGATCCCGACGACCCGCGCCCGCTGCCGGTGACGACGGTGGACGAGCCGTCGCTCTCGATCACGATCGGGATCAACACCTCGCCGCTCGCCGGCAAGGAAGGCGCCCGGTTGACCGCGAGCCAGGTCAAGGCGCGCCTCGACCAGGAGCTCGTCGGCAACGTCTCGCTGCGCGTACTTCCGACGGCACGGCCGGACGCGTGGGAGGTGCAGGGCCGCGGCGAGCTGCAGCTCGCCGTGCTCGTCGAGCTCATGCGGCGCGAGGGGTTCGAGCTCACCGTCGGCAAGCCCGAGGTACTGACGCGCGAGATCGACGGCAAGCGCCACGAGCCGGTCGAGCGCGTCGCGATCGACGTGCCCGAGGACTACATCGGCGTCGTCACGCAGCTGCTCGCGCTACGCAAGGGGCGCATGCAGAAGCTCGTCAACCACGGCACGGGCTGGGCGCGCATGGACTATCTCGTCCCCGCGCGCGGGCTCATCGGCTTCCGCACCGAGTTCCTCACCGAGACGCGCGGCACCGGGATCCTCCATCACGTCTTCGACGGCTGGGAGCCGTGGCAGGGCGAGCTGCGGACGCGGCCGACCGGTGCGCTCGTCGCCGACCGGCGGGGGCCGACGACGGCGTTTGCAATCCTCAACCTGCAGGAGCGCGGCTCGCTCTTCGTCGAGCCGGGCGTCGAGGTCTACGAGGGGATGATCGTGGGCGAGAACGCGCGCGCCGACGACCTCGACGTCAACGCGACGAAGGAGAAGAAGCTCACGAACATGCGCGCGGCGAGCTCGGACGAGACCGTGCGCCTCATCCCGCCGAGGCCGCTCTCACTCGAGCAGGCCCTGGAGCTCATCCGCGACGACGAGTGCGTCGAGGTGACGCCGAAGTCGATCCGCCTGCGCAAGGTCGAGCTGTCGGGGACGAAGCGCGCGACCATGGCCTCGCGGCGCAAGCGCGAGCTCGCCGGGAGCACGTAGACCTACTTCACGCGAACCTTCTTCGCCGTGAACGTCGCGGTCGAGACGTCGAACGCCGGGTCGCGGAAGAACCCGCTGGCGGCGAAGATGACGCCGACGCGCGCGTTGAGCGTCAGGCCGGTGAGGCTCGCCGAGCCGTTCTGGATCGTGACGACCTTGCCCTTCAGCACCGTGTCGTAGGGCCCGGTCCTCGCGACGAGGACGGCGAACGAGCCGCCGCCGATCGACGCGACCGTGCCGCCGACGAAGTGGCAGTTGCAGTTGACGTGGATCCGCGTGGCGGTGAGCGAGGCGAGCGTCGCGTCGGGGGCGGTCGCGCGCACGCGCACGAGGTCGCCGGGCTCGATGCTCGACTTCGTCTTGCCGTAGACGATCTGCGTGGAGGAGTCGACCGCGACGCTGACGGTCTTCCCGGCGAGCTGCGTGTCGTGCTTGCCCGTCCAGAGCACGTCGACGCTCACGGCCCCCGAGGCGGTCGCGGTGACGGAGCCGGCGAACCAGTGCGTGTGTTGCGTTCCTGCGGCTTGTGCCGTGTACGGGATCGCGAGCATGGCGACGATCCCGACGGCGAACGATTTCGTCTTCATGGGCGAGATCCTGGTCCCGCCGCGTAATGCGAACGTCAGGCGGACGTAAGACCTTTGTCGCGCAGCTCGGCCTTCGCCTTGTCGCTCTTCTCGAGCTCGAGGCCCATGCCGCGCAGGATCGCCGGGGCCTTCGTGAACTGCACGTCGCGGTAGTCGACCGCCTGCACGTGGTTGCCCCACGGGTCGCGGAAGTCGAGCGAGGGCGGATGCGACACCTGCACCCCGGCCGCCTCGAGCTCCGCGCGCAGCGCGTCCTTGTCGTCGACGACGAGGCCGAAGTGCCGGTCGGTGTCGGCCGGCTGCGAGCGTCCGCGCGCGAACGCGAGGAACTGGTCGCCCATGTCGACGAACGCCATCGCCTGGCCTGCACGGCCGCGCAGCGTGAGATCGAAGAAGCGCCCGTACCACGCGAGCGCCTCGTCGACGTCGCCGACCTCGAGCGCGACGTGGTTGATGCCGACGAGCTTCACCATCGCGACGTGAACGTAGCTCGTGGGGCTATACCTGTGCCATGCGCGTGTTCGTCGCCGGCGCGACCGGTGTGATCGGCATCCGGCTCGTCCCGCTCCTCGTCCAGGCGGGCCACGAGGTGGCCGGAATGACGCGTTCGCCGGAGAAAGCGGAGTCGCTGCGCCGCCTCGGCGCCGAGCCGTTCGTCTGCGACGTCTTCGACCGAGAGGCGCTCGGGCACGTCGACGCCGACCTCGTCGTCGACCAGCTCACCGATCTGCCCGACGACGTCGAGGCTCTGTCCGCGTCGTTCGATGCGAACGACCGCATGCGCACGGAGGGAACGAGGAACCTCATCGCTGCAGCCGGCGGCGCGAGGGTGCTGTCGCAGAGCATCGCGTGGCGGGTGCCCGGGAAGCGGCAGGAAGCGCTCGACGAGCACGAGCGGATGGTGCTCGACGCCGGCGGCGTCGTCATCCGCTACGGCCAGCTGTACGGGCCGGGGACGTATTACGAGAACGAGGCTCCCGACCCACCGCGCGTGCACGTCGACGAGGCCGCGCGCCGAACCATGGACTTTCTCGACGCGGAGCCCGGCATCGTCACGGTGGTGGAGTGATGGAGCTCGGCATCTACACGTTCGGCGAGCTCACCGACGCGACGCAGACGCCGGCCGAGCGCCTGCGCGACCTGCTCGAGGAGATCGAGCTCGCGGACCAGGTCGGCCTCGATGTGTTCGGCGTCGGCGAGCACCACCGTCCGGACTTCGTCGTCTCGGCGCCGGCGGTCGTGCTCGCGGCGGCGGCGGCGCGCACGCGGGCCATACGGCTGACGAGCGCGGTGAGCGTCCTCAGCTCGGACGACCCGATTCGAGTCTTCCAGCAGTTCGCGACGCTCGACCTGCTCTCGAACGGGCGGGCGGAGATCATGGCCGGGCGCGGATCGTTCATCGAGTCGTTCCCGCTCTTCGG
>DATAMX010000160.1:0-4669 GCA_036260475.1 Gaiellaceae bacterium | reverse complement strand
ACGACGACGTGCGGCACGACGACCGAGCGGGAAGTGACCGTCATCGTGCGCGACCCGAACGTCAGCGGGACGCCCGTCGTGTACCAGGCCAGCGCCGCGTTCGACAGCGGCCCGCGCTCCTAGCGGGCGATCGGCGATCATGCCGGCGATGCGCGTCATCGCCTCCCCGGAAGCCGCCGGCCTGATTCGGGCGACGGGCGGCAGGATCTACGTGTGGCCCCATCGGGCTCGCTGCTGTTGTGCCGTCACGGTGCTGCGCGCCTCGAGCCGGCCGCCACACGGGATGGCGTTCCGACCGGTCGCCGAGGATGGATACGAGCTGAACCTGTCTGCCGGCCTGGGCCGCCTCCCCGAGGAGCTCCACCTCGAGCTGCGGCGCTTCCCGCGACGCGTCGAGGCGTACTGGAACGGCTGCGCCTGGGTGGTCTAGCCGTAGCTCCTGAGCAGGTTGGTTCATCCGGGCCTCCCTGGAGGCTGAGCGCTGTCAAAGGCAGCTCGGCCCCAAGGAGGCATCCGGATGAACCTTCACGCTAACGCGGCGCTCAGTTGGAGTGGCGGGCGGCGGCCTGCAGAGACGCTCGGGATGGCGCTTCGCACTACAACCATCGACGCCGACACTCAGCCCTCGGCCACCAGAACCAACCTGCTCCGAGTCTTTCAGCTAGCCGGCGAGCCCGCGCTCACGTCTTCAGCCGAGAGGCTCGAGCGAGACGAGCGAGTGTCGGGCTACGCGAGCCGGCGCTAGCCGGACCAGTTTGTCGGCGGCTGCGCCGGCACCGTGATGAAGCGGGTGCTCAGCGGCGTGCCGGGCGGCATGTAGTGGAAGGGGATGAGCGAGGCCGTGCTTCCGCCGAGGTTGAGCGTGTTGGCGAGCACTGGGCCCATGTTCGACGAGCCGCCGGCGGTCAAGTAGTCCGTCGTGCAGTAGACGCCGATCTGGACGGTCGCACCGCCGCCGAGGCTAACGCAGCCGGACGTGATGAGGGTGGATCCCGTCGAGTTCGACCAGCAGCCGGCGATGAAGATGAGCCCGTTCACATCCGGGTTCCACGAGCTCGTGCAGTTGGCGATGCCGCAGAAGGTCGTGTTGTTGCCCGCAGCGACGCCGCCGGTGAAGTACAGGGATGCCTGCCCGGAATAGACGATCGAGCCGCTGATCGTGAGGCTGCCGTCGAAGTAGAAGGTGCCGTTGACGCTCAGCGTCTTCGCCGTGTGGTTCCACTTGATCTCGTTCGTGCCGGCCGTGCAGTCGTAGTCGGTGTTCCCGAACATCACCGAGCTGATCGACGAGTCGCTGTTGTTCAGCGTCGTGTCGTTGTCGAGGAGGTTCGTCGGGCAGCCGGTCTTCGTGAGCGCAGCCTGCGCGTCGTAGTACGTGTGCAGCTTCGCCCACGTGCCGTCGTTCGCGCCGGTGCACTGGGAGTCCCAGCTCGACGGCTGGCCGATGCAGGGCATCTGCGGCGTCACCGAGAGGCCCTTGGTGACCGAGGTGGCGTAGATCGGCGACGTGTTTCCGTTGCAGGCGCCTGTCCCCGGCGTGACCGACTGGCAGGTGCTCGTGGAGCTCGAGTCGATTCCGACCTGGAGGCTCGTGATCTTCGTCGTGGACGAGCCGATCTTCGCGCTACCGGTGACGCTGAGGTTCCCGCCCACCTGGAGCTGCGATCCGGTGAAGTTCAAGCTGCCGCTCAGGCACAGGTCGCCGCGCACCATGATCGGCACGCTGATGGTGACGGAGCCGTTCATCGAGGTCGCGCACGCCGTGCCGGCCGCGTCGGCATACACGTAGTTCCACACGCCGCTGTCGGTGACCGTCGTGCTCGACGGGTCGGTCGCCTGGGCATGGACCTGGCGGGTGACGCCGTCGACCTTGCCGGTCCCGTAGATCGTCCAGGTGATCCCGTCGGCGCCGGGGGCGGCCGACCACGTGCCGGTGCCGCCTCCGGGCTGTGTCCCGATGTCGTGGTCTCCCACCACCGGCGACTTCCCGGTCTGCCCGGCCGCGTACACGGCGCCCTCGCCGTAGGCGAGCGCCGTCTCGGCCAGGGCGAACGCCTGCCGCGCATCGGCGGAGTTGAGGGAGCTGCGCTGGTTGACCTGGCCGGGGACGACGATCGCGGCTGTGGTCCCGGCCAGGACGAGCATGATGATGAGGGCCATCACGAGCGCGATACCGCGCTCGTCCCGGCGGACGCGATGCAGGAGGCGGCGCGTCACGCGCATCCGCTCGAGCTCGCGTTCCGCATCGTGATGTAGTCGGTGGCGGTGGTCTGGTCGGACGTCCGCGTCGCCGGGTTGATCGTGAGGACCACCTTCAGCTGCGGCGTCGCCCCGCTGACGGGCGAATAGCACGAGAACGGCGTCGCGGACGTCACATTCGTGACGTACGTCTGCGCACTCCCGCTGCACGTCGTGCCGGAGAGACGGACGAGCGAACCGCTGCTGACGCACCACGAGACGTCGCCGGTCGCGTGGTCGCACCACGATCCGAGATTCAGGTGCACGCCGGCGCCGCTCGAGAGGATCCCCGCCGTCGAGGCGCAGCGGGCGTCGTATTCGAGGCGGTCGAACGCGACCCGGACGCCCTGCTGGCTCTGCATCCGGGCGGTGGCGTCGGCGCTCGCCCGCTCGCCGGACGTGAAGATGTTGACGAGGCCCGTCATGACGATCCCCATCACGACCATCGTGATGATCAGCTCGACGAGGGAGAACCCCGATTCGGCCTGGAGCCGGGCGCGCAGCGGGAGGAACGATTGCATCGCTGGTATCGATTTCGGTACGCGCAGGCTCCCTCTTTAGGCTCTGCAGGCCGGATCACCCTCGATCGGGGGGTCTTCTTCACCGGCCGAACCCCCTAATGGCCTCACCGCCTGCTGCCGATACCTCGTTCGAGGGATCGGATGAGCGACAAGAGCCAGGAACCCCCCGTCCTCCGAACCGTCCTGCCGACGGGCGGCAGCCTGCGCGCGCCGCTCGGCGGCGAGTACGGCATCAACGAGCTCGCCGAGCTGGTCGCAGATCTGCTCTCCGCGACGCAGCTCGTGCCTGCCGACGAGCTCGCCGTCGTGCGCGGGCGCGCCCGCCAGACCGGCTCCTTCGCGCAGGCGCTCGTCGAGGAGGGCATCGCCTCGAGCGACGGCATCGCCCGGATCCTGGCCGCGCGCCACCAGCTCCCGCTCGTCGACCTCGCCCTCGCGGAAGTGGACGAACAGGCGGCGCGCCTCATCCCCTTGCACGTGCTCGAGCGCGTCATCGCCATGCCGTACGCGCTCCGCGGCGACACCCTGCTCGTCGCCGTCGCCGAGCCCGCGAACCTGCACGGCATCGACGAGCTGCGCCTCGCCACCCGGCACCCGGTCGAGCTCGGCGTCGCCTCGCGCGAGGACATCCTCACCGCCGTTCGCAAGCTCGTCCGCAACTCCGAGGCCTTCGGCGCCCGGGTCGCGCTGGCCGAGGACGAGGACGACGTCGACGTCTCCCTCGCCGAGAACACCGACCTCGAGGCCGACGACGGGGTCTCCGACGTCCCGCTCGTCCGCCTCGTCAACTCCGTCCTGTTCCAGGCCGCCGAGGACGGCGCGTCCGACGTCCACTTCGAGCCCCAGGAGGACGCGCTCGTCGTGCGGTTCCGCATCGACGGCGTCCTGCAGGAGATGCAGCGCATCCCGAAGCGCCTCATCCCGGGTGTCACCACCCGTCTGAAGGTGCTCGCGAAGATGGACATCGCCGAGCGGCGCAAGCCGCAGGACGGCCGGATCTCGCTCAACGCCTCCGCCGCCGGCCGCATGCTGGACATCCGCGTGGCGACGCTGCCGACGGTCGAGGGCGAGAAGATGGTCATGCGCCTCCTCGACAAGTCGCGGCGGCCTCCGACGCTGACCGAGCTCGGGCTCTCCGAGGACATGCGCGACAAGCTCTCCAGGCTCATCACCCGCCCGACCGGCGCGCTGCTCGTCACCGGCCCGACCGGCTCCGGTAAGTCGACGACGCTCTTCGCCTGCCTGAACCAGATCAACCGGCCGGAGATCAACATCATCACGGTCGAGGACCCGGTCGAGTACCGCATGGGCGGCGTCAACCAGGTGCAGATCAACAACCGGGCCGGCATGACCTTCGCCGCCGCGCTCCGGTCGATCCTCCGCTCCGACCCCGACGTGGTGATGGTGGGCGAGATTCGCGACGGCGAGACCGCCAAGATCTCGATCGAGGCGGCGCTCACCGGTCACCTCGTGCTGTCCTCGCTGCACACGAACGACGCCCCCGGCGCGCTCACCCGCCTGAACGAGATGGGGGTGGAGCCGTTCCTCACCGGTGCTGCGGTGAGCGGCGTTCTCGCCCAACGGCTCGCCCGCAAGCTCTGCACGCACTGCTGCGAGATGTACAACCCGTCGGTGGACGAGCTGCTCGCGGCACGCGTCTCGCCCGACGTCGCCGCCTCGGTCGACGGGATGGCCTTCTACCGCAAGCGCGGGTGCCCGCGCTGCAACCAGACCGGCTACCGCGGCCGGACCGGCATCTACCAGCTGCTCGAGATGACGGAGGACCTGGCCTCCCTCGCTGCGGCGAAGGCGTCCCGCGAGGACATCGAGCGCGCGGCGCTCGCGACCGGCATGCGGACGATCTGGGATGACGGGCTCGCCAAGGTCGCCGCCGGGCTGACCTCGGTCGA
>DATAMX010000155.1:0-13310 GCA_036260475.1 Gaiellaceae bacterium | reverse complement strand
GCGCTCGAGCAGCCAGGCGAGATAGAGCAGCGCGGCGAAGAGCGCGAAGCCGAGCTCCATGACGACGAACGTCTGGCCGAAGCGTGTTCCCTGCGCGAGCGGCGAGAGGTCGCCGTACAGGAAGCGCGAGAACGGCAGCTGGAGCGCATCCTCGCCGCGCAGGAGGAACGCGGCGATCCCTGCCTCGAGCACGCCGACGATGCCGATGCCGGTGACCCAGAAGAAGCGCCGCTGCGGGCGCGCAGGCGGTGCCTCGCGCATGACGAGGAGGCGGAAGCCGACGCCGCCCACGGCGAGCGCGAGGCCCAGGAAGTACAGCCACCGGACGATGTCCTCGATGCGCGTCGGTCCCTGCGCGCCCACCGCGTCGGTCACCGGCGGCGCGGGCACGCGGACGCCGAACGTGTACACACCCGAGACGATGTGCCCGTCATTCGAGAGCGCCTGCCACCGGACGGTGTACGCGCCTTTCGGCAACCGAGGCAACGGGGCGACGATCTCCCGCTTTGCGGGAAACGCGCGCGGCGTGCCGGCGACGTTCTTCCCATCCGGCGTGAGCACGACGATCGCCTTCGGCAGTGCGTCGACAGACTGGTCGAAGCTGATCACGACCTGCCGCGGCGACGAGGAGAGGCGTTGCGCGAAGCTCGGCGACGCCCTCTGGATCGACGCGTGCGCGAACGCCGACGTCGGCAGTGCGAGCGCAGCGAGCGCGGTGACGACGAGTGCGCGCCTCACCGGTGCGGGACTCCAGCGAAGGTCGAGAAGTGGCCGAAGATCGCAGCCGAGTCGCGATCGCAGAACAGGAGCACGGCGATGACGAGGAACGTCAGCGCGAATCCGGACGCGGCGACGACGGAGCGGGGACGAAACGCCTGCGCCAACGGGAAGACGGCGGCAACGATCAGCGTCCAGCCGAGTGCGTGGTGCAGAAAGGCCGCGCGCGCGAAGTACCAGCCGTTCTGCTCGTGGACGAGGAACGCTGTCCCGGACACGAGGAGCGCGACCACCGAGGTGAGCCGCCAGTACTGCGAGTACAGCTTCCCGCGCACGACGCCGAGCTCCGCTCCGCCGGTGAGCATGAGCACCTGCGCCCACGATCCGTGCGCGACCATGTGGATCATCGAGTTCGTGTACAGCGCCATCACCGGCCACATGAGAACGCCGAGCAGGAAGCAGAGGCCGGGCCAGAGGTAGCGGCGCCAGGGGCGGCGGCCCCACACCTCGGGACCGACGATGACCTCAGCCACGAGCAGCAGCCCGAGGATGAGGATGCCCGTGGCGAACCACCAGTGCACCATCTCCGCCTTGGGCTCGATGCCGGCGACGATCAATCCGTCCCCTCCATGTCCTCGACGAGCCCCGGCGCGATCAGCAGCCGGAAGAGCACGCCGACGAGGACGACGTACAGCGGCGGCTCCGCGAAGAGCCACCAGAATCCCTGGCCGTACGGGTGCAGCAGCGTCAGCCGCCAGGGCTGCAGGAACGCCCACGCGATCCCGCCGATCGCGGTCGCCGGCCCCAGCGCGAGCACGATGCGCACGCGCGTCGACGACACCGCCCGTGCGGTGTGCTCCTTCTCGGTCTGGCCGAGCCGTTCGTGCGCGTAGTCCGCGCTCATCTCCCTACCTCCTGTCGAAGCTGCCGTTCGCCGAGCTCAAGCGGCCGCGCCGGATGAACCGTCGCGGCCTCTTAGGCGGCATCGCAAGCGATGCCTTAGGCGAACAGCGGAGGCGGCCGCGACTCGAACGCGAGGCCGAAGAGCCGCCGCGGGCCGGCGGCGACATGGGAGTCGACCGGAAGGCTCCGGTCGGACGCGATGCGCCGCATGCAGGCGACGGCGCGGGCGGCGAGCCGCTCGTAGTCCCGCAGCCACAGCTCTGCGCTGCGGTAGAGCAGCGCCACGAGAACGGAGAGCACGGCGAAGACCGGCAGTGCGGACGTGTGCAGCCACGGGGCGAAGAGATGCATGCGCCCTTCCGCATCCATCTGAACGAGATAGATGCCGGACGTGGCGACGAACGAGGCGAGCCACAGGCGCGGGGAGAGCTCGACGCGCATGCGCGGCCTGCCGAGCACCGACGCGAGACGGCGCGCCTTCGCAAAGCGCCAGGCCACGCGGGCGAGCATCAGTGCAACACCGATCTTCACGCCGGCGAGCAGGAACGGGTAGTAGTCCGTGTGGCGGTAGCTCATCGGTCCGACGTGGCGACCGACGTCGAGGCGATGGGCGAGGCTACGGCCGAGGAGCTCGGCACTGAGCGCGAGCAACCCGAGAGCGATGCCTGCGAGCCAGCGCTGCCGTTGCCGGTCCTCCATCCCGAGAGTGTGCCTGCTGGCTAGTGCCTTACACACTGGGAATTGGGCGCCCCTGTCCGCGTGAGCGTCCCGAAGAACGACTCGGCACACGACCAGTGGGCGCTGACGAGGGTGACGTGGACGATTCCGGCGTGCTGGACGCCGTCGTGCGTACAGCCGTCCGTGTCCGCGTGGTGCCAGACGGCCTCGTTCGGCTTCCCCGGGATCGGCGCGAACGTGTTGCACGTCGGGTTGCCGGGCGGCGGCGTCAGCGACCAGCGGTAGTCGGTGACCTCTTCCCCGCCCTGCTCCACGCCGACCGTGTAGAAGGTCGCGCGCCGATTGGGATCGAAGGCGGCCTTGATCGGAAGCACGACAGGCTTCGCCCCGATCGTCGCGGCGGCCACCGTGCTCCTAGGCGCGGCACCCGGCGTCTCGATGACGACCGGCTTCGGCTTGCTCGAGCCGCTCGCGACCGCGATCACCGCCGCCGCGACGACGACGAGCACGACCGCCCCGCCCACCCAGCGGACGCGCTTCGACAGCCGGCGGACGCGCGGGGCGGGAGCAGCGCCGGGGAGCGCCCCTTCCCAGAGCCCGCCGAGATCGAGGACGAGCGACGCCCGGGCGGCGGCCACTCCCGCGGCCGGCGCGGGGTCGAGCCGGCCCTCGAGCGCGTGCAGCTTCTGCACCACGCCGAGCGCGCGTGTCACAGCCTGCAGGTTGGGCACGAGACGGACGAGGACTCCGCGGATCCGCTCGATCTTCTCGAGCTTCTCGTGGACCTCGTCGGTCAGCTCCGCATGCTCGGACCTCCGGGCCGCACGCCACTCGTCCGGGGCCTCGCTGGCGTTCTCGTGGATCTCGCGGAGGGCGTCGAGGTCGCTCAGCAGCTTCGCCCGCGCCTCGGCGAGGACGCTCGTGAGCTTCCCTTCCCGCACCGACCTGGCTGCGCCCTCGAGGTGCTCAGCCGCATCGCGCAGCGACTGCGTGAGCGCAGCGGCGTCGGCCGCGGTCGTCGAGCCCGCGCCGGCGCCGAGCTCGGCCGTCGCGTTCAGCACCTGGGCGAGATCGCCGCCGGCCGACTTCACGAGCGCGCGACGGTCGTCCGCCCGGATCCAGCGAACGAGAGGCTTCAACGCCGCGAGCGCCGCGGCAGGAGCGGGGCCGAGGAGCTGCTCGACCTGCGCGCGGGCACCCGAAGCGGTGACGACGGCCTCGAGCAGCTGGCGATCGGTTCGCCTCGGGCCGGAGGCGAGCAGCCCGCTCGCGTACCGGACGAGCGCAGGCGGGACGTCCTCCTCGCCGGCGACGGCCGAGTACAGGTCGGCGAGCTGCGCGTCCTCGCCGCCGTGGACCCTCCGGCCCACCTCGAGCGCAAGCCGCGCCTGCGCGACGCTCGTCTGCGCGGCGGTCAGGATCTCGGTGACGCCGGCGGGGCCGGCGTAGGCGTCGAGCGAGGTGAGAGCCGACGCGCACTCCCGCGCAAACGTCCCGAGCTCGCCGCGGAGCGTCGCGAGCAGCTCACGCTGATGGAGATGCTCCTGGGCAAGGGCATCCGACCACGCCTGCTCGGGGGCCGGCGGCACCGGCTACTTCTACGGGACTAGCCCAGCAAGGTCAATGACCAGTCGCTGCGATGCTCGGCATCGAGCGAGAAGAGCATGATCCGCTGGAACCGGCCCAGGCAGAGCGCGCCGTCGGCGAACGGCACCTGCTCGCTCCTCGGCGAGAGCAACGACGCGACGAGCCGCTCGCGCTGCGGGAGGCCGCTGGGGACGATCCGCTCCAGCAGGACCTCGAGGTCTTCGAAGAAACCCGTCTCGCGCTCCTGCACGCGCACGACCGTGAGGGAATGCAACGGGTGGACGTACGCGATGCCGTCGCGGCGATCGGAACGCGCGACCGTTTGCGAGACGTCGTTCGTGATGTCCATCACCGACAGGGTCGGGAGCGCGGCGGCAATCGAATAGGGAATCTCGACGCTCGTCATGCCCTGGCCACCTCCCTCGGCAGGCGGAAGTGCACGTCCTCGCGGGCGACGGTGATCTCCTCGAGCGTGTCGTAGCCGCAGGCTGCGAGGCGATCGGCGGTGGCGCGCACGAGCTCTTCGGGCGTCGACGCCCCCGCGGTGAGGCCGACGGTCTGGTGGCCGTCGAGCAGGTCGGCGTCGAGCGGGCTCTCCCCGTCGACGAGCGTGGCCTCCGCGCCCGCGGAATGTGCGACCTCGACGAGCCGCTGTGCGTTCGAGCTGTTCTCGGAGCCGATCACGAAGATGCGCGTCGCGCCGAGCGCGACCATCTCCTTGACCGCGTCCTGCCTGTTTTGAGTCGCGTAACAGATGTCGTCCGCGTGCGGCCGGCGCAGCGAGCCGCCCACGTGGTCTGCGAGCGCATCGACGATGGGCGCGACGTCGTCCAGCGAGAGCGTCGTCTGCGTGATCACGGCGACCGGCCGGTCGGTCGGAAGCGCGCGGGCCTGTTCCGGCGTCTCGACGACGACCGTCGACTCGGGGCGCTCGCCGAGCGTTCCGATCACCTCGACGTGGTTCGCGTGGCCGACGAGCGCGACCAGGTGGCCGCTGTCTGCGTACGTCCGCGCCTCGGCGTGCACCTTGTTCACGAGCGGGCACGTCGCATCGACGACCTTGAGACCGCGGGCTTCCGCGTTCGCCTTCACGGACGGGGCGACGCCGTGCGCGGAGAGCACGCACACCTCACCTTCCGGCACTTCCGACTCGTCCTCCACGAAGACGGCACCGAGTCGCTCGAGGCGGCGCACGACGTGCTCGTTGTGCACGATCTGATGGCGCACGTACACGGGCGGGCCGTTCTGCTCGAGCAGGCGCTCGACGATCTCGATCGCACGGTCGACGCCGGCGCAGAACGAGCGCGGCGCGGCGAGCAGGACGCGCTTGCCGCTCATGCAACGCTCCCGAGCGCGCGCAGGGCCGTGCGAACGTCGCGCACCGCGCGGTACGACGCGCGCGGCGAACCGGCGAAGGCGCGCAGGAGCCCGACGGGCGCGACCGTGCCGTCCGGGCGGAAGGCGCGCACGAGCGGGCCGAGCTGCCGTCCCGGCGTGTCGCTGACCGCGCGGACGCATCCGGCGAGCCGCCCGGCGCGAGCGAAGAGCGCCGACTCCATGTCGACGGCGTCGGCGCCCGTGCGTTCGCGGAGCCGCGCGCGCTCGGCCGGGTCGTCGACGATCGCCGAGGCGCCGAGGATCGTCCCCTCGCGTGCGCCGCGCACGCCCAGTGCCCGTCCCTCCCAGAGGACGGCCCCGGACTCGTCGACGACGCGCGTCGCGTCGATCACCGTGCCGACCGGAAGATCGTCGCGCAGCGATCCGGCGATGCCGAACGAGACGACGTCCTGATCGGGAACGCCGTGCGCGCACGCCATTCCGACGAGCAGCGTCGATCCCAACCGCTTCGCGGCACGGCGCTCGGCCGGCAATGCGCAGGCGAAGCAAAGCGTCGCCGTTTTCGCGGAAAACGGCGACTGGGAGCGCCGTCGCAAGCGACGGCTTGTCAACCCGTGAGCGTCCACGCCATGCTCCGCACGGTCTCCTTCAGGCTCTTCGACGACTCGAAGGCGGCCGAGGGCTCGAAGCCGGAATGGATGCCGCAGTGCTCGCAACGCGGGTCGTTGCCAGGCCCGTACGCGTCCCACTCCATGCCTTCGAGGAGCGCCTCGTACGTCGGGAAGATGCCGTCGGTGAGCAGATAGCACGGGCCCTTCCAGCCGTACGGGTTGCGCGTGATCGATCCCCACGGCGCGCACGAGAGCTTGCGCTCGCCGGTGAGGAAGTCCTGGTAGATCGGCGTCGCGATCCACCGGTATCCGTGCTTCCGCACGGCTGCGCGGATGGCACGGAACTTCACCTCGTGCTCGGCCCGCGTCATCGTCAGAGCCGGGTCGATCTGCGAGTACTGGTATCCGGGCGCGACGAGCATCCCGTCGATGCCGACCTCGTCGGTGAGGTAGCGCATCATCTCGATGACGTCGTCGACCTCGGTCTCCTTGAAGATCGTCGTGTTCGTCGTCACGCGGAACCCGCGCGACCGCGCCGTCTTGATCGCATCGACCGCGATGTCCCAGAGGCCCGGGTAGTCGCACACGTAGTCGTGGATCTCGCGCATGCCGTCGAGGTGGACGACGAAGGTCATGCGCGGCGAGGGCTCGAACCAGTCGAGGCACTGCTCGAGCCGCAGCGCGTTCGTGCACAGCTCGACGGTCTTGCCCATCGAGATCATCCCGGCGGCGACCTCTTCGATTCCCTTGTAGACGAGCGGCTCGCCGCCGCAGATCGAGACGACCGGCGCCGGGCACTGGAGCCCGGAGTCGAGGCACTCCTCCACCGTCAGCCGCGCGCGATTCGACTCGTATTCGCGGATCTTCCCGCAGCCGATGCACGCGATGTTGCACGCGAGCGTGGGCTCCAGCATCAGCACGAGCGGGTAGCGCTCGCCCTTGCGCTGCTGGGTCGCGACGTACTTGCCGATCGAAACGGTGGACTGCAGCGGGAACTTCATGCGGAAAGCCTCTCTCTCAGTCGACCCAGCGCGAGCAATGGGAAATTGATGCGGTACAGGTGGTAGCGGATCATGAAGTCGAGTGGAAAGCCGGTGCCGGTGAAGTGCTCCTCGTCCCAATCACCGTCGGGACGCTGAGCAACGCAAAGATAATCTGCCGCCCTCCGCGCGCTTTGATCCTCAGCGTTTCCTGCGGCCACGTAGCCGAGGAGCGCCCAGGCCGTCTGCGACGGCGTCGCGAAGGGCGCGCGCCCGCGCCACGCCGGGTCGGAGTAGGAGCGTATGTCCTCGCCGAAGCCGCCGTCCTCCCGCTGGACCGAGTCGAGCCACACGACCGCGCGCCGCATCGCCGGATGGTCGGACGGGATACCGCACGCCTCGAGCGCGGGGAGCGCGGCGCCGGTGCCGTACAGGTGGTTGACGCCCCAGCGCCCGAACCAGGAGCCGTCGTCCTCCTGCTCGGCGAGCAGCCACCTCAGCCCGCGCTCGACGGACGAGCGGTACCCCTCGGGCGCGAGCACCTCGAGCACGTGCGCTGTGACGTCGGCGCTCGGCTCGTCCGTCACCTTGCCGAAGTCGCAGAACGGGATCCTGTAGAGCCACATCGCGCTGTTGTCGACGTCGAACGCGCCCCATCCTCCGTCGCGCGACTGCATGCCGACCGTCCAGTCGAGGCTTCTGCGCACCGCGTCGTGGCCGATGCCGAGCGCGCGCAGCGCGAGCGGAACGACTGCCGCGTCGTCGACGTCCGGGTAGTTGTCGTTCTCGTACTCGAACGCCCAGCCGCCCGGAGCGAGGTCGGGCACGCGGATGGCCCAGTCGCCCTTCACCGTCACCTCTTCGCGCAGGAGGTACTCTCCCGCTGAGACGAGCTGAGGATGGTCCGCGGGAACGCCGCACGCGCGGAGCGCGAGCACCGCGAGCGCCGTGTCCCACACCGGGGACTGGCACGCCTCGGGACGGAGGCGGTCGCCGTCCTCGACCATGAAGCCCTCCCACCCCGCGACCGCCTTGCGCAGCGTGTCGTCCTCGAAGCCGTGGCCGAGCGCGTGCAACGCGATGATCCCCCACACCCACGGGGGCTGGATCCCGCCCCACGATCCGTCCGCCTCCTGTCGCGCGCGGATCCACTCCTCCGCCCGTCGCTGTGCGAGACGGCGTAGCCGGTCGCGGCGCAGCGGACGTCGCGTCTGTCCCGGAAGCGCGCCGATGTCGCGCAGGTCGACGTCGATCGGACGCACGGGACGTAGCGACTGCGCGAGCGAGAGCGCGACGAACGTCTGCCGCGCCCAGCATGCGAAGTTGTAGATCGAGAACGGCCCGCCGGGCGGGAGCAGGACGAACTCGGGCGGGATCGGGATGATCGCCTGCCACGGCCATTGGTCGAGGACCGCGAGGAAGCACTTCGTGAAGATCCGCGCCTTGCGGATGCCTCCGTGGCTGCGGATGTACTCCTTCGCCTTCGGGCCGGGATCGACGCCGCACATGCGCAGCGCGACGTACGCCTCGATCGACGTCGAGAGATCGGGCGGCCCCTCGAACCAGATCGACCACGTGCCGTCGTCGCGCATGCGCGCCATGAGCTCGTTCGCGATGCGGCGGTCCATCTCCGGCGTGCGGAGCCCGAGGAAGTGGTTCCAGAAGAGGTGCTGCGCCGTCATGGTCACGTTGGACTCGAGCTCGCCCACCCAGATGCCGTCGGGGCGCTGCAGCTCGAGCAGGCGGCGCGTGCCGCGGTCGATGGCGGCGTCGAGTGCGGTCAGCTCCTGCGTCGCGCTCACACGGAGACTTTTGCAGGAACAATGCTCAAGAGGCGTTGAGCCGCCGCGCGGCCGCTTCGTACCGCGCTCTCCATCGTCGCCGGCCAGCCCGTGTCCGTCCATGCGCCGGCCCGAACGACGTTGGCGCGCTCGGTCCGGACCCCGGGACGGACCACCCCCGGCCGCAGTGCGATCGTCGCGTACGGCTCGCGGCTGACCCGCGACCAGCGCAGGTCTGCAGGACCGAGCCGCTCGGTCAGCTCTCCGGCGATGCGGTCGACGAGCCCGCGACCGCGCACGTCCAGTAGCTCCGGGGCGCCGCTCGAGACGACGGTGAGGTACTGGCCTCCGGCCTCCGGCCGGTGACCGGTGAGGGCTCCTCGATCGAAGACCCAGTGCGCATCCGATGCAAGCAACGCGGCGATCGGCGTCTTGAGGATCGGACGGTCGAAGAGCAGGTGGACACTGACGATGGGCGAGCTCTCGAGCCCGGGGTCCGTCTCGCCGAGCAGGCGCGCCGACTCGGCCGGCGGGACGGCGACGACAACCGCGTCGGCGTCGAGATCGTCGAGCGACTCGATCCGCTCGTCCAGTCGGACACGGTCGCCGAGCGCGCGGCCGGCCGCGTCGCCGTGCATCCAGCCGAGCGGCTTCAGCGGCAGCACGAGGTCCGAGTTGCGACGCCGGCCGAGGAGCGCCGTGCGCACGGTGAAGAGACCGGCATCGGCGTCGACCTCGTCCGTCGGCAGGTTCAGCGCCGGCCGGATGAACACGTCCCAGAAGCGGTCGATGGCAACGTCGGTCTCTCCCACACGCCGGAGCACGTCGCCGAACGTCTCGCCGGGTTGCGAGCGCGCAGCGCGCAGTCGCACGAGCGTCAACGGCAGCCGAAGCCGGTCTCGCATCGGGATGTGGGCGTAGCCCAGCAACGTCAACGGCGCAATCGACGACACGCGCGACTGCTCGTCGAGCACCGGCAGCGCGAGCCGCTTGCGCAGCACCGAGTCGCGCTCGCCGACTCGTTCGAGGAAACGGAGGTACTCCGTGAAGCAGCCGAGCGCGATGTGCTGCCCGTTGTCCGGCGGCGGCTGCGGATCGCCCTCGCGCTCGGGCAGCGTCTGCACCGCGCCGCCGAGGGTCGGCCGCGCCTCGTAGAGGGTCACGTCCGCTCCGGCGTCGACGAGGTCGAGGGCGGCGGCAAGCCCGGCGAGGCCCCCGCCGACGACCGCAACCCTCATCGCCACATCCCGCGCGCGACGACTGCGAGCTTCGCCGGTGTGGACAGCCGGCACGAAGCGGTGAAGACGTCGAAGCCGTTCGCCTCCATCCGGTCGAGCTGGCCGCGGTAGAGACCGGCGAACGTCGCGACGCACAGCGCGCTCCGCCGGTCGAGCGAGTCGAGCAGGCGCAGCCCCTCGTCCAGGTGCGCCCGTGCGCGCGCGGCCTGGAACGCCATCAGCTCGCGCCACTCCGGCCCCACCGCGAGCTCGCGCACGCCGAAACGGTCGAGCTCGTCCTGCGGAAGGTAGACGCGACCGAGGGCGCGGTCCTCGTCGACGTCGCGCATGATGTTGATCAGCTGCAGCGCGATACCGAGCGTCTGCGCACGCTCGACGTCGTCGCTCCCGTACACGGCGACGCACGCGACGCCCACGGCGCCGGCGACCTTCTCGCAGTACGCGCGCAGCTCGTCGAACGTCGCATACCGCGTCTTGACGAGATCCTGCAGCCCGCCGTCGACGATCGCGGACAGCGCATCGCGTGGGATCCCGAAGCGCGCGCGCGCATCGGTGAGCGCGACGTGCATCGCCGTCGCAGGCGGATCGTCGAGCGCGGCGCGCAGCGCCTCCAGCTGCGCGCGCTTCTTCGCGACCGGCGCAGGGCCGTCGGCGACGTCGTCCACCTCGCGCGCGAACGCGTAGACCGCGGCGATCGCGCGGCGCTTCTCGCGCGGGAGCACCATGATCCCGTACGCGAAGTTCTTCGCGCGCGCGCGCGTGACCCGCTGCACCTCCGCATAGGCCTGCTCCACGCTGCTCATCGGACGAGAGTGAGCGCCGCCTCCCGCGCCAGCCGTGCTCGAGACGGCCGCGGCCGCTGCGTGAAGAGATCCCAGCCTGCGGACTCGAGCGAGTCCAGCGCGGCCAGTCCGCCGCGGCCGAAGAGCGCCACTGCGCGCCCGAGCCGGCCGCCGATGCCCTCGCGCAGGATGTCGGCTGCGGCGAGCAGCGACGCGGCCCGTTCCGCTTCGAAGCGGAGCAGCGCGGTGAGCCCGTCGCCCGGCCGGTCGAGCGGCGGGTCGCCGAAGCGGCGCCGGTCCTCGGCGGGGAGATAGATGCGGCCGAGCTCCAGGTCCCGGGGGACGTCCTGGAGGAAGTTGACGAGCTGCAGCCCGGTGCACACCGAGTCGCTCGCGGCCACGAGGCCGGGATCGTCGAGGCGGCGCAGCACGCCGAGCACGAGGCGGCCGCACGGGTCGGCGGAGTGCACGCAGTACCACTTCAGGTCGTCCCAGGTCTCGTACTCCGCCACCTGCTGATCCATCCGGTTCGCCTCGATCAGGCGGTCGAACGGCTCCCGCGGCAGGTCGAACTCGCGCACGGTCGGCTGCACGTTGCGCAGGACGGGCCACGTCGGCCGGCCCGTGAAGAGCAGCTCGACCTCTCCCGCCAGCTCGGCGAGCGCGGCCATCCGGTCACCCTCGTAGGCGTCGCCGAGCTCGTCCACGAGCCGGGCGTAGCAGTAGAGCGCGCGCACGTGAGGGCGCAACCGGCGCGGGAAGAGGATCGAGCCGACCGGGAAGTTCTCGCCCGCTGCCCGGGCCGCGACCTCCGCCACTTCCATGCAGGCAAGCATACGAGCACGGTTGGTGGTTGAATCCGCTCCGTGGAGGGCGCTCCCGGGGGCCGGGTCGACCCCGTCGCCGGCGTCGACCGGCTCGACGGCGTCGTCGTCGTGCGCCTGGCGGGAGAGCTCGACCTGTACAACGCGCACCAGGTGCGCGAGATGTTGCTCGCATGCTCGTCGGAAAATCCGGCGAAGCTCGTCGTCGACCTCGGCGAGGTGCAGTTCGTGGACTCGACCGCGCTCGGCGTACTCGTCGAGGCACGCAGCCGGATGGAGGACAAGCAGGCGTTCCTGCTCGCGGCGCCCGGCGTCGAGACACGGCGCGCGCTCGAGGTGTCCGGGCTCGACCGGCACTTCAACGTCCGCGAGTCGGTGGACGACGCGCTAGCGTCCTGAGCATGGACAACGGAGCGATCCTCGAGCCGGCTCAACTCGAGCGGTACGCGGACGCAATCACGAAATCGGTCGCACTCAAGCGCGGTGACACGCTCGTCGTGCGCGGCGCGCCCGCACACCGCGAGCTGATGGTCGCCGTCGCGTCCTCCGCCTATCGCGTGGGCGCGCAAGCCGTCGACGTCGTCTACTCCGACCCACTCGTCATGCGCGCACGCCTCTTGCACGGCCGCAACGACGCGCTCGGCGTCTTCACACCGTGGCACAAGGTCCGGCTGCGCGAGATGATGAAGCCGACCTCGGCCGAGATCTACGTCAGCGGCGAGAGCGAGCCCGGCTTCCTCGACGGCATCCCGCAGAAGCGCATCCAGACGGAGTACGCCCGGGCCGGGCAGCAGACGAAGGCGTTCCGGCGGGCGAGCCTCGCCATGCGCGTGCGCTGGACGATCGCGGGCTGGCCGACCGACCACTGGGCCGGTCAGGTCTATCCGGGCATGCCGTCGCTGAAGGCGAAGCGAAAGCTCGCGCAGGATCTCCTGGCGTTCTGCCGCTTGACCGAGTCGGACGGGCCGGGCTCGACCGGATGGATCAAGCATTGCCGCGCCATCGAACGCCGCTCGCAGAAGCTGAGCCGTCTCGGCCTCACGCGTCTCGAGCTGCGCGGGCCCGGTACGGCCCTCGACGTGCGCCTCGTTCCCGGCACGGTGTGGCTCGGCGGGCTCGAGAAGACGCACACCGGTGCGACCGTCGCGGCGAACATGCCGACCGAGGAGACGTTCACGAGCCCGGACGCACGGGCGACCGAAGGGACGTTCACGTGCACGTTCCCGCTCTCGTTCCAGGGACGGTTGATCGACGGCCTGCGGGGCGAGTTCCGCGGCGGCACGCTGGTCCGGCTCGACGCGTCCAGCAAGAACGACCGTGACTTCGTGGCGAGCTACATCGACAGCGACCCGAAGAAGAACGGGCGCCGGCTCGGCGAGGTCGCGCTCGTCGATGCGACGTCGCGGATCGGGCAGAGCGGCCGCACGTACTTCGACACCCTGCTGGACGAGAACGCGACGGCGCACATCGCGTTCGGCTCGGGCTTCGGCGGCACTCGTTCGGAGAAGCCGGCGCGCGCGCTCAACGAGTCGCCCGTGCACCTCGACGTGATGATCGGCAGCCCCGATTTCGAGGCGACCGGATACACCGCCAAGGGCAAGAAGATCGCCGTCATAAAAGACGGCCTCTGGGCCATCTAAAGGTCCGCGGTGAGAGGTACCGCTTCGCGGAGCGCTCGACGGCAAAGCCGTGGAGCTCTTACGAGCCCGGCAACGGTTTCGTTCTGCGCGCGCGGTGGTGGCCTCGCCATCCCCGAAGGCCCGCGGAAAGTGCTGCGCACTTTCCGCGGTGAGAGGTACCGCTTCGCGGAGCGCGCGACGGCAACGGTTTCGTTCTGCGCGCGCGGTGGTGGCTTCGCCATCCCCGCGCGC
>DATAMX010000140.1:0-6487 GCA_036260475.1 Gaiellaceae bacterium | reverse complement strand
GCTCGCCTTCGGCCTCGTCGGGGCGACGATGGCCGGGGTCGCGATCGTCGCGCACGAGTGGATCGGCCTCCCCTGGGCGGTCGCCTTCACGCTCGGCGCCGTCGTCTCGCCGACCGATCCGCTCGCGGCGACGGCGATCGGACGGCGGCTCGGCGTCCCCCGGAGGATCATCGCGGTGATCGAGGGCGAGAGCCTCGTCAACGACGGCACGGCGCTCGTGCTCTACAAGGCGGCGATCGGCGCCGCGGTCGGTGCCACGTTCTCGCTCGCCGACACGTCGGGCCGCGTCGTGCTCAACGTCATCGGCGGCATCGCCATCGGTCTCGGCGTCGGCTGGATCGTCCGGCAGATCCGGCGGCGACTCGACAACCCCCCGACCGAGGTCGCGATCGCCGTGCTCAGCGGCTACCTCGCATATCTCCCGGCGGACGCAGCCGGCGTGTCGGGCGTGCTCGCCGCGGTCACGATCGGCGTCTACATGGGCTGGTACACGCCCGAGCTGACGACCGAGCGCACGCGGCTCTCGGGCGATGCCTTCTGGGAGATCTTCGTCTTCCTCGTCAACGCGCTCGTGTTCGTGCTCGTCGGCTTGCAGCTGCGGCCGATCCTCGATGCGCTTTCCGGCAGCACCGGCAGGCTCGCCGCCTACGCAGCGCTCGTCTGCGGCGCGGTCATCGTCACGCGCATCGTCTGGATACCGATCTTCACGTACCTGCCGCGCTTCCTCTTCCGGACGGTTCGCGAGCACGACCCGTACCCGCCGTGGCAGTTTCCGGCGATCATCTCGTGGGCCGGGATTCGCGGCGCGGTGTCGCTCGTCGCTGCGCTCGCGCTTCCCACGAACTTTCCCGACCGCGGACTGATCCTGTTCCTCACGTTCGCAGTCATCGTCGCGACGCTCGTGCTCCAGGGGCTGACGCTGCCTGCGCTCATTCGCGTGCTGAACGTCAGCGACGACGGCGGCGCGGAGCGCGAGGAGGCGAAGGCGCGCATCAAGGCCGCGGAGGCGGCGCTCGCCCGGCTCGAGGAGCTGCTCGCCGACGGCGTCGTCCGGCAGGACACCGCCGAGCGCCTGCGCGGCCAGTTCTCCTTCCGCGCCAGCCGCTTCCGCGCGCGCTTCGACGACGAGGACGACGGCGCGATCGAGGAGCAATCTCGGGCCTATCAGCGCGTGATGCGCGAGCTGCTCGCCGCCGAGCAGGCTGCGCTGCTGGCGCTCCGCAACGAGCGCATCGTGGACGACAACGTCGTCCAGCGCGTGCAGCGCGACCTCGACCTCGAGGCCGCCCGGCTGGATACTGTCTCCTGATGGATCCCGACCGCGCACGCGAGCTCCTCGCCGCCGAGCGATCCCGCATCGAGCACTCGCTCAAGCGGCTCGCCCATCAGGATGACGCCGAGGAGCTCGACGACGAAGACCCGGCGAACCTCGCCGCGAACACGTACGAGGACGAGCTCGACGAGGGCCTTTCCGACGATCTGCGCGACCAGCTCGCCGCGGTCGAGCGCGCGGAGGCGCGTCTCGCCGCCGGGACGTACGGCCTGTCCGTCGAGAGCGGAGACGCGATCCCGGACGAGCGGCTCGAGCTGCTGCCGACCGCAGAGCGCACGGCCGACGAAGAAGCCCGACTCCGCGGCTAGCTAGCTGCCGTTCGCGCGCGCGAGCTCGAGCGCGCCGACGACTCCGGCGCGGTCTCCGAGCGCCGGCGGAACGATGTACTCGTCGATCCCGTCCGAGAGCTCGGCCACGTCGAAGTAGCCCGCCGCGAGCTCGACGACGCGACGCCGGACGCGCGGCAGGAGCGACGGCTCCTTCATCACGCCACCGCCGACGATGATCCGCTGCGGCGAGAGGACGGCGATGACGTTCAGAAGGCCGAGCGCGAGGTAGCCCGCCTCGAGCTCCCACGCCTCGTCGCCCGCGATGTCCTTCGGATCCTTGCCCCAGCGGGCGCGGATCGCGCTGCCGGACGCGAGGCCCTCGAAGCAGTCGCCGTGATACGGGCACACGCCGGCGAACGGGTCCTGCGCGCGGTCGTGCGGAATGCGGATGTGGCCGAACTCCGGATGCAGGAGCCCGTGCATGAGGCGGCCGTTCGCCATCCCGCCGCCGCCGATGCCCGTGCCGACCGTGATGTACGAGAACGTCTCCAGGCCGGCCGCCGCGCCCCAGCGCTGCTCCCCGAGCGCCGCCGCGTTCACGTCGGTGTCGAACGCAACCGGAACGTCGAGCGCCGCGCTGAGTGCCCCGACGACGTCGGTGTTGGCCCAGCCCGCCTTCGGCGTCGTCGTGATCGATCCACGCTCGAGGTCGACAGGCCCGAACGACCCGACGCCGATGCCGGCGATCTTCCCGTTCCGGCGGAAGAAGCTCGTCGCGGCGTCGAGCGTCTCCGCCGGGGTCGTCGTCGGAATCGTGGCGAGGTCGTGCAGGTCGTCCGGCCCGTCGCCGATGGCGCAGACCCATTTCGTCCCGCCCGCCTCGATTCCGCCGTACGTCACGCGCGTTCCGGAAGCTGTGCGCCGGACGACTCGCGCACGACGAAGTCGGCCGGCAGCACCACGAGTCTCCGCCGCTGCTCGATGCGCCCGGCCAGCCGGTCGAGCAGGAGCTGCGTGGCGATTGTGCCGAACGTCTCCGCGGGCTGCGCCATCACCGTGAGGAAGGGATGGAATCGAGACGCGTGCTCGATGTCGTCGAAGCAGACGACGGCGATGTCCTCGGGGATCCGAAGCCCGCGCTCGCGGGCGGCCTCGGCAACGCCGACAACGGCGATGTTGTTGACGGAGAAGATCGCCGTCGGCGGCTCCGGGAGGTCGAGCAGCGCGAGCGTCGCGTCGTGCGCCGACCCGACGTCGGTCGCGCTCGCCTCGAGCACGAGCTCCGGGCTGTACGCGATGCCGGCATGCTCGAGCGCTTGCCGGTATCCCTCGAGCCGGTCGCGCGCGGTCGAGACCTCGGCCGTCTCCGTCACCATGCCGATGCGCCGGTGCCCGAGACCGATCAGGTGCTCCACGAGCTGCCGCGCACCGCCGACGCTGTCACCCTGCACGAGATCGCCGTCGTAGCCGCCGATCGTGCGGTCGATGAGGACGAACGGCACGTTGTTCTTCCGCAGCACGCGAAGGTTGGGGCGCGAGCGCTCGCCGACCGGAGCGAGGAGGAGGCCCTCGACCTGGAACGAGAGCATATCCTCGATGTAGCCCCGCTCACGTTCGATGTCGGCCTGGGTGTTGCAGAGGATGACGTGATACCCCGCGCGCCAGGCGACCTCCTCGGCGCCTCGCACGACGAGCGTGAAGAACGGGTTGGCGACGTCGGGGACGATGAGGCCGAGGGCTCCCGTCTTCTGGCGGATGAGCCCGCGCGCGAGCCGGTTCGGGACGTAGCCGAGATCTGCGATCGCGGCCTCGACCCGCCGCCGGACCTCATCGCTGACGCGGGGGCTCTCGTTGATCACCCGGGAAACGGTCATCGCCGAGACGCCCGCCTTGGTCGCTACTTCGCGCATCGTTACCCGCATCGGTCGAGAAATCCTCCAAATCGTGGTACGGATACCACCGGGGCGCCACTATACGCTCGGAACATCCGCCTGACAAGATGCTTGACAGGACGTAACCACTCTGTTAGACCTCCCGCCTAGCTGAGTTAGCGATAACACAAAACCACACGGTGGAGTGGGGTTTTGCGACACTGGCGTCCGCCCGAAGGGAGAAGAAATGCGTCTTTCTCGCTGGGTCCTGAGCGTTGCCGCAGCGACGGCACTCGGCCTCGCGCTCGTCGGCGGGAGCAGCGCCCGCACCGACAGCTCGATCAAGGTGGGCTTGATCGTGAAGACGACGACGAATCCGTACTTCGCCGACATGATCAAGGGCGCCAAGGCGCAGGCGAAGAAGCTCCACGTGACGCTGCTCGTCGCGTCGGGCAAGTTCGACGGCGACACCGGCGGCCAGGTCACCGCCATCGAGAACATGGTGAGCGCCGGCGTGAAGGGGATCATGATCACCGCCAGCGGCGACGCAGTCGTCCCGGCCCTCGAGAAGGCGCGCAAGGCGGGCGTGTACACGATCGCGCTCGATTCGCCCACGAATCCGACGTCCGCGGTGGATGCCCTCTTCGCGACGAACAACTACAACGCCGGCAAGCTCATCGGCCAGTACGCGAAGAAGACGTTCGGCAGCAAGCCGGCGCACATCGTGATGATCGACCTGTTCCCGGGCCCGGCGGTCGGCGTGCTCCGGCACAACGGCTTCCTCGCCGGCTTCGGCACGGCCGGCATCACGCCCAAGGACACGACGCAGAAGAGCGCGTCGCAGGTCGAGTGCGCGGCCGACGGCTTCGGCGACCAGGCCAAGGGGCAGACCGCTATGGAGAACTGCCTGTCGAAGGCGCCCGACGTCAACCTCGTCTACACGATCAACGAGCCCGACGCGGCCGGCGCGTACACCGCGCTCAAGAACGCGGGCAAGACGGCGACGATCGTCTCGATCGACGGCGGGTGCGCCGGCGTTCGGAACGTCAAGGCCGGCATCATCGCGGCGACGTCGCAGCAGTATCCGCACCGCATGGCGTCGCTCGGCCTGACCGCGATCGTGACGTACGCGAAGACGGGCAAGAAGGCGCTCGGCTACACGGACACCGGCGTCAACCTCATCACCGCGAAGCCCGTGGCGGGAGTGCCCTCGAAGGGCCTCGCCTTCGGCCTCGCGAACTGCTGGGGCTAGAGGCCCCGTAACGGTTCCCTCCCTCCGGGGGCGGCGCGAGCCGCCCCCGGGCCTCCTCACTAGGATGCGATGGCCGCTACCGAGATGATGAACAGCGTGCAGGTTGTGTCAGCCCGCTCGCAGGCGCGTCGCGCGCTGGGCCTCCTCGGTGGGCGTGCGACGCTCGGCCCGTTCGCGGCGCTCCTGCTCGCAGTCGCGTTCTTCTCCTTCGAGTCGAACCTCTTCCTGCGCGGCCCGAACCTCTCGCTCATCCTCCAGCAGTCGGTCGAGGTCGGGACGCTCGCGATCGGGCAGACGCTCATCGTCCTCACGGCGGGGATCGACCTCTCGTGCGGCCTCGTGATGGCGTTCGGGATGATCGTGATGACGAAGCTCGCCGTGGACAACGGCGTCAGCCCGTACGTGTCCATCCTGCTCGGCCTGGGCGCGTGTGCGGGATTCGGACTGCTGAACGGCGTGCTCGTCACGCGCATCAAGCTGCCCGCGTTCATCGTCACCCTCGGAACGCTCAACATCGCGACCGCGATCGTCCAGATCTATTCGCAGCAGCAGACGATCGAGAGCCCGGGGTCGGTGCTGACGTACTTCGGCCGCACGTTCGCGCTCGGCGGGACGACGACGATCACGTACGGCGTCGTCGTCATGCTCGGCCTGTTCGCGTTCTTCGGGTTCCTGCTCAGCCAGACGGCGTGGGGGACGCGCATCTACGCGCTCGGCAGCAGCGCCGCGTCGACGCGGCTCTCCGGCGTGCGGACGGACCGGCTCCTCGTCAGCGTCTACGTCGTCGCCGGGCTGATCTACGGCGTCGCCGCCCTCTTGCTCATCGGTCGTACCGGCGTCGGCGACCCGAATGCGGGAACGACCGACAACCTCGACAGCATCACGGCGGTCGTGCTCGGCGGGACGAGCCTCTTCGGCGGCCGCGGCCGCCTGATCGGGACCCTGTTCGGCACGCTGATCGTCGGCGTGATCAGGAACGGCCTCGTGCTGATGGGCGTCGACTCGATCTACCAGATCCTCATCACGGGCATCCTCGTCATCCTCGCCGTGTCGGTCGACCAGCTCACGCGGCGGAGGTCGCGCGGATGAGCACTGAGCCCATCCTCCAGGCCACCGGCCTCGTGAAGCGCTATGGACCGGTGACGGCACTGAACGGCGTCGACTTCGACCTCTATCCGGGCGAGATCCTCGCGGTCATCGGCGACAACGGCGCGGGCAAGTCGACGCTCATCAAGGTGCTCGCCGGCGCGGTCCAGCCCGACGAGGGCGAGATCCGGCTCGACGGCGAGGTCGTGCATTTCAACTCGCCGCTCGCCGCCCGCCGGCTCGGGATCGAGACCGTCTACCAGGATCTCGCGATGGCGCCGACGCTCGACATCGCGGCCAACCTCTTCCTCGGGCGCGAGCTGCGCCGGCGCGGCCCCCTCGGCGCGCTGCGCATGCTCGACAAGCCCGCAATGCGGCGGCGGGCCTCGGAAGCGCTCGGCGAGCTGCAGATCGGCGTGCAGTCGATGAAGGTCGCCGTCGAGGATCTGTCGGGCGGACAGCGGCAGGGCGTCGCGGTCGCGCGCGCGGCCGCCTGGGGCCGGCGCGTGGTGATCATGGACGAGCCGACCGCCGCGCTCGGCGTGAAGGAGACCGCACAGGTCGTCGAGCTGATCAAGCGCGTCCGCGACCGCGGGCTGCCGGTGATCCTCATCAGCCACGACATGCCGCACGTCTTCGAGCTCGCCGACCGGATCCACATCATGCGACTCGGCCG
>DATAMX010000207.1:0-1809 GCA_036260475.1 Gaiellaceae bacterium | reverse complement strand
CCGGAAGGGTAGGCTCATGCCGGTGCTGACGTGGCGCGACGTCGTCGAGCTGGCCCGCGAGCTCCCGGAGATCGAGGAGTCGACCTCCTACGGGCGGCCTGCGCTGAAGGTGCGCGGGAAGTTCGTCGCCGCGCTGCGAACGGATCCGGACGCTCTCGTGCTTCGCTGCGACCTCGAGGAGAAGCCGCTGCTGCTCGAGGCGCGGCCGGACATCCTCTTCGAGACGCCGCACTATCACGGCTGGGGTTACGTGCTGCTGCGCCTCGACGCGCCGCTCGAGGAAGCGCGCGAGTTCCTCACCGACTCGTGGCTGCTCGCCGCGCCGAAGCGGCTCGCCGACCGCGTCAGCCTCGAGTAGCGCGCAACTCGTCGAACGCGCCGACGGCCTGCTCGTCCCGGAGGAAGCGCGACAGGTAGAGCGCGAACACCGCGAAGAACACGAGCGCCTCTTCCGCCGCCATCGTCACTCCTGCGATCTGCTGGTCGGACTCGGGCGACGGCCCCCACGTGCGCGGCGCGTGCGCATAGAACGAATACACCGGCCGCGGGAAGAGCGCGAGCGCGAGCCCGAGCGGCGATGCGAGGACGAACGCGCCGAACAGATAAGCCGCTTTCGCGCCGGCGGAATGGCGACCGTGCACGACGGGCCACCACAGGCAGATCCCGGCGAGCAGGTACGTGAGGTGCTCGACGTGCAGCAGCGAATGCGGGCGGCGGAGCGCGAAGTCGTACACCCACGGAAGGTGCCACGCGAAGTACGTGACGAGCCAGAACGGCAGCGCGACGAGCGGACGGAAGAGCGGGAACCCGTGCGCGCGAGCAGCGACGGCAGAGGGAACTGCGAGGACGAGCAGCGCCGGCGCCCACTCCGCGAGGACGACGTTCTGCAGGAGGTGCGCCCACAGGAACGTGTGCAGCGCGAACGGCTGCAGCTTCGTCGCGAACGAGAGGAAGATCAGGGCGAGCGCGGCCACGAGCGGTATGAGCCGCACGCGAATCGCGAGGCCTCCGAGCGCAAGCAGAGGGACGAGTCCGACGGCCTCCAACGAGGCGTGCATCTCGCTAGGCTAGTTGTCTCCTGCGGGCGTAGCTCAACGGTAGAGCCCTTGCCTTCCAAGCAAGTTACGAGGGTTCAACTCCCTCCGCCCGCTTCGTATCCGTCCGGCCTGAACGGCCCGACCGAGCGCGCCTGCGACAATCCGACAATGGCGCCCCCGGACACCTCCGCCGCTGAGCCGCTCGCGGCCGCGGCCCTCGAGGCGGCGGCAGCCGCCGCCGCGCACGCGTTGGCCGAAGTTGCACGAGCGTCCGACAAGGCGGCCCTCGCGGCGCAGGGCGAGGTGTTGCGCTTGAGGGTCGCCGGGGCGGGACGCGTCAACGCGGTGCGCTACCCGCGCGCGCTCGTGGCGCAGGAACGGGCGGCCTCGCTTCCGGAGGACCGCCGCGACCGGGAGATCGGACAGGCTTACGCGCGCGCGGCGGAACCGCCGCTCGAGCTCGCGCGCATCGCCGCCGACATCGCCGACCTCGCCGTGGAGCTCGTCGCACAGGCCGATGCGGCACTACGCGCAGACGCCGCTGCGGCAGCCGCGCTCGCCGCCGGCGCGGCCCGTGGCGCCGTCGTCCTCGTCGCGACGAACCTCACCGCGGCACGGGATGACGCTCGGGTCCGAGAGGCGCAACGCTGCGCCGAGGCTGCGGAGCGCGCTGCGACGCGAGCTGCGGCTGCTCTCTGAGAGCGTCGATCTCGGCGCCGAGCAGGAGCGCGAGCGCGCTCAGCCACAGCCACGTGAGCATGACTATCACCGC
>DATAMX010000113.1:0-2166 GCA_036260475.1 Gaiellaceae bacterium | reverse complement strand
GAGGGCGGCGGGTCGTCCTCCTCGGACGCGCCCAAGACCGAGTCGAAGCCGGTGGAGAAGAAGCCGGCCGCCTCGAGCGGCGACTCCTAGCATCCGGTGTCAGACACCGGAGGCGGTGTCTGACACCGGCGCGTGAAGGTTCGGCGTTACTTGAATTGCTGCTTCCCGACGACGCAGCCGGGCCCGAAGAGACCCGTGCCGGGTGCGGGCGGCTGCGGCGCCGAGGCGCCGAGCACTTCCTGGACGACCTGGATGTTCTCCTCGGTGCCGGTGATGTAGCCGTTGCCGGTCGCCGATCCGCCCAGCCGGCAGTGCACCGTGTCGCCGGCGCGGAACTTCACCCAAGCCAGCTGGACGAAGTCCCACGTGGACAGGTCGGTCGAGATCGGCGCCAGGAGCGACGAGCCGTCGAACGGCAGTGAGAAGAACCGCGTCGGGCTGGCGAGCTTCGCGAGCGTCGCCTGCATGACCGCCTGCTGGTTCTGGCTGCGCTTGAAGTCCGTCCACGACGGGTCGAGCCGGTTCTCCCTGATGCGCGAGTAGATGAGCGCCGTGTGCCCGTCCATGTGCTGCACGCCCTTGTGGAAGCGCCACCCCTGCCATTGCTGGCAGCGCGTCGCCGTCGAGTAGGGACAGTCGAACCGGTTGGAGAGGATGTTCTCGGGCACGTTGACGTCGATTCCGCCGACGGCGTCGATGAGCTTCTTGAAGGAGCTGAAGTCGACGACCGCGACGTGATTGACCGGAAGCTGCGACCCGAGGAGCTGGTCCACCGTCTCGACGGCGAGCTTCGGTCCGCCGAGCTGCATCGCACCGTTGATCTTCTGGTACGCGCCGTTGATCGTCACCCCGAGGTCGCGCGGGATGGAGAGGTACGTGATCCGGTGGCGGCTCGGGTCGGTGCGGACGAGCATCATCGAGTCGGAGTGCTCGTCGGTGCTGCGCCCGGGCTGGTTCGTCGAGTGATCGGTCCCGAGCAGGAGGATGTTCGTCGGCGAGTCGAGGATCAGCCCGTTCTGCTTCGTGAGCACCGACGTCGTTCCCGGCGCGAGCCGCCTGTTCGCGTCCGCGACGCCGCTGTTCACGGACAGGTAGCCGGCGACGGCCCAGATGACGAAGAGGACGACGAGCACGAGGACCGTGACAAGCGTCCACCGCCTCCACGTCCACGGCTTGCGCTGCCGGCGCACGACGCCGCGCTCGCGATCCCGCTCCTGCTTGCGCTCGTCGCGCGCGGAGAGCGGCACTTTCCCCTTCTGTCGTCCGCCCTTGTAGACGCGGTACGGCTTCTCCCCGGAGGCGGCCATGCGGCGGGTTACGGTACCCGCTCACGATGAGCGATACGCACGCGATCGGCGTCGACCTGGGCGGGACAAAGATCCTCGCCGGGGTCGTCACGCGGGACGGGGAGGTGCTGCGCCGGCACGAGCGGATGACGTCGCTCGAGTCCCAGGAGGCGCTCGTCGCGGAGCTCGAGACGGCCATCGCCGAGGTGCTCGGCGACGACGTGGGCGCAATCGGGCTCGGTGTGCCCGGACCGCTCGACCTCGTGGCAGGCCGTACGTACGACATGGTCAACCTCCCGTTCCACGACTTTCCGCTGCGCGACCACATGGCCAAGCGATTCGGGCTGCCGGTCGGGATCGACAACGACGCGAACGCAGCCGCGATCGCCGAGTGGCGCGTGGGCGCGGCCCGCGGGGTCGACGACGTTGTCATGCTCACGCTCGGAACGGGCCTCGGCGGCGGGGTGATCTCCAACGGACGGCCGTTCCGCGGCGCGCACGGCGGCGGCGTCGAGCTCGGGCACGTCGTCATCGTCCACGACGGGCGACCGTGCCAGGGGCGGTGCACGGGGCGCGGGCACCTCGAGCCGTACGTCACCGGCCTCGCGGCCACGCGCGCGGCGCAGGACGCATTCGGGCCGGCCGCGGATGCGCACCGGCTCGTGCGGCTCGCGAACGAGGGGGACGGGACAGCTCTTGCGATCCTCGCCGACATCGGCCGCCATCTCGGCTCCGGCATGGGCTCGTTCGCGAACATCTTCGAGCCGAGGCTCATCGTCATCGGGGGCGGCTTCGGCGTCGCCGCCTGGGCCCACTTGATCGGGCCGGCCCGCGAGGTCCTCCAGCGCGAGGCGCTGCGCCCGATGCGCGACGAGGTGAC
>DATAMX010000111.1:0-3694 GCA_036260475.1 Gaiellaceae bacterium | reverse complement strand
TGGAGCGTCTGCTCGGCGTCCTCGACGAGCTCGAGCACCGTGCGCAGCCGCTCGCGGAGCATCCGGGTCTCGGTGATGAGGCGCTCGTTCTCGCTGAGCGCACGCCGCTGGACCGCACGCGCCTCCTGGTGCGCCTCCGTGAGGATGAGCTCCGCCTCGCGGCGCGCCTGTTCCTTCACCTCCTGCGACGCGCGCTCCGCCGACACGAGCGTCGTGCGCAGCAGCCCCTCGAGCTCGCGGTAGCGCACGAGGTCGCCTTCGAGCTGCTCGACCTTGTCCGACAGGTCGGCACGCTCGCGCCATACGTCCTCGAAGCTCGCCACGATCTCCTCGAGCAGCCGGTCGGTCGGGCCGCGCTTGTAGCCGAAGAAGCCCGTGCCGGGTGTCATGTGCAGGATCTCGACGGGTGTGAGTGCCATCTGGTTCTCCCCTCTAGTGGAACTGGTCGAGGATCCGGATCAGAACCTGGCCGAAGATCACGAGAACGATGATCCCGATCATCGGCGACAGGTCGAGCGGGCCCATCGACGGCAGCAGCCGCCGGAAGATCCGCAGATAGGGCTCCGATACGTCGTAGAGGAAGCGCTGGATCCGGTTCAGCCAGGACGAATACGGCAGCCGCAGCCAGCTCGCCACGATGTACAGCAGGATCAGGAGCGAGTACACGCTCACGAAGACGTTCACGAACGTCTCCGCTTTCGAGATCGCATCTGCGAGCAAGGTCAAAGTGGCCATAACGCCCATCCGAATGCGCGTTCGCCCTGCCGGGCGCTTCTCCTACGCCTGGTTGAAGAATCCGCCGCGCTCGAGCATGCGGGCCCGCTCTTCGGCGGAGACCTCGACGTTGCGCGGGGTGAGGAGGAAGACCTTGTCGGCGACGCGTTGCATGCCGCCGTCCATCGCGTAGGTGAGGCCGCTGCCGAAGTCGATGAGCCGCTTCGCGAGCTCCTGGTCGGATCCCTGCAGGTTGAGGATGACCGGCATCCCCTCCTTGAAGCGGTCCGCGATCTGCTGTGCGTCGTTGAAGCTTCTCGGCAGGACGAGATGCACACGCACGGCGCCGGGGCCCGGGACGCTCTCGACGCCGCGAAGCCTGCGCGGTTCGGCGGCCGGCCGGAGAATGCTCGTCCGCGCGTTCGCGGCCGACTCGGGATCGGTCCAGTCGTCGAACTCCTCGCGCCGGCCGCGCCGATGCGGAAGCCGGCGCACGTTCGGACGCTCCGCGTACGCACGCTGGAGCTCCTCGTCGGTGACGTAGCCGTCCTCGTCCCAGTCCTCCTCCTCGGCGATGCCGAAGTACACGAGGGTGCGATTCCAGACATCGGCGAAGGCCATAGTTGCGCGGATGTTACCCCTGCCAGAGGACTGCGCCCACCCGGACGAGCGTCGCGCCCTCCTGCGCGGCGACGGCGTAGTCCTGGCTCGTCCCCATCGACAGCTCCGGCAGGCCGTGCCGCTCGGCCAGCTCGCGCAACTGGCGGAAATACGGGCGCGACGACTCGGGGTCGCCCGTCGCCGGCGGCATCGTCATCAGCCCGCGCACGTCTCCGTAGTTCTCCAGGAACGCTGCCAGATCCTCCGGCGCGACGCCGGACTTCGTCGGCTCGCCGGAGAGGTTCACCTCGATGAGCGCCGGCACGGCCAGCCGACGGGCCGCCGATGCCGAGTCGAGCGAATGGCAGAGCTCGCATGTCGCGTTGACGATCGTCGTCTTCCGGCTCTGCAGGTGGCCGATGAAATGCCACCGAAACGCGTCCCCGTACCGTGCGTGCTTCGCCTCGAGGTCCTGCGCGCGGTTCTCCCCCACGACCGGGATGCCGGCCTCGCCGAGGAGCTCCATGTCGTCGAGCGAGACGTACTTCGTCGCGGCGACGACGGTCACTCGGGAGCCGACCTGCGCGGCGATGCGCTCGTAGCGCTCGTGGATCGCCGCCGGCTCACGTGACGTACGCGATCACTCCCTGGCGACCGGTGCGGCCGAGGTCGCGGCGATGAGAGAAGAATCGCTCTCCGTGGCAGGCGGTGCAGAGGTCGAGCCGCTCGACGTGCGCGCAGCCGGCGGCGCGGAGCGCCCGCTCGACGCACGTCCACAGGTCGAGCTGCCCGGCGACGGCGACGTCGCCGCCGAAGGCCTCCCGTGCCGGACCGGCGACCTCCTCCCCCACCTCGTAGCAGCACGGCCCGATCGCGGGCCCGACGACGGCCGCGAGCTTGCCGGGCCCGATGGCGCGCACGCCCTCGCCGACGATGCCCGCGAGCAACCCACGCCAGCCGATGTGCAGGACGGCGACGGCGGGGCGCACACCCGGTTCGGGGCGGCGGGCGATCGCCACCGGCACGCAGTCGGCCGTGATGAGGAGCATCGCGCGGCCGCGCTCGTCGCTCCACAGCCCGTCGCAGTGGTCGTACACCGTCCCGGGCGTGACGATGCCGCGCGACTGCGCCCTCGTCACCGTCGCGCCGTGCCGCTGCCACGCCATCGTGGCCGCGTCGGCATCGGCGCCGACGGCCTCGCACAGGCGACGACGATTCTCGACGACGGCTGCCGGATCGTCCTCGGTGCGGATGCCGAGGTTGAGCGAGGCGTACGCCCCCTCGCTCACTCCGCCCTCGCGCGTCGAGAACGCGACGCGGTACGGCCCGGGCGCGTCCCAGTCGATCAGCGCGACGCCGGCCATCCCGCCACCTTTGCATGCTCGAGCAGCCGGTCGCGTTCGTTCATGCTCGGATCGTCGACGACGAGCTCGAGCAGCTCCTGCAGCGCCCGTCCGAGATCGGGTCCCGGTTCAAACCCCATGGCGAGGAGATCGTCGCCGTCGACGGCGAGGTCGCTCAAGCGGTGGGGTGCCGGCAGCTCCTGCTCGAGCAGCGCCCGCGTCTCTTCGAGGCCGTCGACGTCGCGGTTCTTCGCGCGCCGGTCGGCAAACCGGTGCGCGACGAGGTCGAACGCGAGCTCGTCGCCGTGCTCGAGCAGGAAGCGCCGCGCCTCCTGCGGCGTCTTCGGCCGGCTTGCGTCGCGATACGGGTGCTCGCGCACGATCGCCACCACGCGGCGGAGAAGTCGCTCGGGGTAGCGCAGCCTTCGCAGCGTCGCGCGTGCGATCTCCGCGCCGATGCGCGCGTGCTCGATCGGATCGTCGTCGACCGGCTTGCCGAGATCGTGGAAGAGCGCCGCCAGCCGCACGGCGAGGTCGTCGCCGGCGTCGGCCGACTCCTGAACGACAGCGAAGATGTGGTCGGCGAGGTACCGGGCCGGACCGAACTCCGGAATCAGCTCGACGAGGACGCCGGTGTCGCGTGCCACGGCGAGCGCCGCTGCCGGACGCGCACCGAGCAGCAGCTTCGACAGCTCCCCCATGCCGTCGGCAGCGAGGCCGCCGCCGATGCGCTCCCCCGACACGAGACGGACCGCGGCAGCCTCATCGACCATTTGCGCCAGGGTCTGCTCGTCCAGCTCGAAGCCGAGCTGCGAGACGAAGCGAAGGCCGCGCACGAGGCGGAGCGGGTCCTCCGCGAAGCTCGTCGCCGACACGGTCCGCAGGACGCGACGCTCGAGATCCGCGCGCCCGTCGAGGGGATCGACGATCGCGCCGTCCTCGAGCCGGCGTGCCATCGCGTTCACGGTGAAGTCGCGACGACGCATGTCGTCCTCGACGGAGAGCTCCGCATCGGCGACGATCTCGAAGTCGTGCCG
>DATAMX010000100.1:0-3147 GCA_036260475.1 Gaiellaceae bacterium | reverse complement strand
GCGCTCTCCCGCGCGCACCACTCGATGTCGTCCTCCAGGCCGTGCTTGCGGAGGTTGCGCGCGCTCTGGCTCGCTCCCAGCCCGGCGACCGAGTTCGGGAAGCTCGCTGCGAGCCGCGCCGCGGCGGCGGCGGAGTCGGCGTGCTCGCCGCCGAGCGCCGTGACGATCCTCCCCGCGCAGTACGCATCGTCGAGCGCGAGCTCGCCGAGCACGCCCGCGCACAGCACCGCGACGTCCTCCCCGGTCTCGCGCGCCGCGCGCGCGACCGCGCCGAGGTTCAGCAGCGATCCGACGAAGACCTGCTCGAAGCGCGCCGACGCGGCGACCAGCAGCCGGGTGCCGTTCGTCGTCGACAGGATGAGCGTCTCGGCCGCCGGCTCGCCTGCGAGCTCGCGCGGCGAGTTGCCGAAGTCGAATCCCTCGATGTGCTGGAGCCGCCGCTCGCCGGCGAGCTTCGCCGGCCCCTCGGTCGCCGCGAGCGCATGCGCGTCCTCGATCTCGGCGCAGCACAGCACGCGCCGGTAGCCGGCGGCGAGCGCCTGCGTCATCGTCGAGGTGGCGCGCAGCACGTCGACGACGATCCCGATCGGCGCGGGCGTTTGCTCTCCGGGAGTGAACGCGACGTGGACACGCACGCGACTACCCTAGTGCGGCATGCCGACGTGCTATCGCCATCCCGACCGCGAGACGGGCTTGTCCTGCTCGGAGTGCGGCCGCCCGATCTGCACGGAGTGCATGACGATGGCGCCGGTCGGCATCCGCTGCCCCGACCACGCCGGGAACGTAGGCCGGCGGCGAGTGCGCGGGCCGGCGCCGGTGGTCCGCGCGCAGCGGCAGCTCGGGTCGACGTTCGCTCCCGTGACGAAGGCGTTGATCGCGATCAACGTCATCGTCTACCTGATCACCGCCGTGCAGGGGCAGGGCCTCAACTCGCCGGGGGGATCGCTGTTCAACAGGACTGCGCTGTACGGGCCGCTCGTGGAGCACGGCGACTGGTGGCGGCTCATCACGGCGGCGTTCCTGCACGCGAACATCGTCCACATCGGGTTCAACATGTTCGCGCTCTGGGTGATCGGGGGCCCGGTCGAGCATTACCTCGGCCGCTCGCGCTTCCTCGGCCTCTACCTCGTCGCGGGGCTGGCCGGATCCGCGGGCGCCCTGCTCCAGTCGCCGACCGGGGTCACGGTCGGGGCGTCGGGGGCGATCTTCGGGATCCTCGGCGCGCTTCTCATCCTCGAGTGGCAGGCGACCGGAAAGCTGGGCGGACAAGCGATGACGTTGATCGTCATCAACCTGGCCTTCAGCTTCACCTTCGCCGGCATCTCCTGGGGCGGCCACGTCGGCGGCCTCATCGGCGGCATCCTCGCGACGCTCGCGTTCGCACGCTGGGGACGAGGTCACGCCGCATACGGACGTCTCGGCCTGGGCGGTGCGCTCGGCCTCCTCGTCATCGCTGCGGCGAGCGTCGCGCTCGCGTACTGGAAGGTACGCGGCCTCGCCTAGCCGTCGGTCGTTCTAGCCGCCGGCGGCGACGTAGTCCGCGCGCCGCGCTTCCTTCAGGACCGCCTGCGCCGCGGCGAGCCGGGCCACCGGCACGCGGTACGGCGAGCAGCTGACGTAGTCGAGCCCGAGCCCGTGACAGAACTCGACCGACTTCGGGTCGCCGCCGTGCTCGCCGCAGATGCCGAGCTTGATCGCCGCCTTCACGCCGCGCCCGCGCTCGACGGCGATGCGCATCAGCTCCCCGACGCCGTCCTCGTCGAGCGTCTCGAACGGGTTGCGCTCGATGACGCCTTCCTCGAGGTAGAAGGTGAGGAACTTGCCCTCGGCGTCGTCACGCGACATGCCGAGCGCCGTCTGCGTCAGGTCGTTCGTCCCGAATGAGAAGAAGTCCGCGTGCTCGGCGATCTCGTCGGCGCGCAGAGCGGCACGCGGTAGCTCGATCATCGTGCCGCAGATGTACTCGATCTCTGGTGCCTCCTCGGCCATAACCTCGTCGGTCAGATCGCGCAGCCGGCGCAGCTCCTCGGCGAAGCCCACAAGTGGGTGCATGATCTCGACGAGCGGCGCATCGCCGGACCGCTGCTGCACCGCCTGGGCAGCGCGCGCGATCGCGCGCACCTGCATCTCGTAGATCTCCGGCCACTGGAGGCCGAGCCGGCAGCCGCGCGTGCCGAGCATCGGGTTGGACTCGGTCAGCGCCTTGATGCGGCTGCGCATGCGCTCGTCGGCCGCCTCCTCGAGCGGCGGCAGGAACTCGTGCAGCGGCGGATCGAGGAGGCGGATCGTCACCGGCAGCCCCGCCATCGCCTCGAAGATCCCCTCGAAGTCGGACTGCTGGAACGGCAGCAGCCGGTCGAGCGCCTCGCGGCGGCCGCGCTCGTCGGAGGCGAGGATCATCTCCTGCACCACCGGCAGCCGCTCGTCGCCGAAGAACATGTGCTCGGTGCGGCACAGCCCGATGCCCTGCGCGCCGAACTCGCGCGCCTTCGTCGCGTCCTCCGGATTGTCCGCGTTCGCGCGCACGCGCAACCGGCGCAGCTCGTCCGCCCATCCGAGCACGGTCTCGAAGTCCTCGTTGATCAGCGGCGGCACGAGCGGTACCTCGCCGACGATCACGCGGCCGGTGCCGCCGTCGATCGTGATCACGTCGCCCTCGCGCAGCGTGTGCCCGCCGAGCGTCACCTGCTTCGCGCCGACGTCGATCTGCAGACCCTCGCAACCGGCGACGCACGGCTTGCCCATTCCGCGCGCGACGACGGCCGCATGCGAGGTCATCCCGCCGTGCGCCGTGAGCACGCCCTTCGACTGGATGAGGCCGTGGATGTCGTCCGGCGTCGTCTCCCAGCGGACGAGGATGACCGCCTCGCCGCCCTTGCCGCGCTCGACCGCCGTGTCGGCGTCGAGCACGATCTTTCCGGAGGCCGCCCCGGGCGACGCGTTGAGGCCGCGGGCCGCCACCTCGAACTCGGCCTTCGGATCGAGCATCGGATGGAGCAGCTGGTCGAGCTGGCTCGGGTCGATGCGGGCGATCGCCTCCTCCCGGTTGATCAGCCCCTCGCCCGCCATGTCCACCGCCGCCTTGAGCGCGGCTGCGGCTGTGCGCTTCGCCGACCGCGTCTGCAGGAGGTAGAGGCGGCCTTCCTC
>DATAMX010000057.1:0-2851 GCA_036260475.1 Gaiellaceae bacterium | reverse complement strand
CTTCGGGAACTCGAACTCACATGTCTCGAGTAGCTCGAAGCCGAGCTTGACGCAGATCGCGTTCGAAGCCGCGTTGTCGACGTTCGGGAACGCGTGCATGAAGCGGTGCTTGTCGTCGCGCTTGGCGATCTCGATCGCCTGGGCGGTCGCCGCCACCGCGACGCCGCGGCCCTGGAACTCCGACACGACCATCCAGCCGATCTCGTAGACCTGGTTGCCGCGCCATTCCTTCGTCCAGAAACCGACGGAGCCCACCCCCGCGCCGCTCGCCACGTCGACGATCTTGAGCATCCGGTCGCCACCGTCGAGACGCTCGTAGCGGTCCTGGCGCTCGAGCAGCTCGTCCGCGCCCTCGGGACCCCCGAGATGCTCGGTCATGCGCGGGTCGCCCATCAGCCGCTCGAGCAGCGGCAGGTCGCCGCCGCCCCACGGCTCAAGGGCCACCGTCGCACCCACCCCACGCAGCCTAGGTAATCGTCACCGCTCGCGCGTCATCGCCGAACGCTGGAGTGACTCAGCGCACGGAACATCCCTTCGCCCAAAGACCTAAGGGCTACCGCGAAGCGGGAACCTGTCCCCAGCTGAAAGTGCGCAGTACTTTCAGCTGACCGGCCGGCCCATCTCGCGCGCGATCGCGGAGAGGGCTGCGAGGCGCTTCTCGAGCGGCGGGTGATCCATGAAGATCTCGCTCATCTGGACGCGCCAGTTGGTCGGGATGATGAAGAACGCGTTCATCGCCCGGACCTCGCGCAGATCCTGTTGCGGGATCTGGGTGATGCCGCTCGAGATCTTCTGAAGCGCGCTCATGAGGTGCTCGGGCGCGCCGGTGATGAGCGCGGAGCCGCGGTCGGCCGCGTACTCGCGATACCGCGACAGGGTGCGGATGAGGACGTAGCTGATGGCGTACGTCACGACCGAGACGGCGAGGACGATGAGGAAGACGGGGACGCCGCCCTGGTTGTTGTTGTTGCTCCGGTTGCCGCCGCCGAAGCCGCCACCCCACATCCCGAAGTAGAGGCCCCAGCGCGTGATGAGGCCCGCCAGCATGGCGAAGAAGCTCGCGACCGTCATGACGAGCACGTCGCGGTTCGCGACGTGCGAGAGCTCGTGCGCGAGCACGCCTTCGACCTCCTGCGGCTCGAGTCGTCTCCACAGCCCGGTCGTCACCGCGACGACGGCGTGCTTCGGGTTGCGGCCGGTCGCGAATGCGTTCGGCACGTCCGTATCGACGACGGCGACGCGCGGCTTCGGCAGCCCGGCCATCCCGCACAGCCGCTCGACCATCGCGTGCAGCTCCGGCGCGTCCTGCTCGGAGACGATCTTCGCCCCGGACGCTGCGAGCGCGAGCTTGTCCGAGGTGTAGTACTGGAAGAAGGCGATCGCGACAACGATCACGAGCATCGGCGCGAGCCCGACGTTCAGCACGTTGAGCAGGACGACCGCGAAGACGACGTAGAGCAGGCCGAGGAGCCCGCCCGTGGCGAGCATCCGCAGAGTCAGTCCCCGGTCGCGTCCGAACGTCTTGCGCTTCACGGGTCACATGGTAGTCCCGGCCGATAGAGTCTCGCCTCGTGCGCCGCGGCGTTCTCATCGTTCTCTCATGCGGGGTGCTCGCCGGGTGCGGCGCGCAGGGCGTCGTCAGCCCCACCCCGGTCACGATCGTCGGCAAGGCGCCGGCCGCGCCCCAGGCTCCGATCACGCCCGCCTTCAAGCTGACCGGCGACCCGGCCGCAGGCGCAAAGGTCTTCGCAAGCGCCGGATGCACCGGCTGCCACACCCTCGCCGCCGCCCATGCCACGGGGACCGTCGGTCCGAACCTCGACCAGCTGAAGCCGGACTACCGGCACGTGACCGCCCAGGTGACGAACGGCGGGGCCGCCATGCCGTCGTTCAAGAAGAGCCTCTCGACCCAGCAGATCGCGGACGTCTCCGCCTACGTCGTGAAGTCGACGGGCGGGACTCCGTAGACCTTCCCGCCGGCTTTCCGCACCCGCTCGCGGCGTTCGCGGTCGACCTCGACCGGACGCTGATCGCCGAGGACGCCGTCCTCCGCCCGCGGACGAAGGCGGCGATCGCGGCGACGCGCGCGGCCGGCGTGCACGTCATCGTCGTCACCGGGAGGATGTTCCGCGCGGTGCTGCCGTACCTCGTCGAGGCGGGCCTCGACGACCCGGTGATCTGTTACCAGGGCGCGGTCGTCGCAGACCCGGCGACCGGCGCGTTCATCCGCCACGTTCCCATCCCGCGTACGACCGCCATCGAGGCGATCGACGCCGTCGTCGCCGCAGGCTTCCACCTCAACGCGTACGTCGACGATCTCCTGTACGTCGCGGAGGTGACGCCCGAGGCGCGGCGCTACGCCGACTTCCAGGGCCTCGAGATCCACGCGGTCGGCCCGCTGCACGACTGGCTGCACGACGACCCGACGAAGCTCGTCGCCGTCGGCGACCCGGACGCGCTCGACGAGCTGGAGGCGGAGCTGAAACCGCACTTCGCCGGCCGCCTCTTCGTCTCCAAGTCGCTCCCCTACTTCCTCGAGTTCGCGCATCCGGACGTGAGCAAGGGCGCCGGGCTGCAGTTCGTCGCCGAGCGACTCGGCTTCGACTCCGCACACACGGTCGCGTGCGGCGACGGGGAGAACGACCGCGAGCTGCTCGACTGGGCCGGCTTCGGAGTAGCCGTCGCGAACGCCCACGACGACATCCTCGCGCGCGCCGACCTGGTCGTGCCGCCGGTGACCGAGGAGGGAGTCGCAATCCTGCTCGAGACGTACCTAGACTCACGCGGATGATCGACCTGCGCGCAGCCCGCAACGACCCGGACGGGTTCCGGCGCCGGCTCGCGCGCAAAG
>DATAMX010000054.1:0-2479 GCA_036260475.1 Gaiellaceae bacterium | reverse complement strand
GCAGAACCCGAACCCGAGCGCCCCGAGCGGGAGCAGCGTCCACCGCTTCTCGGCGACGAAGACGAGCGGGAACGTGACCGCGAACGCAACCCAGGCGAGCATCCAGGGCGCGAGATACACGACGAGATGTCCGAGCTGCCGGCCGACCCCGCCGCTGTACGCGTTCCCGAGGACGACGCCGACGATGCGTCCGCCGACGACGGCGAAGACGCCCGCGGCCGCGCCGACGATGGACAGGCTCACCCATGCCGCGTGGACGACGTGCCGGCCCGCCGCGATCGCATCGACACCGCGCCGAGTCATCGGCGCCGCAGAGATGAGCCCGAGCGAGAACGCCGTCGCGCCGACGAGGGTCGAGGCGGCGAGGTACGCGTACGAGAAGCTCGTCAGACTTCCGACGCCGAGCCGCGCGGCGAAGCGCAGACCGAGGAGGTAGCAGCCCTGCAGCGCGACCGGCACGGCCGCGCCCTGGACGAGGTGCCACAGCCGCGGCCCGACGTCGAGCCGGCCCGGCATCGCTCCGCGCAAGGCCCCACGGCGAATCAGCGCGATGGTCGGCACTGCGAGCGCGACTCCGGCGTTCGCGGCCAACCCCCACGCGAGCGACACGATTCCGTGGCTCCCGGCGAGCGCAGCGAAGACGACGAGGCCGGCGACGCCGCCCAGCGCGAACCCGGCCGCTGCGGTGCCGTAGCTGTCGAGCGCCGCGAGCGCGCTCGCAGCCAGCGCGGCGAGGAGCTGCACGAACGCGGCCGGCACGAGCACGACGAGCGCACGCGCCGCGATGTGCGAGGCGCGCGGCGGCAGGTTGCCCGTCAGAAGATCGCCGATCGGGGACGAGAAGACGCCGACGAGGATCGAGACGGGCACGGCCAAGCAGAGGTGGGCGATCCCGTATCTCCGGCTCTCGGCGGAGAGCTCGCCGCGGGCAGCGGCCCGCGTCAGGTCGGGGACGACGACCATCCGGAACGACTGCGCGGCGAGGATGAGCACGAGATAGACGGCGTAGGCGCTGAGGAAGCCGTCCGTCTCCGCGCTGCGCCCGAACTTGTGCGCGAGCAGGGCGCCCGCGCCGGCCGCGGCGAGCGCCACGACGACCTGCGCCAGCCCTGTCAGGAGGCCGCTTCTGAGTGCAGACTTCCGCATCACGAAGCTACCCTAAGGCGGTGGTGCGAGTTCCGGCGCGGGAGTCGAGCGGAGCAGACGGACGCGCGGGAGACCCGCGCGTCCTGAGGTCGGCGCCGACGAGCGGCGCCTAGGGGCGCGGTGCGCGTCGTCGTCACGGGTGGAGGTGGCTTCCTCGGCTCACACCTCGTCGAGCAGCTGCGGCAGCGCGGTGACGACCCGTTCGTCGCACGGCGTGCGGACTACGACCTGACGCGCTGGGACGACGCCGAGCGGCTCTTCCGCGACGCGCAGCCCGAGCTCGTGTTCCACCTCGCTGCGGAGGTCGGCGGCATCGGCGCCAATCGCGCCAATCCCGGACGCTACTGGTACGCGAACCTCATGATGGGCGCGCACGTGCTCGAGCTGAGCCGGCTGAACGGCGTGCCGAAGGTCGTCATCGCCGGCACCGTGTGTGCGTATCCGAAGTTCACGCCGGTGCCGTTCAGCGAAGACGACCTCTGGAACGGGTATCCGGAGGAGACGAATGCGCCGTACGGCGTCGCGAAGAAGTCGGTGCTCGTCGGCGCGCAGAGCTACCGCGCGCAGTACGGCACGAATGCGATCTTCCTGCTCCCGGCGAACCTGTACGGGCCGCGCGACAACTTCGACCTCCAGACGTCGCACGTCATCCCCGCGCTGATCAGGAAGATGGTCGCTGCGGAGGACGAAGTCGTTCTCTGGGGCGATGGGTCGCCCACGCGCGAGTTCCTGTACGTCGACGACTGCGCCGAGGGCCTGATCCTCGCGGCCGATCGGTACGACGGCGCCGAGCCGGTCAACATCGGCACGAGCGAGGAGATCGCGATTCGCGACCTCGCCGAGCTCGTCGCGGAGCTCACCGGCTTCGAGGGCGAGATCGTATGGGACACGTCGATGCCGAACGGCCAACCGCGCCGTAGCCTGGACGTCTCCCGCGCACGAGAGCTCTTCGGCTTCGAGGCGCGAACGAGCCTGCGCGCCGGCCTCGCCCGGACGATCGAGTGGTACCGCGCCTCGCTGCCGGTGGCGCGGTGAGCTCGGCATCCCCGCAGGTCGTGTCGCCGCCCGTCTGGCGCGTCGGTATCGACGCGCTCCGCCGCGGGCTCGCGTTCCTCGACCGGGCGCGGCCCCTCCACGTCCTGGCCGCGCTGATCGCGGTCGAGTGGCTGATCACGCTCGGCGTCGCTCTGACGGTGCGCCACAACGGCTGGCTCTACTACCAGGGCGGCGACGAGCTGTGGCACTACGTCACCGCCTGGACGATCGGACAGGGGCATCTTCCGCATACGTCCATCGGATACGCCTGGTCGATGGTGCTCTTGCCCTTCGCGCT
>DATAMX010000044.1:0-5999 GCA_036260475.1 Gaiellaceae bacterium | reverse complement strand
TCGGTGTGGCCGATGGCCTGGCGCTGGCAGCGCCTGCTCGCGGCGCGCGGCGTGCACGACCCGCTGCCGCGGCTCGTGCGGACGTACTTCGTCGGCTACGCGGCGGGGCAGGTGCTGCCGACCGCGCTCGGCGGCGACGCGTCGCGCATCTACGAGACGGCTCGCCGGCACGAGGGCGCCGCCGGCGCGGCCGCGGGCACCGTGCTGCTGGAGCGCGCGCTCGGCGGCGCGGCGACGCTCACGCTCGCCGTGGCCGGGTTCGCGCTCGCGGTCGGCCGGTACAGCGTCGGCGGCTACCTGTGGGTCGAGCTCGCCTTCGTCGTGGCCACCGTCGCTCTGGGCGTCCTGCTCTTCTCGACGCGCGTGCACGGCCCGCTCCGGCGCGTCCGGCCGCTCCTGCGCGCGCTGCGCGTCGAGCGCCCGCTGCGCGAGGTCTACCTCGCGTTGCATTCGTTCCGCAACGACGTCCGCCTGCTGACGTCGATGTTCGCGCTGACGCTCGTCGTGCAAGCGGTCCGCGTGCTCGCCATCTGGTGCTCGGGCAAGGCGGTCGGCGTCGACCTCTCGCCGCGCCCGTACTACGTCATGGGGCCGCTGCTCTTCCTCGTCGCGCTCGTTCCGTTCACCGTCAACGGCCTGGCGGTACGCGAGTCGTTCTTCGTCTCGTTCCTCGGCGCGCTCGGCGTCGCCGCAGATCCCGCGTTCGCCACCGGCTTCCTCTTCTTCGTCGTCACGATCGCGCTCGCGCTTCCGGGCGCCGGAATCGTCGCGGTGGAGGCCCTGCGCGCGCGATGAGCGACGTCGCCGTCGTCGTGGTGACGTACAACGCAATGCCGTGGGTCGAGCGCGCGCTCGACAGCGTGCAAGGCAATGAGACGGTCGTGGTCGATCACGGCTCGACCGACGGCACCGTCGCATTCGTGCGCGAGCGCTTTCCCGAGGCCGCCGTCGTGGAGGAGGAGAACCGCGGGCTCGCGTTCGGCTGGAACACCGGCATCGCGCACACCTCGGGCCGCTACGTGCTCCTGCTCAACGCGGACGCGTGGGTGCACGACGGCGCGCTCGCGGAGCTCGTCGAGTTCGCGGACGCGCATCCGCAGGCGGCGGTCGTCGCACCGCAGCTCCGGAATCCCGACGGCACGCTGCAGCGGTCGGTGCGCGGCGACCCGACGCTGTGGCGCATCGCGACCGAGTACTTGTTCCTGCGCAAGCTCGCACCGCGCAGCCGGGCGTTCAACGCGTTCTACGCCGCCGGATTCCCCCACGACCGGCCGCACCGTGCGGAGTGGATCATGGGCGCCGTCTGGCTCGTCCGGCGCGCGGCGATCGACGACGTCGGCCCCGCGGACGACGCGTTCTTCCTCTTCAGCGAGGAGACCGACTGGGCGTATCGCTTCCGCCGCGCGGGCTGGGAGGTGTGGCTCGATCCGGCGGCGGTCGCGACGCACGTCTACGGCGGGTCGCACGGAGGCCGGATGCTGGCCGAGAACGTGAGGAGCCAGCTGCTCCTCCTGGAGAAGCAGCGCGGGAAGCGCTACGCGCGCCGGGCGCGCTGGATCTTCCTCCTCGGCCTCCTCCTGCGCCGACGCCTCGATGTGATCCGCGCGCTGTGATCCTCTGGCTCCGTCTCGCGCTCGCCACCGGCGTGCTGCTTCTTCCCGGCGCGCTCGTGGCCCGGGCGCTGGGGCGCCGCGGCGCGTCCGCGTCGTTCGCCTGGTCGGTCGCCCTCGTCGCGGGCGCGCTCGCGCTGACATTTGCGGTGCACGGCTCGCTCTGGCTCACGCTCGGGCTCGACCTGGGCGCCGGTGCCGTCGCTCTGCCGTTCGCGCTTCGCCGGCGTCCGAGCGGCGACGGCGCGGCCGCGGGCGGAGCGGTCGCGCTCGCCGGGGTCGTGCTCGGCGCGCTCCTGTGGGGGATCGAGGGAGTCGTCCACGGCGACGCGATCTTCCACCTCGGGCGGATCCGCAAGCTCGACGACTTCGGCTCCCTCTCGCTGCGCGCCGTGGACGAGTTCAAGGACGGCGGCCTCCATCCCGGGTACGCGTTCCCGCTCTGGCACGGCTGGCTCGCGCTCGTCGCGAAGGTGGCGGACGTCGACCCGACCTCGGTCGTCCTGCACGAGCCGAGCATCCTCGCCCCGCTCGCGCTGCTGCTCGCCTATGAATTCGGCCGCATCATCTTCCGGTCGGCATGGCTCGGTCTCGCGACGATGCTCGCCCAGGTCGCGCTCATCGCATTCGCGCCGGGAGACGGCGGTGCGTACACGTCGTTGGAGCTGCCCGGCACGGTCGCGCGGCAGCTCCTCGTGCCTGCCGCGCTGACGGTGTTCTTCGCGTTCGTGCGCGCGCCGTCATGGCCGCTCGGGCTGACGCTCGGCGCCGCCGGGATGGACCTCGCCTTCGTCCATCCGACATACGCGCTCTTTCTCGCGATCCCGCTGGTCGGCTTCGCCCTCGCCCGCGTGCTGCTGGCACGCGCGGACGTGCGTGCGAGCGCGACGGCGCTCGCCGCGTACGGCGTGCCCGTGCTGCTCGTATTCGCGTGGCTCGAGCCCATCGTCTCCGAGACGCGGTCGCACAACCCCGGCGCCGCCGAGAAGGCGATCCAGCTCGAGCATTACGCGAGCGACCTCGTCGTCCACTCCGGGAGCAGCTTCCACCTCGCGGCCGGAATGGTCGCGCGCAGCGGCTCGATCGCGCTCGCCGCCCTCGTGCTCGTCCCGCTCGCCGGGCTCGCCGCCCGTCGGCGGTGGAGCGCCCTCGTGCTCGGGGGGACGGTGATCGTGCTCGTCCTCGAGCTCTGGTCGCTCGTCTTCCCGGACTTCTCCGATCTCGTCTCGCTCTCCCAGTCTCGGCGCGCGGCGGGCTTCGTGCCCTTTGCGGTGGCCCTCGCCGGAGGGGCGGCGGTCGCGACTCGTCTCCTGCGGTGGGCCGTGCTTCCGGTCGCCCTCGCCGCGGGGATCGTGCTCCAGCTCGAGTATCCGGGCGATTTCGGCCATTCGTTCCACCGCGCGCCGTCGGCCGGCGCGTGGATCGCGCTCTTCGGCGGCCTCGCCGCGCTCGGCGTCGGAGCGTTGCGGCGCGGCGCGCTCGAGCGCGCGGGGCCGGTCGTCGCGGCCGCCGTCGCGCTGTTCGTGCTCCCCGTGGTCGTGCACGGCTTCGCGCACTGGCACACCGCGGTGAAGAGCGATGCGTACGCGCTCACGCCCGGGCTCGTGCGCTACCTCCGAACGGATGTGCCTCGCGGCGGCGTCGTCTTCGCCGACCTGGAGACGAGCTACCGCATCTCGGCGTATGCGCCGGTCTACGTCTGCAACGCGCCGCCGGCGCACGTCGCGGACACGACCGCGAATCGGCCGAAGGCACGCCGCGCTTCGTGGCTCGCGTTCCTGGCGACCGGCGACCTCGCCATTCCGCGCCGGTACCACGCAGGCTGGCTCGTCCTCCGCCGCCGCGAGCAGGCTGCACGCGCCGAGGCGGACGGCGCCCGCGTCGTCTACCGCGACGCGGTCTTCGTCGTGCTCAAGACCTGATCGCTCGCCACCTCGAACTCGAGCGCCGCCGAGCCGGTGTTCCCGCGCGTGTCGGTCGCCTGCACCTGGATCGCGTACGACCCGTCGAGCAGGCTCAGGTGGTGCGTGAGCCAGAAGACGTATTTCCCGGGCCGGCCCGGGCGGTTCTGCCGCGTCCCGGGCGCGTAGACCGACGTGTACTCGGACGGCTGGAGAAAGCGGTCGAAATCGACGGCCGTCGTCCACGGGACGATCGGCGCGCCGAACTCGAGCAGCCGCCAGCGCACGACCTCCGGCGTGAAGATCGCGTCCTTCCACCACCCGGCCGGCCGGATGGGCGGGAAGTCGAACGCCTCGACGGTCGCGCTGAACGTGCCGTCCGACTGGCGGACGTCGATCGGCCCGACCACGGGCGCCGTCGTGTCGCGGAACGGCATGAGCGCTCCCCGGCGTAGCGGGTTCACATACGTGTGCCCGTTGAACTCGGCGAAGTGCACGTGGCCGAACCCGGGACGGACGATCCCGATCTGCTTGCCGGCCTGCACGTACGAGTGCTCCGGCACGGTCCCCTGCACGTGCCAGTACGAGAACTCGCGCCCGCCGGGCGCGCGCACCGCGATCGCGTCCGAGTAGCGGAAGACGGTCCCGGAGGCGACCGCGTATACGCGCGTCCCGTCGGGGACGGCGATGTCGACGCCGAAGTGGAAGTAGCGGCCGAAGCGCGGATCGTCGAAGGAGCCCCGGATCACGTGCTGCTTGTCGAACGGCTTGACCGGCCAGCCGTACGCCCGTGCGAAAGCAGGCGCACCAAGCGCCGCGACCACTGCCGCAACGAACGCCAACCCTCTACCCACGACCGGTCAGACCGTAGCATCGTGTCGGTGAAACTCCTACTCGTGACGCTGTACTTCCCCCCTGCCGGAGGCGGAGGCGTCCAGCGTCCGTTGAAGTTCGCGAGCCATCTTCCTGCGCTCGGGATCGAGACGCACGTGCTCGCTCCGGACGACCCGAAGTGGCTGCACGAGGACGCCGACCTGCCGTTGCCGACGCAGGCCTGGGTCCACCGCGCCCGCTACGTGGGGCCGCGCGGGCGCCGCCTCGCGGACGAGCTGCACGGACGCTCGGGCGTCGACCTCGCGGTTCGCCGCGCGTCCACCCTGGGCCGGCGGCTGCTCCTGCCGGACGAGAACGTGACCTGGAACGCGACCGCCATCCCGAAGGCGATCTCGATCGCTCGGAGCGAAGGCATCGACGTCGTGCTGACGACGTCGCCGCCCGGCTCTATCCACCTGATCGGCGCCGCGGTGCAACGGGCGACCGGGGCGAAGTGGGTGGCGGATCTCCGGGACTCGCTCGTCGCCCATCCGCACCGGCGGTCGGACAGCGTTCCGGCGCGCGTGAAGGCTCAGGCGACGCGCGGCGTGGCCGCGCTCGTCGCGCGCCGGGCGGACGCGATCGTCACGGCTGCGGACGCGATCGCCGACGAGACTCGCACGCTCAACCCGCGCGGGCGCGTCGTCACGATCGAGAACGGTTGCGACTTCGACGACTTCGCCGGGATGGAGTACGCGCGTTCGGACGTGTTCCGGATCACGCACACCGGTTCGTTCTTCGGCCGACGCGACCCGAAGCCGTTTCTCCGCGCGCTCGCCGACTCGGCGCTCGAGGACGTGAACGTGCGCTTCGTCGGCGACTTCCGTCCCGGTGACCGCGAGTTCATGACCGGGCTCGGGCTCGCCGACCGCGTCGCGCTGATCGACCACGTGCCGCGCCGCCGCTCGCTCGAGCTGCAGCGCGAGAGCGAGGCGCTGCTCCTGCTCATCCCGGAGGCCGGCGGCCGCGGCCGCGGGGTGCTCTCCGGAAAGGTGTTCGAGTACATCGCCGCGCAGCGGCCCATCCTCGCCCTCGTGCCGCCGGACGGTGCGGCGGCACGCCTCCTGCGCGACACCGGCGCCGGCGTCGTCGTCGCGCCGGAGGACGTCGACGGCATCCGGGAGGCGCTCGCCGACCTGCATGCGCGCTGGCGTGCCGGCGGTCTGGACAGCGAGCCGCTGTCGGACGAGTGGCGGGAGCGGCTCTCTCGCGGACGGCGTGTCGAGCAGCTCGCCGACCTGCTGCGGAGCCTCGCGTGAGCGCAGTCGCAGTCGCCATGCCGCGGGTCGTGAGCCGCACGCGGGTGACGGACTTCTTCTTCTTCGCGACGTTCTTCTGCGTCACATTCGAGAAGGTGCACTGGAACGTCGCGGGCACGGTCGGCATCGCCGACGTCCTCACGATCCTCTTTCTCGTCGCCTTCGCGTTGCAGAGCCGCGGGCCGTCGCCGCGCACGACCGGCGTCCTCGTCGTGTTCTTCGTCGCCTTCCTGCTGGCATACCTACTCGGCTTCTTCAACCTGGAGACGAAGCAGGCGCTCGACCAGTACGTGAAGGGAATGGTCAAGTTTGCCCTGCATTTCGTGTTCCTCGCCTGCGCGGTGACGTATCTCGCG
>DATAMX010000029.1:0-6167 GCA_036260475.1 Gaiellaceae bacterium | reverse complement strand
GGGGCGCGCCGCGACGAGGAGCGCTCGCGCGCGAAGGAGCGGATCTTCTCGTTCCGGTCGGCGCAGCACCGGTGGGACCCCAAGAACCAGCGGCCCGAGCTGTGGCGCCTGTACAACGCGCGCCACAGGCGTGGCGAGTCGATGCGCGTCTTCCCGCTCTCCAACTGGACCGAGCTGGACGTGTGGCTGTACATCTATTTGGAAAGTATTCCGATCGTTCCGCTGTACTTTGCGGCCGAACGGCCGATTGTCTGGCGGGACGGGACGATGATCATGGTCGACGACGAACGCATGCCACTCGAGCCGGGCGAGACGCCGGAGATGAGGACGGTGCGCTTCCGCACGCTCGGCTGCTACCCGCTCACCGGCGCCGTCGAGAGCAGCGCGTCGACGCTGCCGGAGATCATCCAGGAGATGCTCCTCGCGCGGACGTCGGAGCGGCAGGGGCGCGTCATCGACCACGACGCCGCGGCGTCGATGGAGAAGAAGAAGGTCGAGGGCTACTTCTAGTGCCCTCGGACCTGATCTCCGAGGACATCCTCGCCTACCTCGACCAGCACGAGCACAAGAGCCTCCTGCGCTTCATCACGTGCGGAAGCGTCGACGACGGCAAGAGCACGCTGATCGGCCGGCTGCTGTACGAGTCGCAGCTCCTGTTCGAGGACCAGCTCGCCGCGCTCGAGGTCGACTCCCGCCGCATGGGCACGCAGGGCGACGAGCTGGACTTCGCACTGCTGCTCGACGGCCTCGCCGCCGAGCGCGAGCAGGGCATCACGATCGACGTCGCCTACCGCTTCTTCTCCACGGACACGCGCAAGTACATCGTCGCCGACACCCCCGGCCACGAGCAGTACACGCGCAACATGGTCACCGGCGCGTCCACCGCCGACTGCGCGCTCATCCTCGTCGACGCGCGCAAGGGCGTGCTCACCCAGACGCGCCGACACAGCTACCTCGTCTGGCTGCTCGGCATCCGCCACGTGGCGGTCGCGGTGAACAAGATGGACCTCGTCGACTTCTCGGAGGAGCGCTTCGCGGAGATCGCGGACGAGTACCGCGAGTTCGCGGAGCAGCTCGGCCTGGAAGACGTGACGCTCATCCCGATGTCGGCGCTGCGCGGCGACAACATCGTCGACGGCTCCGATGCGATGCCGTGGTACCGCGGCCCGACGCTGATGCAGTATCTGGAGGCGGTCGAGGTCGACCAGGAGCGCATGCAGGAAGGGCCCTTCCGGCTCCCCGTGCAATGGGTCAACCGTCCGAGCTCCGACTTCCGCGGCTTCGCGGGCACGGTCGCCGGCGGCTCGGTCGCGCCCGGCGACCGCGTCGTCGTCCTCCCGCGCGGGCAGGAGACGACCGTCGCCCGCGTCGTCACCTTCGACGGCGACCTGGAGCGCGCGGTCGCCGGCCGGGCGGTCACGCTCACGCTCGCGGACGAGATCGACGTCAGCCGCGGCGACGTCATCGCGCCGGTCGACGCTCCGGCGCAGGTCGGCGACCAGTTCGAGGCCACGGTCGTGTGGATGGCGGACGAGCCGCTCCTGCGCGGGCGCACGTACCTCATGCGCACGGGGACGAAGACGGTCGCCGCGACGGTCGCGCCGCTGAAGTACAAGCTCGATGTCGACACGCTCGACCGCATCGCCGCCAACCAGCTGGAGCTGAACGCGATCGGCGTCGTCAATCTCGAGCTGAGCGAGCCCATCGCCTTCGACCCGTACTTCGAGAACCGCGACACGGGCGGTTTCATCCTCATCGACCGGATCACGAACGCGACAGTCGGCGCCGGCCTCCTGCAGTTCGCGCTGCGGCGCTCGCACACCGTCCGGCGGCAGGCGGTCGAGGTCGATCGCGCCGCCCGCGCACAGGCGAAGGGACAGCGGCCGTTCGTCGTCTGGCTCACCGGCCTCCCGGGCGCAGGCAAGTCGTCGATCGCGAACGCGGTCGAGCGTCGGTTGCACGCGCTCGGACGGCACACGTTCATGCTCGACGGCGACAACCTCCGGCAGGGGCTGAGCAAGGACCTCGGCTTCACCGACGCAGACCGCGCTGAGAACAACCGCCGCGCAGCCGAGGTGACGAAGATCCTCACCGACGCGGGCCTGATCGTCATAGCGGCGTTCGTCTCGCCGTTCAGCGCCGACCGGGCGACGACGCGAGCGCAGTTCGGCGAGGACGAGTTCCTCGAGGTGTACGTGGACGTGCCGCCCGAGGTCGCGGCCGAGCGGGACACGAAGGGCCTGTACGCGAAGGCGCGCGCTGGTGGGATCCGGAACCTGACCGGCGCCGGCGGGACGTACGAGGCGCCGGAGAGCCCCGAGGTGCACCTCGACATGGCGTCGCTCGGGATCGAGGAGGCGGCCGACCGCATCGTCGCCGCGCTCGAGGAGCGCGAGCTGCTGTGACCTGGCAGTTCGTCCTCGCCGGCCTCGCCATCGGCGTGCTCGTCGGCATGACCGGCATGGGCGGCGGCTCGCTGATGACGCCGATCCTCGTCTTCATCTTCGGCTTCAACCCGGCGACGGCGATCGGAACCGACATCCTGCACGGCGCGATCTTCAAGACGGTCGGAGGGGCGCGCCACTACAAGCTCGGGACGACGCAGGCGAAGCTCAGCGGCTGGATGTTCATCGGCAGCGCGCCGGCGTCGCTCCTCGGCGTCGCGACGTCGACGTGGCTGAAGCACCGGTACGGCAGCGGCATCCAGACGACGGAAGGCGAGGTCCTCGGCGCGGCGCTCCTGCTCGGCGCGCTCGGCATGCTGCTGAAGACCGCCATCCGCGTGCGCGAGGTCGGCGACGGCGCATTCGTCATGCGCCGCCGCGACAAGATCGCAGCCGTGCTCATCGGCCTCTTCGGCGGCTACATCGTCGGGCTGACGTCCGTCGGCAGCGGCGTGTTCTTCGGGCTGACGCTGCTGTTCGTCTTCCCGCTGCGGGCCCACAAGGTCGTCGGCACGGACATCCTCCACGCCGCCGGACTGCTCTGGGTGGCGGGCTTCGGGCACCTCATCGCCGGCAACGTCGACACCCACGCCCTGGCGTGGCTGCTCGTCGGCTCCATCCCGGGCGTCCTCGCCGGCAGCCAGTTCACGATCCATTTCGGCGACCGGACGCTGCGGCTCGTGCTCTCCCTCGTGCTCTTCGCCTCGGGCGCGAAGCTCGTCGAGCCGAACGGCTACGGCTGGCTCGCCTGGACGGCCGGCTTCATCGTCGTCACCCTGCTGACGACGCGGGCCGTACGGTTGCGCGACGGTGTGCGGGTCGCCCCGGTCGCGCGCGTAGACTGAGCCGGCCTTGCAGCGGATCCTCTCGACGGCCGTCATCGTCGGCCTGCTCGCGGCGACCGCCGCCGCCTTTGCGATCACCGAGCGCCTGAAGCTCACGAAGAGCCCGCTCACGGGCACGCACGTCATCCGCGGCTACGTGTCGCCGAGCGCGCACACGACCGCGGCCGTCAACGTCCGCTTCCGGCGGTCCGACCGGACGACGGTGACGATGCTGGACTCGCACCGGCACGGCGTCGACACGATCGCCTACCGGGTGCTCGTCCCGCGCGGCCGGCGCACGTTCACCTGGAACGGCCTCACCGACGGGGGGACGCGGGCGAAGGACGGCACCTACCGCATGGAGATCCACCTGACCGACCAGCACCGCACGATCCTCCTGCCGAACCCCATCGTGCTCGAGACGCGGCGGCCGGCCGTGCTCGACGCCGGCGCGGTGCGCCCCGCGTTCTCGCCCGACGGGGACGACCAGTCGGACACGGTCACGATCCACTACAAGCTGAGCGAGGACGCGCACGTGCTCGTGTACGTGAACGGGCAGCGCATCATCCGCAGCCGCTCGCACAAGGGGAAGGACAAGGTGGCCTGGGGCGGCAAGGTGCACGGCAAGTTGCTCCCGCCCGGCACGTACGTCCTCACCGTGAGCGCGGTCGACCTGGCCGGCAACAAGGCCGCGAAGGTGCAACACGTCTCCGTCACGCTGCGGTACATCGTGCTCGGCGCGAAGCGGATCGTCGTCCCGGCGAGCGGGCGCATTCGCATCGGCGTATCGACGGACGCGAAGCGGTTCCACTGGACGCTCGGCGCCCGGTCCGGGAAGGGCAGCGGGCGTGTGCTCAAGCTGCGCGCGCCGACCGCGGCCGGAACGTACCGGCTCACGGTGAGCGAGCACGGCCACGTCGACACGGCGTCGATCGTCGTCCGGTGATCGGGCTCGCGCGCATCGCCGGCCCCGTCGCGTGCCTCGGGCTCGCGCTCCTGTTGCTCGCGCGCACGCGCCGCGACCGGCTCGCCGGCCTCGGCTTCGCGGCCCTCGGAGCGTGCATGCTCGCGGCGGCCCTCGCACCGCACGACTACACGGAAGCGGTGGGCGGGACGTTCGCGGCGCTCGCGCTCGCGGGCGGTCTCGCCGCCGCGTTCCGGCGCGTGCCGTGGCTGCTGCCGGTACTCGCGCTCGCGTGCATCCCCGTGCGCATCGGCGCGCTCGGCCACCAGCTGCTCGTCCCGCTCTACGTCGTCGTGCTCGCGGCCGCGCTGCAGCTCGCGTGGGAGCTCGCGCACGGCGACATCCGGGCGCGGGAGCTGCGCGCGATCACCTGGCCGCTCGCGCTCTACCTCGCATGGGTCGGGCTCTCGCTCGGCTGGACGCAGGACGCGCGCGAGGGCGCGATCGAGGTGCTCGCCTTCTACGTCCCCTTTGCCGTCCTCGCGCTCGCGGTCGCGCGGCTGCCGTGGCAGCGGCTCGGACTGTGGGCGCTGTATGCGGAGCTGACGATCATGGGGCTCGTCTTCGCGGTGGTCGGCTTCTACCAGTACGAGACGAGAAACGTGTTCGAGAACCCGAAGGTGATCTACTCGAACGCGTACGCCGCGTTCTTCCGGGTGAACTCGGTCTTTTGGGACCCCTCCGTGTACGGCCGGTTTCTCGTGGTGGCGATGATCCCGAGCGTTGTGCTCATCGTGCGCGGCCGGTCGCCGCGGATCGTGTGGGCGGCCGCGGCTGCGCTCGTCGTCACGTGGTTCGGACTGCTGATCTCGTTCTCCCAGTCGAGCTTCGCAGCACTCCTCGTGGCGGTGATCGGGGTCGCGTTCGTCGCGTGGCGCTGGCGCGCGCTGCTCGCGCTCGCCCTTGCGGTCTTCGTCCTCGGCGGGCTCGCGGCCGCGCAGCCGACGGTGCGGAAGTCGATCCAGCATCACACGACGAGCGGCCTGAACAGTGCGTCGAGCGGCCGCTACAGCCTCGTCGCGAACGGAATCCGCATCGCCGCCGCGCATCCGGTGCGCGGCGTCGGCGTGGGCGGCTTCAAGCACGCGTACGCTAGGCGCGTGCAGAGGCTCCACGGGAAGAAGAACCTCAAGACGGCGGCGTCGCACGATACGCCGGTGACCGTCGCCGCCGAGACCGGCCTGGTCGGCTTCGCGCTCTTCGTCTGGCTGCTCGTCGCCTGCGGGAGCGACGTGGTGCGGACGAGGCGTCTCGTGCCGTTCGCGGCCGGGCTCTCGCTCGCCGCGATCCTCGTCCACTCGCTCTTCTACAACGACTTCTTCGAGGATCCGACGACGTGGCTGCTGTTGGGACTCGTTGCGTTCGCGCTGCCGCCGCGGCACGCGGCGGAGGAGCTTGCCCCGGCGGTCGAGGCGCGCGAGGCGGTGGCGGCGTGATCGAGCAGTGGAAGCGGGCGCTCGTTCTCGCCCCGCACACGGACGACGGCGAGTTCGGGTGCGGCGGGACGATGGCGCGGCTCGTCGAGGCCGGCTGCGAGGTGCGCTACGTCGCGTTCTCGATCGCGACGCGCTCGCTGCCGGAGGGCTTCCCGCCGGACACGCTGGCGCGCGAGGTGCGCGAGGCGACGACCGAGCTCGGGATCCCCGAGGACCGGCTCACCGTGCACGACTTCGACGTGCGCACGTTCCCCGAGCGGCGGCAGGAGATCCTCGAGCTGCTCGTCGGCCTGTGGGAGGACTGGCGGCCCCAGGTCGTCTTTCAGCCGAGCCTGCACGACATCCACCAGGATCATCAGACGATCGCGCAAGAGGGCCTGCGCGCGTTCAAGCGCACGACGATCCTCGGCTACGAGATCCCGTGGAACAACTTCGACTTCGCGTACCAGTGGTACGTCTCCCTCGAGCAGAAGCACATCGAGCGGAAGGTGGCCGCGCT
>DATAMX010000016.1:0-39756 GCA_036260475.1 Gaiellaceae bacterium | reverse complement strand
AGGCCATCAGGCCGAGCAGGAGGCGGTCGCGCTCGCGCTTGCCGCCGAAGTGGCGCTCCCAGATCTCGTCGCGGCCGACGGTCGCGAGCAGCCGCTCGAGCTCGCCCATCGTCAGCACGTCCGGCAGCGCCTCCCGCTTCTTCGGCGTCCGCAGCGGCAGCGCCGGGTCCCGGAGCAGCCGCTCCTCCTCGACGAGGAAGCGGAAGAACGCCTTCAGCGCCGCCACCGTCCGCGCCTGGCTCGAGGGCGCCGGTCGCCGGATCGCCTCGTCGGCGAGGAAGCGGCGCAGGTGCGCCGGACCGATGTCCTGCCAGGCTGTCAACCCTTCCGCCTGCAGGAAGCGCATGCAGGCGCGCACGTCCCGCTCGTACGCCGTGCAGGTCAGCTCCGCCAGGCGCCGCTCAACGCGGCAGTACCGCAGGAAGTCGGCCAGCTCGGTATCCATCGATCCTCCTTCGGGCAGGCCGCGGCCCCTGTCTGAGAATCGTTCCGCAGTCTCCGGCTTACAGGCCTGCTACGGAGAAGCCCCCGCAAGGGGGCTTCTCTAGTTCTGCCGAAGAAGGGACGAGCGCCGGCCCCCAGGCCGAGACCGGCGCACGCACGGGCAAGGTCGCGCAGGACGCCCGGTTCGTTACACCGCGCCGACCGTGCGGAAGCGCCCGATCATGCCGCGGAGCTCGACGACGGCCCTTCCGGGTACGAGGCCGAGCGCATGCGGCAGGCCGAATGGCTGGCCGAGGCGCTGCACCTGAAACACTGAGCATCGATGGACGACGTGCAGCTCGCCGGGATCCCGATGGCGTTTCGGTGGCTTGCGCCGCCCGAGCGATGGCATGCAGACGGCGTGACCCTCTCGCTCGTGGCCGGCGCCCGTACCGACTGGTTCGTGGATCCGTCAGGTGCACGTGAGCCGGCGGTGAACGGCGCTGCGCTCGTCGGCCCCGCCGGTGGCGACTACCTGTTCAGCGCGCACGTCCACGTCGGCTTCCAGGCGACGTTCGATGCGGGCGCTCTCATGCTCCACGTGGGCGAACGGACGTGGGCGAAGCTGTGCTTCGAGTACTCGCCGGCGCGCGAGCCGATGGTCGTCTCCGTGGTGACGCGGGGAACGTCGGACGACGCGAACGGCTTCGTCGTCGAGGGCGGCGAGGTCTGGCTGCGCATCGCCCGCATGGGCGCGGCGTTCGCATTTCATGCTTCGACCGATGGCGGGGAATGGAAGCTCATCCGCCATTTCACCCTCGGCGAGGACGTCGAGCCCGAGGTCGGCCTCGAGGCGCAATCGCCGACGGGCGACGGTTGCGAAGTGCGCTTCGACGAGATCCGCTTCGAGCCGCGGCGCCTGCTCGACCTGCGCGACGGCTCGTAGAGCCTCTCAGCCGGCGACCACGGGGTTGACGAGCACGCCGATGCGCTCGATCTCGACCTCGACCGTGTCGCCGTCCTGGAGATAGCGGCCGTCCGGTCGCCCGAACGCGACGCCGGGCGGAGTGCCCGTTGCGATCACGTCGCCCGGCTCGAGCGTGATCGTCGCGCTCACGTAGGCGACGAGCTCGGCGACGCCGAAGATCATGTCGGCAGTCGAGCCGTCCTGGACTGTCTCGCCGTTCACGCGGCACTGGATACGCAACGCCTGCGGATCGCCGACCTCCTCGCGCGGAACGACGTGCGGGCCGATCGGGCAGAACGTGTCCAGCGACTTCGCCCGCGTCCACTGGCCGTCCGCGAACTGCAGGACGCGCGCCGACACGTCGTTGAGGCACGTGTAGCCCGCGACGGCCTCGAGGGCGTTCTCGGCCGAGACACCCTTCACGCGCGTGCCGATGACCGCCGCGAGCTCTGCCTCGTAGTCGACCTGCTCGACGCCGGCCGGGATGACGACCGGCTCCCCCGATGCGATCACCGCGCTCTGCCACTTCGCGAAGAGCAGCGGCCTCTCCGGCAGCGCGAGCTCGACCTCGCGAGCATGGTCGACGTAGTTGAGCCCGACGCACACGACCTTCATGCGCGCTCCAGCACGACGTGCACCTCGCGAGGCCCGTGCACGCCGACGACGAGGCGCTGCTCGATGTCGGCGCTTCGGCTCGGCCCGGTGACGATCGCGAGGGCGCTCGGCAGGCGTCCGCCGAGCACGGCGAAGAGCGAAGCGAGGTCGGGCACGATTGCATCCTCGCGCAAGAGCGACATGTGGACCTCGGGAAGGAGGTGACGGGAACGAGGCTCGTCGGGCGAGGCGGCGAGCACGACGCTCCCGGTCGCTGCGACGCCGTATGCGGCGCGCGAAACACCGGCGTCCGGCAGCGAGGGCCGCTCGGCGCGGTGGACGACGAAGCCCGCCCGCTCCGCGTTCCGCGCGAACGTCTCGACAAGGTCGTTCATCGGGAGTCCCGGAAGCGGCGACGGGCGAGCGCCGGGAGCGTCCGACCCTGCGCCCACGTGCGGCCCGGTCCGGCGAGCGCGCCGAAGGGCCGGCCGGCGCGCGCGATCGCGGTCGAGAGGCGGTAGAGGATCGGTCTCGACCACAGCATCGACCAGATCGCGAACGCGAGCCGCTCGCGGCGTGAGGCGATCCCTTCGCCGACCAGATCGCGCCGAAGATCGAGGAGGAGCTCGTGCAGCGGGATCTTCACGGGGCACGCCGCCGTGCATGCGCCGCACAGGGACGACGCGTGCGGCAGGCCCGGCTCGCGCTCGAGCCCGCGCAGGAGCGGGACGAGCACGGCGCCCATCGGTCCGGAGTACACGGGGCTGTACGCGCTCCCGCCCGACTTGCGGTACACGGGGCAGACGTTCAGGCACGCGCCGCAGCGGATGCACGCGAGCATCTCCTTGTAGCGGCCGCGGCGCAGGCCGGTACGCCCGTTGTCGACGATCACGACGTGCATCTCCTCCGGCCCGTCGTCCTCGCCGGGACGCCGCGGACCGGTGAGGAGGCGCGTGTACGACGTCAGCGTTTGACCCGTGCCGCTGGGCGCGAGCAGCTGGATGAGGACAGCGAGGTCGTCGAGCGTCGGCACGAGCCGTTCCAGACCGAGCAGCGCGACGTGCACGCGCGGGAGCGCGGTGACGAGCCCGCCGTTGCCCTCGTTCGTGACGAGGCAGATCGAGCCCGTGTCGCACACGGCGAAGTTCGCACCGGTGATGCCGACGTCGGCGCGCTCGAACACGCGGCGGAGCTGTTTCCGGGCCGCCTGCGCGAGCGCCTCGAGCTCCGGCTCGACCGGTTCGCCTTCGACCGCCGAGAGCAGCACGGCGACGTCGGCGGCGGTCTTCTCGATCGCGGGCGCGATGATGTGGACAGGGTGCTCGCCGGCGAGCTGGAGGATGTACTCGCCGAGATCGGTCTCCACCACCTCGATCCCCGCAGCCTCGAGTGCGCCGTTGAGCTCGATCTCCTCGCTGAGCATCGACTTCGACTTCGCTGCGAGCTTCGCTGCCGCATCGGTGCAGATCCGCGTCACCGTCGCGCGCGCCTCCTCGGCTGTCGAGCACACGTGCGCGGTGCCTCCAGCCGCCTCGAGCGCGGCGACGAACCGCGCGAGGTGCCCTTCGAGATCGTCGATCGCCTGCATGCGGATCGAGTGCGCCCGCTCGCGCAGCTCCTCGACGTCGTCGAGCCGCGCCCAGGCGGACGTGCGCCCGTTCATCAGCCGCAACGTCGCCGCGTCGGTCGCGGCGAGACGATGCTCGTCGAGGACGGGGAAGCTCACGCCGCGCCTCGCGCGAGCGCCGTTGCGAGATGCACGACCCGCACACCGCCCACCTTCGAGCTCCGCGCTTGCAGGTGCATGAGGCAGCCCGGGTCAGCGGTGACGAGCGCATCGGCTCGCCCACCGTCGGCGAGCTTGTCGTCCGCCATCGCCACCGATACTTCCGCGTGCCGCACGGAGAACGTTCCGCCGAAGCCGCAGCACAGGTCGGGCCGGGTCAATGGAACGAGCTCCGCACCCGTGCGCCCGAGCAGCCGCCGCGGCGCCTCGTCCACGCCGAGCTCGCGCAGGAGGTGGCAAGACGAGTGGTACGCGAGTCGCAGCCCGTCGTTGCGCGCCGGCGGCTCCGCGTCGAGATCGTCGAGGAACGACGAGAGCTCCCACACGTCGTACCGAACGGGCATGCGGTGCGCAACCATCGACGCGCACGAGCCCGAAGGGCACACGACCGGCACGTCAGGGTCGAACGCCCTCGTGAAATTGCGTGCCAGGCGATCGGCTGCGCGGCGGTGGCCGGCGTTGAATGCCGGCTGCCCGCAACACGTCTGACCGCGCGGAAAGTCGACGTCGCAACCGGCCGCGCGCAGCAGCGCTTCTGCGTCCGCCACGGCGTCGGGAAACAGGAGATCGCCGAGGCACGTGGCGAAGAGCTGGACACGCATCAGGTCACCTCGAGCCCGTACGTTCTGATGGCGGTGCCTGCGAGGACCTCCGCGTCACTGCCTGCGATGGCGAGCGCTTCGCCATATCCGCCGGCGCGCAGGCAAACCGGCCAGTCCGAGCCGAACATGCACCGGTCGGCGCCGAACCATTCGAGCGCGCGCCTGGCGGTGCCCCGCGGGTCGAACTCGGTCGACAGGCCGGAGAGCTTGCACGTCACGTTCGGCAGCTCCGCGAGGGCGGCGACACCGACCGCCCAGGCGCGGTCGTCGCGCGGACGCTTCCCGACGTGGTCGAGCACGAACTTCGTGCCCGGGTTTCTCCGCACGGTTTCTACCGCAGCCGGAAGCTGTGGCTCGCGCACGAGCAGCTCGAAGACGAGCCCTGCCGCGCCGACTGCGGCGAGGCCGCGCTGGACGTCGTTGCGGAGCAGCCAACCCGGATCGGGCTCGTCCTCGACCTGGTGCCTGACACCCACGAGCCCGTCGAGCGCGCCGTCCACCTCGCCGGTCAGGTCGACCCAGCCGACGACGCCGAGCACGAACGGCGTCGTCTTGGCGATCCCGAGCAGCTCCTGCGTCTCGTCGGATGAATGACGCGCCTGCACGACGATCGTTCCACGGATGCCGTACTCGTCGAGGAGCGGGGCGAGGTCGTCGGGCCCGTATCGGCGCCGAAGGTCGTCCGTCATCCACGGATAGTCCGCAGTCGCCGGGTCCCAGAAATGCTGGTGCGCGTCGACGATCAACCGAGCTCCTCCCAGAGATCCTGCGGCAGGTCGAGCTCGAACAGCCGGACGTCATCCTCGAGCTCAGCCGCCGTTCGGCAGCCGACGAGGACGTTCACGACTGCGGGATGCCGCCGCGGGAACTGCACTGCGGCGGCCGCCAGCGGAACCCCGCGCCGCCCGCAGGTCTCGCGCAGCTCGGCCACGCGCGCGACGACGCCGGCGGGAGCAGTCTCGTAGTCGAACGTCGTGCCTCCGGCGAGGATGCCGCTGTTGAAGACTCCGCCGGCGATGACGCCGATTCGACGCTCTTCGCAGAGGGGGAGCAACTCGTCCGACGCGGTGCGGTCGACGACGGTGTAGCGCCCGGCGACGAGAACGCAGTCCGGATCGGCCTCGCGCGCAAATCGGGCGAGCATCGCCGTCTGGTTCATCCCGACGCCGACCGCCCGGACGACTCCCTCGTCGCGGAGCCTCAGCAGCGCCGGCAATGCGCCGGCGAGCGCCTCGTCGTAGTGGTCGTCGGGATCGTGCACGAGCGCGACGTCGACACCATCGAGACCGAGCCGTTCGAGGCTCCCCTCGAGCGAGCGCAGCGCGGCGTCGGCGGAGAAATCGAAGTACGACCCGTCCCAGCCGGACGCACCGGGCGCGAGCAGCCGGCCGACCTTGGTCGACACGACGTACTCGTCGCGCGGCTTGCCGTTCAGAGCCGCGCCCAGCCGTCGCTCCGCGAGCCCGGAGCCGTACAGCGGCGCGGTGTCGAAGTATCGAATACCGAGCTCCCACGCGCGGTCGACGACCGCGTACGCCGCCTCCTCGTCGAGCGGTTCGTACAGGCCAGCGAGCGGCGCCGTGCCGAGACCGAGCGGTCCGAGCTCGATCACCCGTCGAGCGGCACGTCGTCGGCGGGACCGAGGTGCTGGCGCAGCCACGTTTCGTTGGTGACGATGTGCAGCAACGTCGCCGCGCGTGCGAGGTCGGGATCGCCGGCGGCGATTGCGTCGTAGATTCGCGTGTGCTCGTCGCGGGCGAGATCCAGCGCGCCGCGGTCGGCGATGCCGTGCCACAGGCGGGCGCGGATCGTGCTCGTCGAGAGGCTGCGCAACAGAGCCTGGAGGACGCCGTTGCCGGGGGCTCGCGCGATCACGTCGTGGAACGCGGCGTCGGCTCCGACGAGGTCGTCGGCCTTGTCGCCGGCGGCGATCATCCGGTCGAGCTCTCGGCGCAACGCTCCGAGGACCTCCTCGTCCGCGCGCTGGGCGGCCATCGCCGCCGCCTCGGGCTCGAGCATCCGGCGCACCTCGAAGAGCTCGAGCACCGTCCTGCCCTGCAGAAGGCGCGTCGCGGAGAGCGTGGGCTCGAGGAGCTCCCCCGGCTCGAGGCTGCTGACGTACGTGCCGTCCCCCTGCCGGACCTCGAGCACCCGCGCGAGCGAAAGGGCGCGCACCGCCTCCCGCAGCGAGTTGCGCGAGAGCCCGAGCTGCTTCGCCAGATCGGCCTCGCGCGGGAGGCGCGTTCCGGCGCCCCATTGCCCGGAGGCGATGAGCTCCCGGATCCGGTCGATCGCCTCGTCGGTGACGCCGGCGCCGCGGCGGCGGCCTGGGGAAAGTGTGTCTCGATCCATCCTATGTCTGTTCGGAGAGGTCGGGTCAAAGGAGAGCATACGCCAGTCGACGGGCGCAGCATGGCCAAAGTCCTTGACAAACATCCGATCTTTGGTTTAGAAACATCCCGTCATGGCCGTGCGCATCGTCAAGGCCGTCACGTACGACGTCCGCTTTCCGACCTCGCTCAGCGGCGCGGGGTCCGATGCCCTCAATACGGATCCCGACTACTCCGCGGCCTACGTCGCGCTGGAAACCGACCATCCAAGCGGGCTCGCGGGCCACGGGCTCACGTTCACGATCGGCCGCGGGACCGAGGTCTGCGTCGCGGCGATCGACGCACTCGCTCCGCACGTCGTCGGCGCGACGGTCGAGGAGCTCGTCTCAGACCTCGGAGGATTCTGGCGGCGGCTCGTCACCGACTCGCAGCTGCGCTGGCTCGGGCCGGAGAAGGGCGTGATCCATCTGGCGACCGCGGCGATCGTGAACGCGGTCTGGGATCTGTACGCGAAGCTCGAGCGAAAGCCGCTCTGGAAGCTCCTCGCGGACATGACGCCCGAGCAGGTCGTCGCGTGCATCGACTTTCGCTACATCGACGACGCGCTCACGCCGGACGAGGCGCTCGACATCCTACGCCGCAACGAGGCGACGAAGGCAGAGCGAGAGCAGATCCTGCTCTCCGAGGGCTTTCCGGCATACACGACCTCAGCCGGCTGGCTCGGCTATCCGGAGGAGTCTCTTCCGGAACGCGCTCGCGCCGCGCTCGCCGAGGGGTTCACGCACCTGAAGGTGAAGGTCGGCGGGGATCTCGAGAGCGACCTCCGCCGGGCGAGGATCGTGCGCGAGGCAATCGGGCCCGAGCACCGTCTATCCCTCGACGCGAACCAGGCTTGGGGGGTCGGGCAGGCGATCGCCGCGATCGCCGCGCTCTCCGAGGTCGATCCGTGGTGGATAGAGGAGCCGACGAGCCCGGACGACGTCCTCGGCCACAGAAGGATTCGCGACGCGGTGGCGCCGGTGCGGATCGCGACCGGGGAGCACGTGCAGAACCGCGTCGTCTTCAAGCAGCTGCTGCAAGCCGGGGCGATCGACGTGTGTCAGCTCGACTGCTGCCGGCTCGGGGGCGTGAACGAGGTGCTCGCGGTCGTCCTGCTCGCCGCGAAGTTCGGCGTGCCGATCTGCCCGCACGCCGGCGGCGTCGGCCTCTGCGAGTACGCGCAGCACGTGTCGATGTTCGACTACGTCGCCGTAGGCGCCACCTTCGACGACCGCGTGTGCGAGTTCGTCGACCACTTGCACGAACATTTCGTCGACCCGGTCCGTGTCGCACGAGGTCGCTATCTCGCGCCGACGACGCCGGGCTACAGCATCGAGATCAGACCGGAGTCGCTGTCCGAGTTCGCATTTCCGGACGGTCCGGGTTGGTGGAAGGAGGAGGAAGTCCCCGCGTGAGCATCGGCAGGCACTGGTCCATCTCAGGGAGGAGAAGACGATGAAGTCTCGTGTCATCGGCACAGTCGCGCTTGCGGCACTCGCCGGTGTCCTCGCCACGGCGGCGTTTGCCGGAGGCAATGGACAAGCGCAGAAAGCAGGGAGCATCAAGATCGGCGTCTCGCTCGCCGGCTACAGCACCGACTTCTGGAGCTCATACGTCGCCTTCGAGAAGGCGGCCGCGACGAAGTACGGCGTGTCGCTCGTCGGCCCGATCTCGTCCGACGGCGACGCCGGCAAGCAGGCGACGCAGATCCGGACGCTCATCTCGCAGGGCGTGAAGGCGCTGATCATCAATCCGGTGGACAGCGCGGCGATCGCGCCGACACTCGCATACGCGGCGAGCAAGCACATCCCGGTCGTCAGCGTGGACGTCGCCCCGACGAAGGGCAAGGTCTACATGATCGTCCGGGCCAACAACGTGCTCTACGGCCAGAGCGCGTGCCAGTACATCTCGTCGCACGTGACGGGCACCGGCCACGTGGCGATGCTCGAAGGCGATCTGGCCTCGATCAACGGCCTCGACCGCAAGAACGGCTTCCTCAGCTGCATGAAGGCGCATCCGAACCTGAAGGTGGTCGAGTACGCGACCAAGTGGGACACTCCGACGGCGGTGAACGACGCCAAGACCGCCCTCAGCGCCTACTCCGACCTCAAGGGGATCTACGTGCACTGGAGCGGGCCGGTGCCGGGGATCATCGCGGCGGAGAAGGCGGCCGGGAAGTTCACGACGGTCGGCGCGCCGAACCACGTCGTTCTGTTCAGCGACGACGGGACGCCGCAGGAGCACGGCTGGATCCGGGCGGGCCAGGAGGACGCGACCATCTCGCAGCCGGCGACCTTGTACGCCCAGTTCGCCGTCTACTACGCGAAGCAGGCGGTTGCGGGCGTGAAGTACCACGCGGGCATGAAGACCGATCACGGCAGTCAGATCGTGAACCTGCTCGGCAACCTCGAGGACGCGATCGTCGCGCCCGTCGTGAGCAAGGCCAATGTCAACGACCCGAAGCTCTGGGGCAATTACAAGAGCAAGAAATAGATGACGTTCGACCCGACGACGGAAGAGGGGCGGCCGGAACACCTCCGGCCGCCCGCGGCGGAGGCGGAGGCGATCTGGAAGTCGTTCGCCCGGACGGAGGCTCTCCAGGATGTCTCCGTCTCCGTTCTACCGGGCGAGTGCCATGCGCTCGTCGGCCGCAACGGGGCCGGGAAGTCGACCCTGGTCGGCATCCTCACGGGTCTGCTGAAGCCTGACGCCGGCACGGTTCGCCTCTACGGCGAGCCGGCGCCGGCCCCCGGCGACCGCGCGGCGTGGCAGCAGCGCGTCGCGTGCGTGTACCAGCGCTCGATGGTGATCCCCTCGCTCAGCGTCGGGGAGAACATCTTCCTGAACCGCGCGGAGGGATCGCTTGTCCGCTGGCGCGAGTTGCGCCGTCAGGCGCGGGGCCTTGTGCTCGAGTGGGGCTTCGACCTCGACGTCGACCAGCCCGTGGACGAGCTCTCGGTCGAACAGAAGCAGATCGTCGAGATCGCGCGGGCAATCGCGATCGGCGCCCGCTTTCTCATCCTCGACGAGCCGACCGCGGCACTCGAGTCGCGCGCGATCGAGCGCTTGTTCGAGCGCGTGCGCCGCGTGAAGGCAAGCGGCGTCGCAATCCTCTACATCTCGCACCACCTCGAGGAGATCTACGAGATCTGCGACCGTGCGACCGTGCTCCGTGACGGAAGGCGGATCGTCTCCGCCCCGGTGACGGAGCTCGATCACGAGCGTCTCGTGGCCGCCATGGTCGGCGGCGATCTCGCCCGAACGAGTCGCGAGCAAGCGGCCGTCGCCGTCGACGGGCCGCCGCGACTTCGCATTCGCGGCCTCTCGGCGGCCACGCCTCTCGGCTCCGTCGAGAACGTGAGCCTCATGGTGCACGCCGGGGAGTGCGTCGGTCTCTTCGGCCTGCGCGGCTCGGGCGCCGTGACGATCGCCGATGCCGTCGTCGGCCTGGTGCGGCCGTCGGCCGGCGCGATCGAGATCGACGGCGGTGTCGGCTACGTGCCCGAGGACCGGCATGCCCGCGGCTTCGTCCCGACGCTCGGCGTCGACGAGAACCTCACGCTCTCCATTCTCGACAGGCTCTCCCGCCTCGGGTTCATCTCCGGTCCACGCCGGCGAGAAGTCGCCGACGCGATGTCCGAACGGCTGCAGATCGTGGCCAGCAGCGGCGAGCAGCTCCTCTCGGAGCTCAGCGGCGGAAACCAGCAAAAGGTCGTGGTCGGCCGTGCGCTCGCGGCGGAGCCGTCCGTGCTCGTCGTCGTCAGCCCCACGGTCGGGGTGGACGTCGCGTCGAAAGAGGTGCTGCTCGGCGTCGTCGATCGTGCGCGCGAAGACGGGACCGCGGTGCTCCTCGTCTCGGACGATCTCGACGAGCTGCGCATTTGCACGCGCGTGCTCGTCGTGCGGCGCGGGACGATCGTGCGGGAGCTCGGTACGCCGCCGTGGGACCGGCATGAGCTGATCTCCGCGGCCGAGGGTCTGGAAGCAGCATGACCGACGCCGCGCTCGAGCACGTCGAGATGGTCCGGCGGCCCGTCCGGCGCGTCCTGCTCGGCTCCGTACGCGAGCTCGCGCTCGTTCCGGCGATCGCCGTGCTCTTCGTCGTCGGCATCTTCACGAGCCCCGCGTTCTTCACCACGGCGAACTTCTCGAACACCGCCCAGTTCTCGGCGGCGCTCGGCATGGTCGTCGTCGCCGAGTCGTTGATCCTGCTCACCGGCAGCTTCGACCTCTCGCTGCAGTCGATCTACGGCCTCGCGCCGATGATCGGCGCCTGGTTGATCGTGTCCAAGGACGCGCAGGGCCTCGGTACGAAGTGGAACCCCGGGCTCGGCATCCTCGTGGTGATCGGGATCGGCGCGGCCGTCGGCCTCTTCAACGGGTTCATGATCGTGAAGCTGCGCTTCAACGCGTTCATCTTCACGCTCGCGATGCTCATCCTGCTCGCCGGGCTGCAGCAGGGAATCGTCAGCGGACGGACGATCTACGACATGCCGCCGTCGTTCATCTATCTCGGCGGCGCCTACTGGGCCGGCTTCCCCGTCTCGGCTTGGGTGACGGCCGCGGTGTTCCTCGCCGCCGCCCTGTTCCTGCGCTATCACCGCGCCGGTCGCGCGATCTACGCGATCGGCGGCAACCTCGAGGCCGCGCGCGCGGCCGGGATCAAGGTCGACCGCATCCGCATCGGCGTGTTCACGCTCGCGGGCGCGCTCGCGGCGGTCGCCGGCCTGATGATCGCCGGCCAGGTCGTCGCGGTGACGGCGAACCAGGGCAACAACCTCATCTTCACGGTGTTCGCGGCGGCGGTCATCGGCGGCATCGCACTCGAAGGCGGCCGCGGGCGCATGATCGGCGCGTTCACGGGCGTCGTGCTGCTCGGTCTCGTGAACAATGTCCTCGTGCTGCGGAATACGTCGACGTTCTGGATCGACGCTGCGAACGGGGCGATCATCCTCATTGCGCTCGGGCTCGCTCGCGTCGTTGCCCTGGTGCGGACCTGACGGCGCGGCTCGCAGGCAAGGTCTGCATCGTCACCGGCGCCGCGTCCGGCATCGGCTTGGCGACCGCGCAGCTGTTCGAGGCCGAGGGCGCGACGGTCGTCGCCGCCGACCTCGACGGGACCCCGTACCGGGTGGACGTCGCCGACGAGGAGCAGACGCAGTCGCTCGCGGCCGCGACGGCCGCGGAGCACGGTCGCATCGACGTCCTCGTCAACAACGCCGGCATCGCCGGCGTCGGCGACGTGGAGGAGACGAGCCTCGAGCTATGGGAGCGGGTGATGCGCGTCAACGCCCGCGGCGTCTTCCTCATGTCGCGGGCCGTCGTCCCGACGATGATCGCGCAGCGGTCGGGATCGATCGTGAACATGTCCTCCGCGATCGTCGAGACCGGGCTCGCGCGGCGCGTGTCGTACGCGGCATCGAAGGGCGCCGTCCTCGCGCTGACGAAGTCGATGCAGGTCGACCTCGCGCAGCACGGCGTCCGTGTGAACGCGTTGCTGCCGGGCACGATCATGACCCCGTTCGTCGAGGGCTACCTGCGGGACTCGTACGCCGATCCGGAGGAGGGGCGGCGCTCGATCCGGTCGCGTCAGCTCGGCGGAGAGCTCGGCACCCCCGAGGACGTCGCGCAGGCTGCGGTCTACCTCGCCTCGGACGAGTCCCGCTTCGTGCTCGGCTCGGGACTCGTCGTCGACGGCGGCCTGAGCGCGGGGAAGGCCTAGGCCGGCACGTACGTGAGCACGGCGACGCCGGTGTCGGTCGTGATCGTGTCGGCGAGCTTCAGCCCGGTGGTGGAGGTCAGTCCCTGGAAGAGCCTCTTCCCGGACCCGACGACCACCGGGTGCACCATGAGCCGGTACTCGTCGATGAGGCCGTCCCGCGTGAGCTCGTCGACCACGTCGCCGCTGCCGTAGATCAGCAGGTCGCCTCCGTCCTCCTCCTTCAGCTTCGCGACCGCGTCCGTCAGCTCGCCCTCGAGGATGGTCGCGTTCCACTCGCCGCTCGTCAGCGTCCGGGAGGCGACGAACTTGGGCATGCTGTTCATCTTCTTGCCGAAGTCCCCGGTGCTCTCCTCCATCCCGGGCCATGCCGCCGCGAAGCCCTCGTAGGTCACGCGCCCGAGGACGAGCGCGTCGCTCGAGTACAGGTACTCCGCCTGGAGGTCCGAGAGCTGGTCGTTCCAGTACGGGCCCGTCCAGGCGGGGCCTTCGACGACCCCGTCGAGCGAGACGTACATCGCGAGCTTCAGCTTGCGCATCGTGGGCCTCCGTCCGTCGTGGATTCGGTCCTATGACGAGCAGGCTCGGCCGAATTCATCGTTTGCCTCTTTGCCAACTGGGGCATCGGCTACCGTCGAGACACATTGTCCGGGGGACGCATGCTGCGGGGAGCGCTCGTCATGACGGTGCTGGGGATGATGCTCCCGGGCGTCGCGCACGCGTACGGCTGGCCGGTCAAGCCCTTCAACCGCATGCACCCCATCCGTGGGACGTTCGACGATCCGCGCTTCCACGTCGCGCCCGATCTCACCTGGAAGGGCACGTTCCACTTCGGCGTCGACATCTCGGCGCCGGACGGGACCCCGGTCTACGCCGTCGAGCCGGGCTTCGTCGTGCGCGGGCCGGACTCGGTCAGCCTGCGCAGGCCGAACCGCCGCGAGTTCGGCTACTGGCACATACGGCCGGTCGTCTCCAGCGGGACGCACGTGCGCATGCACCAGCTGCTCGGCTACATCCTGCCGGGCTGGGGACACGTGCACTTCGCCGAGACGGTCGCCGGTCGCTACCGGAATCCGCTCCGGCCCGGCGCGCTGAGCCCGTACCGCGAGCTCAACACGCCCGTGGTCGCCGCCGTCTCCGCCGAGCGCCTCGACGGTCACGTGCTGCAGACGGTCGGCACGAGCGTCAGCGGGACGATCTGCCTCATCGCCGACGCATACGTGCTCCCCTCCATCGCGCCGCCCGCCCCCTGGAACCGCGCACGGCTCGTGCCGAGCCTCGTGCGCTGGCGGCTGATCCCCGACAACGGCGACCCGCCGACTCCATGGCGAACGGCCGCAGACCTGCGCTTCGCGCTCCTGCCCGCGTCGCGGTACTCGTCGATCTACGCGCCGGGGACGTACCAGAACAAGGCGAACCGTCCGGGCGACTATCGCTTCTGGCTCGCGCAGTCGCTCGACACGACCTCACTTCCCAACGGCGTCTACTGGGTGGACGTCCAGGCGTCGAACATCAGAGGCGCGACGGGGGAGAACATGGTCGCGATCACCGTCGCGAACTAGCGTCAGAGTTACGCTGTCTCCGTGACAGACCCGATCGAGGAGCTGCGCGAGCTCGCAGCCGCCGCACCCGCGGCGCCCCCGGCGATGGACGATTACCTGGCGAAAGTGCGCGAGCGCGCGTACACCGTCGTCGACGAGGACGTCGATGCATTGAAGGAGGCGGGTCTCTCCGACGACGAGATCTTCGAGAGCACGGTGGCGATTGCGCTCGGCGAAGGCCTGCGCCGTCTCGACCGCGCCGAGGCGGTGATCGAATGAGGATCGCGGCCATCGACGGCGACCACGCGCCGGCCGAGGCTCCGGGCGTCGTCAAGACGCTGCTCTACCGGCCGGAGGTCTTCGGGCGCCCGTTCTCCGACGCCGTCGACCGCGCGATGCGCGGGCCCTCGGAGTGGAGCCCCGGCGAGCGGGAGCTGTTCGCGGCGTTCACGTCCCTGCTCAACCAATGTCCCTTCTGAGCGGGCTCCCACGGCGCGGTCGCGTCGTATGCGCTCGGCGAGGAGGTCTGGAACGCGGTCGTCGCCGACTGGCACACCGCACCCCTGCGGCCCGAGCTGCACGCTGCGCTCGCGTTCGTCGAGAAGCTGACGCTCAGCCCCGATGAGCTGGCCGCGGCCGATGCGGAGGCGGCGTACGCCGCCGGCGTCTCTCGCCGGGCGCTCATCGACGCCGCCACCGTGTGCTCGCTCTTCAGCATGATCGTCCGGCTCGCCGACTCGTTCGGCTGGGACGTCCCCCCGTGGGAGAGCTTCCTGACGCGCGCGCCGGGGATGCTCGAGGGCGGCTACGCCTTGCCCGCTGCGAGCGCGGGGTAGAGCTCGCGGAAGCGCGCGTAGCCGGCGTCGTAGTCCCACTCGGGCTCGACGCGGCGTCGCACGCGGACGCAGCGCGCGACCGCGTCCGCGGCATCGGCGAACACACCCGCGCGAACGCCGGCGAGAAGGGCGGCGCCGAACGCCGATCCCTCCTCGGACTCGGTCAGGTCGATCGGCAGGTCGAGGACGGAAGCCACGATGCGGAGCCAGAGCTCGCTGCGCGCCCCGCCCCCGGACGCCCGGCCCGACTTCGGCTGCACGCCGAGCTCGCGGAGCAGCTCGAGCGAGTCGCGCAGTCCGAACGCGACGCCCTCGAGCATCGCGCGCCAGAGCGCGCCGCGATCGTGCCTCGCCGAGAGGCCGGTGAACGCGCCCCGCACGTCCGGGTCCGGATGCGGCGTGCGCTCCCCGGCGAGGTACGGGGCGAAGAGCAGCCCCTCGGCGCCCGGCTCCCAGCGCTCCGCCTCCGCGTCCAGCTCCGCCGGCTCGGGGCCGAGCACGCCCCGCAGCCACGCTGCCGAGCCGGCGGCGCTCAACATCACGCCCATCGCGTGCCACGTGCTCGGGACCGCATGACAGAACACGTGCAGCCGCGCCTGCTCGTCGTGCGCATACGCGGGAAGGGCGCAGAAGACGACCCCGGAGGTCCCGAGCACGACGGACACGGGTCCCGGCTTCGCGATGCCGACCCCGAGCGCGGCGGCCGCCTGGTCGCCGGCACCGGCGATCTCCGTCGACTCGAACGCGTCTGGCAGCCACTCGAGTGGGAGGTCGAGCGCGGCGCACACCTCCTCCGACCAGGCGCGGCGGCGGACGTCGAAGAGCACCGTTCCCGATGCGTCCGCAACGTCGATCGCGAGCTCGCCGGTGAGCCGATAGCGGACGTAGTCCTTCGGCAGGAGGATGTGACGGATCCGTTCGTACAGCTCGGGCTCGTGCCGGCGCAGCCACAGGAGCTTCGGCGCGGTGAAGCCGGTCAGCGCGCGGTTGCCGGTCAGCTCGATGAGGCGGGCGAGGCCGACGCGCTCCTCGATCTCGGCCGCCTCGACCGCCGTGCGCTGGTCGTTCCAGAGGATCGCCGGCCGCAGCACGCTCCCGTCGGCGCCGAGGACGACGAGCCCGTGCATCTGACCCGAGAATCCGATCGGCCCCTCGGGCAGCTGTGCGAGGCACTCCTGCGCCGCGCGCCACCAGTCCTCCGGCTCCTGCTCCGACCACCCCGGGTGCGGACGCGAGAGCGGGTACTCGGCGGTCGCGGTCGCGAGCACCCTGCCGTCCGCGTCGATCGCGACGCCCTTGACGCCGGAGGTGCCGACGTCGAGCCCGACCAGGGCGTCAGGCACCGAGCGCGGCGTAGACCAGCTCGTACGCGCGCACTGCGTCCTTCTGCTGCTGCGCGGCGCGCAGCTCGTCGCCGTCGACCTTCGCGGCGACCCGGTCGATGAAGCGCCACTGCAGGACGGAGCGCTTGACCGCGCCGACCGCGTCTTCCGTGTAGGGGTACAGATCGAAGCCGAGCCGCTCGCCGTCCTCGCCGTACCCCGCACGGCGCAGCTCGATGGCGAGCTCGAGCGTCTCCATGAACGCGGTCGCGCCGACCATGTTGTCGTCGTCGAACGTCCCCCAGCCCGAGTTCGCGTGCTGGTGCCCGAGCAGGCCGTCGGCGGCGAGGAGCGCCGCGTACTCGGCGAGGTTCTCGCCGTTCATGATCAGGTGCTGCCAGTCCATGTTCACCTTGACGTTGTCGATCCCACGCGCGCGCAGCGTGTGAATCACGTGCAACGTCATGCCGACGTTGCGCATGAGGATCTTCATCGCCGGCTCGGAGTTCTTGTGCTCCAGGAAGACGGTCACGCCTTTGTCCTTGGCGTATGCGGCGGACTCGCCGACCCCGTCGATGAAGCGCGCCCACGACTCCCGGTACGGCGTCTGGAAGGGGTAGTTGTACCCCTCGATCCCCGGCCAGATGATCATGTGCGCGCCGGTCTCCGCGGCGAGGTCGATCGCCTCCCGCGTCAGCCGCAGGGCATCCGACCGGAGCGCGTCGTCGGGGGAGCAGAACGCACCCTTGCCGAAGCGCGGATCGAGGTGCAGCCCGGACGCGATGCAGTAGATGCCATGCCCGTCGAGGGCCTCGCGCACCTCGTCCAGATTGTCCGGCGAGAGCTCCCACGGGTAGTGGAACTCGTAGTCGTCCATCAGGTCCCCAAGCCCCTCCACCGCAGTCCGCACCTTCGTCGCGGTCGAGATTCCGGACAGCTCGGGCTTGTACCCGCCGGGGTTGAAGCGGGTGGCCATGCCGCCGAAGGCCCAGATACCGAGGCTCGTTTTCATGGCGCGAGCGTACTACGATGCGCGACGTGATCGAGTTTCATCTCGACCCACGCTCCGGTGTCGCCACCTACCTCCAGATCGTGCAGCAGGTCAAGGAGGCGCTGCGACTCGGCACGCTCGACGTCGGCGACCAGCTCCCGACGGTGCGCGAGGTCGTCGCTGATCTCGCCATCAACCCGAACACGGTCGCGAAGGCATATCGCGATCTCGAGCGCGAGGGTCTCGTCGTCGCGCGCCAGGGACGCGGAACGTTCGTCGCCAGCACGCTCGCGCCCGCGTCGTTGCGCCACCACGACGAGCTGCGAGCGGCGCTCGAGCGCTGGCTCGGGTCGGCGCTCGCCGCCGGGCTCGACGAGGAGAGCATCCGCGCGCTGATCTCCGCAACGCTCCGGGAGTCGCTGGCCCGCAACGTGGCATGACGCGTCTCGTGACGACCCAGGGGTCGTTCGCCGGCGAGGGGCGCGAATGAGCCCGCCGCCGATCGCCGCGCAGGGGCTCGGGAAGCGTTTTCGGCGCGAGTGGGGCCTGCGCGGGCTGACGCTCGAGATCCCATCCGGCGCGATCGTCGGACTGGCCGGCCCCAACGGGGCAGGCAAGTCGACGTTGCTCGCGCTCGCGACCGGACTGCTCGCTCCGACCGAGGGCACGATCTCGGTCCTCGGCCGCGATCCGCTGCGCAGCGCCGGCGTGCTCGCGAAGGTCGGGTACGTGGCGCAGGGCGCACCGCTCTATCGCTCGTTCAGCGTGGCGGAGACGATCGAGTTCGCCCGGCGGACGAACGCGGGCTGGGAAGACGAAGCCGCGGTCGATCTGCTGACGCGCATCGACTCGAAGACCAAGGTCGGCTCCCTCTCGGAGGGCGACCGCGCGCGACTCGCGCTCGCGCTCGTGCTCGGCAAGCGGCCGCAGCTCGTCCTGCTCGACGAGCCGTTCGCGAGCCTGGACCCGCTCGCCGGCCGGGAATTGCTCCAGCTGCTGATGGACGGCGTCGCGGAGACGGCTGCCACGGTCGTCGTCGCCTCGCACGTCGTCGCCGACATCGAGCGCGTCTGCGACCACATCGTCCTGCTGACCGCCGGCGGCGTCCGTCTCGAGGGCAACGTCGAGCAGCTGCTCGACTCGCATCGCCTGCTGACGGGGCCACGCCGCCCGCTCGGCTCGATCCGCGGCGTGCGCGAGATCGTCCGCGAGCGGCACAGCGGCCGGCAGCTGACGATGCTCGCCGTCGTCGACGGCCCGATCGTCGACCCGTCGTGGACGGTCGAGCGCGTCAGCCTCGAGGAGCTGCTCCTCGCCTACATGGCGCCCGAGCGCCTCCCCACTGCACGCCCGCCCGAGAAGGTTCCGCTCCGATGGCATGGGTGACGTGGCGGCAGCACCGGTCGCAGCTCGTCGGCGCGGCGGGACTGCTGCTCGCGCTCGCCGCGGCGGCGTTCGGCACGAGGCTGCCGATTCAGGCGGCGTTCCACCGAGACTCCCTCTCCGCCTGCCTGCCGCCTGCCGCACGTAGCGGCTGCGACATCATCGTCCCGCATTTCGAAGGCGAGTTCGCCGGCTGGGTGACGGCCGCGCGTGTGCTCGCCGTGCTACCCGTTCTCGCCGGGCTCTTCGTCGGAGCGCCTCTGCTCGCGCGCGAGCTCGAGCAGGGCACGCATCGCTTCGCGTGGACGCAGGGGATCACGCGCCGTCGCTGGCTCCTTTCGAAGACGGCGTTCCTCGCGGCGGCGACGTTGCTCGCAGGTGCGGTCGCGAGCGCTGTCGTCATGTGGTGGCGCGGCCCCTTCGACACGCTGGAGGGGAGGATCGGGCCGAGCAGCTTCGACGTGGAGGGCCTCGTCGTGCCGGCGTACGCGCTCTATGCCCTCGCGCTCGGCGTGCTCGCCGGCCTCGTGTTCCGGCGCACCGTCGCCGCGATGACGTCGACGCTCGTCGCCTTCGCCGCGACGCGGTTCCTCGTCCTCGAGTTCGTGCGGCCGCACTTCCTCACCCCGCTGCACCGGGTCGTCGCAGCCACCGACACCGGCCGCCAGGCGGGCGACTGGGTGCTCAGCAACACGCTCGTCGACGGCGGCGGGCGCCAGATCACGGCCGCGCGCGAGGATCTCGCGGTCCTGCACGCGACGCAGGCCGGCATCGACCCGCACACGTACATCCTCACGCTCGGCTGGAAGCGCTTGATCTCGTACCAGCCGGCCGGCCGGTTCTGGACCTTCCAGCTGTTCGAGGCCGGGCTCTTCGTCGCCCTGTCGGCGCTCATCGTCGTCGTCATGCTCTGGCTCGTCCGGCGGCGGCCGGCGTGACGCCGCCGCTCGACCGCGCCGCGCTCCTGCGCCTCGCGGCCGGCGCGGTCGCGGTCGGTGCAGTGCCGGACGGGCTCCGGACGGCGCTCGACGTCAACTTCCCGCAGCCCCATCCTCAGTGGCGCTTCGTCTTCGTCAACCATGCGCTCACGAACCCGTTCTTCGTGCCGGCGAAGAACGGCAGCTCAGACGCCGCCGCGCTCGTCGGCACGAGCGTGCAGTGGACCGGCTCGACGAGCAGCGACGTCGGCGAGATGGTCAGGGCGATGCGCCTGGCGATCGCATCGCGCGCCGACGGCATCGCCGTGTCGATCGTCGACCCGCTGGCCTTCAACGGGCCGACCGCCCTGGCGCTGAAGCGCGGGATCCCCGTCGTCTCGTACAACGCCGACGGAGGCAAGGCGAACGGGCGCCTCGCCTACTTCGGGCAGGACAACTACCAGTCCGGGCTCGAGCTCGGAGCGAGGCTCGTGCGACTCGTCGACCGCGGCGACGTCTACCTCTTCATCGCGACGCCGAGGCAGCAGAACATCCAGCCCCGGATCGACGGTGCGCTCGACGCGATCCGGGACTCCGGCCGCCCCGTCGCGGCGCACGTCGTCGCCAGCGGCGTCGACATCGGCGTCGAGGCGACGAAGATCGAGGCCACCTACAAGGCCAACCCGGGCCTGCGGGGGCTCTTCGCCGTCGACGCAGGCTCGACCGCAGGCGTCGCTGCGGTGATGCGCAAGCACCGCCTCCACGAGCGCGGGGTGAAAGCGGGTGGCTACGACCTCCTCCCGGCGACGCTGCGGGCGATCCACGCTCGCGAGCTCGACTTCACGATCGACCAGCAGCCCTACTTGCAGGGCTTTCTTCCCGTGCTCCAGCTCTTCCTGCATCGCTACAGCGGCGGTCTCGTCGCGCCCGCCGACACGAATACGGGGCTCAACTTCGTCACGCGCGCCAACGTGTCCCGCTACCTGACGACGAAGAGCCGCTTCGAGGGAAGCTCGAGCCGTGAGCAGTACCCGGTCGGCTCGTAGCCGTCCACCGGTTTTTCGGCTTGAACTATTCCCCTAGGAGAGTAGTATTGGCGCGCTCCGGCGGACGAAGACGGACGACGGGTGGTGGGACTGGAAATTCTCCTGGGCATGCGACGGAGCAGCTCATCCAGGAGGTGTCGAAAGGCGCTCTCGAAAGTGCAATCGCAAGAGGCACGAAGGAGGCATCAAGGGTGAAGAAGCTTGGTCTCAGGGTGGGCTTGATCCTTGCGCTCGGCGCAGGGATCGCGACCGTCCTCGTGTCGGCCGCAACAGCGAAGCCGACGGCAAGCGTTCAGGTCTGCGTTCTCCTCCCGGACACGAAGTCTTCGGTCCGGTGGGTGCAGTTCGACGCGCCCGACATCGCCAAGGCGCTCAAGGCTGCAGGCGTGACGTACTCGATCAACAACGCCCTCAACGATCCGCTGAAGCAGAAGGCGCAGGCACAGGCGTGCCTGGCGGCCGGCGCGACGGTGGTCATCGAGACGGCGCTCGACAACGGCTCGGCCGCGTCGATCGAGAAGCTGTTCACGTCGAAGGGCGGCAAGGCGATCGACTATGACCGCCAGGTCAGCGGTGGTAGCGCGTCGGTCTACGTGACGTTCGACGGCAAGGCCGTCGGCGCCGCGCAGGCCAAGGGCGTTCTCAGCGCGATGAAGGCGAATGGCACCTACAAGAAGGGCTCGGTCGTTGCCGAGCTGTGGGGCGGCCAGACCGATCAGAACGCGTTCTGGTTCAAGAGCGGCAACGACGCCGTCCTGAACCCGCTCTTCAAGAGCGGCGCGCTGAAGAAGGGCCCGACGCAGTTCGTCCCCGACTGGGATGCGAACAACGCGGCGACCATCTTCAACCAGATGCTCGTCAAGACGAGCAACAACGTGCAGGGCATCATCGCGGCGAACGACAACATCGCCGGCGCGGTGATCGCCGACCTGAAGGCGAAGCACCTGAAGCCGATCCCGATCAGCGGCCAGGACGCGACGCCTCAGGGCATCCAGTACATCCTCGCCGGCTGGCAGTCGGGCACGGTTTACAAGTACGTGCCGGACGAGGCCAACGCCGCCGCGGCAGCCGCGGTCGCACTGGTGAAGGGCACGACCCCGAAGACGAACGGGTTCCGGCTGAACGGCAAGGCGAAGGAGCCGACCCTCGCGCTGCCGGTCGTCTGGATCACGAAGTCGAACTACACCCGGCTCTTCACGGACAAGTTCCTGAAGAAGAACCAGGTGTGCATCGGGACGTACGCCCAGTACTGCAAGTAGGAATCGCGATGGTGGGGGCGCCCGTCTCGGGCGCCTCCATCGTCTTCCTGTGGTAAGAACGCTCAGCCCGTGACCGATACGCCACTCCTCGAGCTTCGCGGCATCACCAAGTCCTTCGGCTCGGTGCAGGCGCTGACCGACGTGGACTTCGAGGTCAAGCCGGGCGAGGTGATGGCGCTCGTCGGCGACAACGGCGCCGGCAAGTCGACGCTCGTCAAGTGCATCGCAGGGACGCACATGCCCGACAGCGGCCAGATGGTGTTCGAGGGCCGCAACATCGACATCCACACGCCGAAGGATGCGGCGCGGCTCGGGATCGAAGTCGTCTATCAGGATCTTGCGCTCTGCGACAACCTCGACGTCGTGCAGAACATGTTCCTGGGTCGCGAGGTCAATCGCTTCCAGGTTCTCAACGAGGCGCCGATGGAGCAGCAGACCGCCGAGACCCTGAAGAGCCTCGCGGTGACGACGATCTCGTCGATCCGCCAGCCGGTCGCCACGCTCTCCGGCGGCCAGCGGCAGTCGGTCGCGGTCGCGCGCGCGGTGATGTGGAACGGGAAGCTCGTCATCCTCGACGAGCCGACGGCGGCGCTCGGCGTCGCGCAGACCGAACAGGTCCTGGAGCTCGTGCGCCGCCTCGGCCAGCAGGGCATCGGCGTCATCCTCATCTCGCACAACCTCCACGACGTCTTCGAGACCGCAGATCGCATCACCGTGCTGCGGCTCGGAAGGACCGTCGGCGTGTTCGACCGCCGGTCGACGACGCAGCAGGCGGTCGTCGAGGCGATCACGGCCGGAACTCCGACGAAGGTCGCCGGCATCCCGTCAACCGCGAACGCAGAAGCATGACGAGCGCGGACATCGTCGGGCAGGACCGCGGCGCGCCGCCGCTCGAGGAGGAGCAGCTTCCGGGCGGCCTCGCCGGGATGTGGGCGCGGGCGAAGCTCAACCTTCGCACCGGCAATCTCGGCCCGTTCCCGATCATCGTCGGCCAGATCGCGGTCGTGATCATCTTCGGCTTCACGGCGACGAACTTCTTCACCGCCACCAACATGGTCAACCTCATCAACGAGACCGTCGGCACGGCGATGCTCGCGTTCGGCGTCGTCTTCGTACTGCTGCTCGGCGAGATCGACCTGTCGATCGGCTACCTCGCCGGCATCGGGGCGCTGGTCGTCGCGGAGCTCCAGCTGCCCGGCAGCGGGCACCAGATTCCGGGTCTCCTCGCAATGGTGGTCGCGGTCGCCGTGTGCGCGAGCATCGGGCTCGTGCAGGGCTCGATCGTCGCCATAGTCGGTGTCCCGTCGTTCGTCGTCACCCTCGGCGGCTTCCTCATCTGGCAGGGCGTGATCCTCAACACGCTCGAGCAGCGGGGCACGATCATCATCCAGGACCGCTGGATCAACTACACCGACAGCTACGGCTTCTCGCCGCTCGGGGGCTACATCGTCGCGGTCGTCATCGCGGCGCTCTACCCGCTGAGCATCCTGTACAAGCGGGTCGCCGCCCGCGGCACGCGGATTGCCCAGCTGAACTGGCCCGGTTTCGTCGCGAAGACCGTCGGGATTGCGATCGCCGCGTTCGGGATCGTCGCGATCACGAACCACGCGAAGGTGATCACGACCACTCTCGGTCTGCCGCTCTCCGGCGTCATCCTCGTCGTCTTCTTCATCCTGCTCACGTTCCTCGCGAAGTGGACGACGTTCGGCCGGCACGTGTACGCCACCGGTGGCAATGCCGAGGCGGCACGGCGCGCGGGCATCAACGTTCCGCGCATCCGCATCCTCGTCTTCATGATCTCGGGCGCGACGGCCGGGATCGGCGGCATCATCTTCGCCGCGCAGGTGAACTCGGTCGCGCTCACGTTCCCGCCCGGGAACCTGCTGCTGAACGCGATCGCATCGGCGGTCATCGGCGGCGTCAGCCTCTTCGGGGGCCGCGGCGAGGTGCGCGGGGCGCTGCTCGGAGCAGTTCTCATCGGGACGCTCCAGAACGGCCTCAACACGCTGAACGTGTCCAACGGCTGGATCTACATCATCACCGGCCTCGTGCTCCTCGGCGCGGTCACGCTGGACACGGTGGCGGTACGGCTGCAGGCCCGCTCAGGGCGCTGACGCGCCCGTGCCGTTCACGCTCAGGAACATCAAGGACCTGGAGGACGTCGGGTCGAAGTTCGACGGCGCCCCTGACCTCGAGTTCCGCCTGGCGACCGTCGCGCTCGGGCTCAAGGAATCCGGGCTCAGCTACCAGCGCGTCCCGCCGGGCTGTCGCTTTCCATACGGCCACACGCACAAGAGGCAGGAGGAGGTGTACGTCGTCGTGCGCGGGAGCGGGCGCATGAAGCTCGACGACGAGATCGTCGAGCTCGAGGAGTGGGACGCGGTGCGCGTCCCGCCGGGAACCTGGCGAGGCTACGAGGCGGGGTCTGAGGGACTCGAGATCCTCGTCATCGGCGCGCCGAGTCTCGGCGATGCTCCGCGCGACGACGTCGACGGCCGGCGCGACTGGTGGACCGACTCGCGCTGAAGACCGGCAATCGAATGAGAGGGAGCACGTGACCGCATTCATCATCACGCGCATCCAAACGGGCGACTACGACCGCTGGCGTCCGATGTTCGACCAGGACCGGCCGCGGGCGCGTGAGAAAGCGACGGTCCAGCGAGTCCTACGAAGCACCGACGACGGCAACGAGGTGTTCATCTACCTCGAGTTCCCGAGTCTCGACGACGCGAATGAAGCGCGCGACAGGCTCGTGTCCTCCGGCGTCCTCGATCGGTTCGACGATACGCATGGGCCGAACGTGCTCGTCGACGCCGGCTGATGCGACCGGCGTCTGCCCGGTGTCCTTCCGCGTGAGCGGCTTCAACGACGAGCCCGCGCGACCGCGAGTCTGCCGGTTTCTCGACCCAACACGCGACCGGCCGTCTCGTCGCTCGGCGTCTCGATGCCCTCCGCAACTCCGGCCGTCGCGAGCCTCTGCGCCTGCGCCGCGAACGAATGCCCGGTGAGTGCGGTCAGCACGGCGCTCGCCGCGTACGCGAATGCGCTTCCCTCGGACACCCAGCCGGGTGATGCCGGCGTCGGAACGTACGGCGTCCACGCAGCGCCGAGAACCCATCGGTTCCCGGAGCGGACGTACGTCTTCCCGTCGACGCGCTTGCTCACGCCGTCGACGAGCGGCAGCTGCCCGGTGAAGGCGAGGAACCGGATCATCGAGATGGGTCGCGGTGCCTGGTAGGCGCGCTTCGCCGTCCACGCGGACACGGCGGCATCGTTGAGCGCGCCGTTCAGCGTCCGGTAGAGGCGCAGGTCCTGCGCGAGGTTGCCGGTCGCGACGGAGGCCGCGATCTCGTTCCATGCCAGCGGCGAGGTGTCCACGCGCGGAGCGTTCGCTCCCGAGGTCGCACGCAGAACCGCGATCGCAGCGGCCTTGTAGGCGCTGCTCGACGGGATGCCGAACGGCGGCTTGCCGGCGCGGGCGCGACCGGCGAAGGTTCGGACGTCACCCCACTGCGCATCGACGAAGTGCTGGCCGTTCAGCGGCTGCCAGAACGTCGCGTCGTGCACCGACGAGCCGACCTGTCCGAGCGGCAGCGGGACGTTGTGCGGCGCGAAGCTCGGATCGGCGTAGTGCATCGCCTCGTGCGAGCCGTCTCTACCACCGGCGGCGATCGCGGCCGCGGCGACCCTGCTCGCCGGCGCGTCAGGCGAGAGGCACAGCGAGCGCAGCCGCTTGGTCAGGATGGCGAAGGTCGAGGAGAGGTTCGCCTCGAACGAGGCCCGCCACAGCAGCAGCTGGTACGCCGCGTAGCTGATCGCTGCCGGCGACCGCCCGGCGGACGACATCGCCTCGGCGAGATCGAGGAGGTCGCGCGCCTGCACGGGCTCCGAGGCGCCTCCCGCTCGAAGCACCGCAACGGCCGTCTCGTCCCAGACGGTCGCGATCGAGCCGTTGTGCTGCGCGGGCGTGCAGCGGCTCGCTGCGGAGTGTGCGAGCGGCGTGCGCAGCGGCGGAACGACGACGTGGACGACGCGGTCGGCGCGGACGGCCTGCTCGGTCGTCGCGCCCCACGGGTAGCGCACGTGCACGACGGCCGTCTTCGCGGAGGCCAGACCGAAGTGCACGCGCGGGTCCTCCGACGAGAGGTAGCTGCTCCCGGCCTGCACCGTCCGCACGAGCGAGCGGCCGTCCGGCAGGCTCACGCTCACCACGGCCCCGGGCACGAAGCGCGACAACGACACGTCGATCCAGCTTCCGCTCGGCCCGGTGGGGCGGAGGAGCACGAGCTGGCCGCCGATGGTGTTGATCGCGACCTCCATGCGGCCGTCGTTGCTCGCGTCCGCCGCCGCGACGCCGCGGCCGTTGAGGCGTAGCGGCGCGAGGACGCCGCGCGCGGCGCCGTAGCCGGAACCGGCGGGCGCGAGCACGCGCACCTGCTCCGCGTCGGCGGCGAGCTTCGTCACGGGGATGGCGCCGGCGGCGAGCACGAGGTCCGGCCGCCCGGAGTTGGCGAGGTCGACCCACGAAGCCCCCCAGCCGGCGAAGCCGGTGCCGAGCGCCGCGTCGAACTCCGGTCGCGCGTTCGCGAACGCAGCGCCGGATCGCCGGAACGCCGCGGTCGCTTCGCCGCGCGAGTTCGTCACCAGGAGCGTCCCATCCTGCGACGCGATCCCCATGCCCGCGAACGGGTCGGCCACGTGCTCTGCTGTCGCCCGGTCCTCGAACCGGAAGCCGAGGCCGGAAGGATCGGCCTTCGCGCCGCCGGGCCACGGGACGTTCACGTACAGCTGATTCGGGTCCTCGTCGTTCGCGACGTACAGATCGGGACGGCCGTCGTCGTTGACGTCGACGAACTGCGCGCCCAGCCCGTGGCGGAAGCTCGCCGACTCGAGCCCCGCCTCGACGCCCGCTTCGCGGAAGCGTCCGTGGCCCTCGTTGAGGAAGAGCAGGTCGCGGACGCCGGTGAGGTTCGTCGGGAAACCCGCGAGCGAGCCCGGGACCGGCTCGTTCGGATCGGAATACCCGGCGACGAACAGGTCCGGCCGGCCGTCACCGTTGACGTCCGCGACCGCGGCGCCCGTGTACCACCCATGTGCGTTCAGCGCGCGCTCGGTGAAGGTGCCGTTGCCGTTGTTCCAGAGAATGTCCACGCCCCGCGTCGTCGTGACGACGAGATCGGCACGGCCGTCGCCGGTCAGATCGGCGGCGACGCAGCCGTTCCCCTGGACCTGCAAGCCGGCGCGCGAGGCCGCGGTGACGTTGCGGAACCTCCCGTGCACGTTCTCGAACAGCGCCGCGCGCGGCAGGCCGCCGTGCGAAGCCCACTGCGCCGTGTCGGCGCTCGAGTACGAGTTGACGACGAAGAGGTCCTGCCAGCCGTCGCCGTTGTAGTCGAGCCAGCAGAGCCCTCCGCCCATCATCGCCTGGGTCTCGTTCGAGACGCCGAACCGGAACGAGCCCTGGCGGAAGTCGAGGCCTGCCGATGCCGCGACGTCGGTCAGGTGGACACCGGCGAGCGCATCGCTCGTGGGCGCGGCGGTCTGCGTCGGCTGCGCGGTCGCCGACGGCAGCGCCCAGTGCCCGTTCGCGGCCTGATGGAGGTGGTACGTCACGCTGCTGAGCTGCGCCGTGGCGGTCGGCGGTCCCTGCCCCTGCCCCTGCACGAGCCAGATGCGCAGCCTGTCGCTTGCGGTCGCGGGCTTCACCGCGAGGAGGTCGTGAGCGATCAGCTCGGCCGTGTGCCGGTCGAGCTTCGTCTGCACGCCGTGCGAGGGAAGGATCGCGATCGGCGGCAGCGCGCCGGGAGGGAGCGGCCGGAACGCCGTGGCACCCGCCGACGAGTTGGAGAGGACGATCGCGAGCGCGGCGGCGCCGGCCAGAGCCGGGCCGGCGGCGAGCGCGAGCCGTCGGCCGGGCGCGATGGGCACGAGGCGGAGCAGCGGCATCGCCACGCACACGACGGCGAGTGCACCGAGGAGCGCGACCTTGGCGGCGAACTCCGTCGTCGTCGGCGCGATCAGGACCGATGCGAGCAGCCCGAGTGACACCGCATACACGAGCCGCGCCGACGGCGAACGCGGCGCCGTCTTCGGGTCGGTGATCATGAAGAAGAGGAACACGAGCACCTCGGGCGACGTGATCAGCACGGACCACAGATGGAAGCCCGAGATCGGACCGAGGTGCCAGCGGGCGGTCATCGAGTGCCCCGCGAGCGCGAGGATGCCGATGCCGACGGCGAACGAGGCCCAGAAGCCGAGCGCGACACGCAGCAGGTGCAGCCGCCGCAGGATGGCGAAGCCTCCGCTGACGATGACGACGAGGGCGAGGACGAGCCATCCGGACATGGGCCCCCACCAGAAGTCGAGCGGCGCGGCGCGGTTCCGTCCGAGTGCGAGGAAGCAGATGACGAGGCCGATGTTCGACGGGTTGAAGATGTGCTCGCCCCGCCAGCGCAGCACGTGCTTCGAGAGGAGCGAGATCGCGGCCGTCCCGACGAAGATCCACCAGCCGCGCAGGCTCCACCAGTCCCCGTGCGCCGTTCCGGGAACGCGCAGGACGAACGCGACGCCGTTCCCGGTGAGCATCGCGCTCGCGGGCCACATGATCACGTGCTGGCTCCGAAAGGCGATCGCGACCTCGAGCACGGCACACGTGCCGAGGGAGAGAAGGATCTGCGCGATCGAGAGCTGGAAGTGGAAGCCGATCTGCCCGATCACCTGGAGCGACGTGATCGTCGCGGCCAGATGCAGACGCGGATCGCGGAGCTTCGGCAGGAGCACCGGGTACGGCGTGCCCCGGATCAGGATTGAAGGCGCTGTGGCACTCAAGGCCGCTCCCATCCTAGTGTCCTAGTGAATAGGTGAAAATGGCCCCGTGAGACTCGAGCGCGCCCGCCGCATCGTCGACCATGTCGTCACCGCCGCCCCGGCTCCGCTCTCCGTCTTCGTCGCCGATGCGCATGGCGAGCTGGTCGCGGCCGCGACGATGGACGGCGCCGCTCCGGACACCCGCCTGAACGCGCAGCGGAAGGCGTACACCGCCGCCCGCAGCGATGCCCGCTCGACGCGCGAGCTGGCGGAGAAGGTGCGCGACGATCCGGTCGAGCGCGCGAGCTTCGATCCGTTCTTCACCTTCTTCCTCGGCGGCATCGCCGTCTTCGAGGGCGAAACGCGAATGGGCGCCGTCGGCGTCAGCGGCCTTCCGGGCGCCGACGACGAGCGGCTCGCGCAGGCCGCGATCGACGCGACCGCGTGAGTCGCGCTCGAGACGAGCTCGTTTCCGGCGCGTCGCGCGCGCCCGCCCGCGCCCACTTCCGCGCCATGGGCATCGATCCCGCCCGCCTCGGCGGCCCGATCGTCGGCATCGCCTCGACGTGGACCGGGACGATGCCGTGCAACCTGAACCAGCGCGAGCTCGCCGACCGCGTGGTCGAGGGCGTCACGGCAGCCGGAGGCGTCGGCCTCGTCTTCAACACCATCGCGGTTTCCGACAACCAGTCACAGGCGACGCCGGGAATGCGCGCGTCGCTCATCTCGCGCGAGGTGATCGCGGACTCGATCGAGCTGATGGCCCACGCACACGACTTCGACGCACTCGTGTGCATCGTCGGCTGCGACAAGACCGTGCCGGCCGCGCTGATGGCGCTCGCACGCGTCGACAGGCCGGCAGTCGTGCTGTACAGCGGCCCGATGCGTGCAGGCCCGGGCGGCGTGACGATCCAGGACGTGTGGGAGGCGATTCCCGGCCCGCGCGCCGCGCTGGACGAGCTCGAGCGCGTCGCGTGCCCGGGGCCCGGCACGTGCGCAGGCCACTTCACCGCGAACACGATGGCGGTCGCGCTCGACTGCCTCGGGATCGCCGTCGTCGGCGACGGCCTCATCCCCGCCGATGCGGCTGCGGAGAAGGGCGATGCCGCGCAGCGGGCCGGCGAGCTCGCGGCGCGGCTGCCGCCGACGGCGCGCGCGTTCCTCGATCGCCGCGCGCTTCTCCACGCGATGACGGGGATCGCGGCGACGGGAGGCTCGACGAACGGCGTGCTCCATCTGCTCGCGATCGCACGCGAGGCCGGCGTGGAGCTGACGCTCGCCGATCTCGCCGCCGTCAGCGAGCGCACGCCGGTGATCGCGAGCCTTCTTCCGACCGGCCGCTTCGCGGCGGAGGACTTCCACCGCGCCGGCGGGACGGCCGCGCTGCTGCGCGAGCTGATCCGCACCGGGCACGTGGACGGGGACGCGCCGACCGTGGACGGCTCGACGCTCGCGGAGAAGACGGATGCCGCGCCGGCGCCGGACGGCGTCGTGCTCGCCGGCGTCGAGCAGCCGTTCAAGGCGGGCGGAGCGCTGCGTGCGCTGCGCGGAAATCTCGCTCCGGACGGAAGCCTCGTGAAGGTCAGCGGCATGCGCGCGCACCGCGGCCCCGCGCGCGTGTTCGACAGCGAGGAGGCGTGCACGGACGCCGTTCGCTCGGGTCTGGTCGAGCCGGGGGACGTGCTCGTCGTCCGTTACGAGGGCCCAGCCGGGGGTCCCGGCATGCGCGAGCTGCTCAGCGTCACATCCTCCATCGTCGGCGCCGGGCTCGGCGACTCCGTCGCGCTCGTCACCGACGGACGCTTCTCCGGCGCGACGCGCGGGCTCATGGTCGGCTACGTGTCGCCCGAGGCGTTTCGGGGCGGCCCGCTCGCGGCGGTGCGCGACGGCGACGTCGTCGCCATCGACGCCGATGCGGGGACGCTCGCGGTCGAGGTCGGCGACGTGGAGCTGGCCGGACGTCTCGCCGGCTGGGTGCCGCCCGCCTCCGACGTGGGCGGCGTGTTCGCGCGCTACCGGGCGCTCGTCGGGCCTGCGTCGGAGGGCGCCGTCCTGCGATGAAGGCGCTCGTCGTCGAGCCCGGGCGCGCAGGCACTGCGCGCGTCGAGGACATGCCTGCACCGGCAATCGCCGCCGGCGAGGTGCCCGTACGCGTGCTCGAGGTCGGCGTGTGCGGGACCGACCGCGAGATCGTGCACGGCCTGTTCGGGGTCGCACCTGACACCGAGGACCTGCTCGTGCTCGGCCATGAGGCGCTCGGCGTCGTCGAGCGTGACGGCTACGGCTTCGCGCGCGGCGACCTCGTCTCGGCGACCGTACGCCGCTCGTGCGGGCGCTGCCGCGCGTGCGGCGAGGGCTCGCCCGACTCGTGCCTCACCGGCGACTACAGCGAGCGCGGGATCACGCGCCTGCACGGCTACGCGCGCGAGCTCGTCGGGGAAAGCCCGGAGCAGCTCGTGCCGATCCCGAGCTCGCTCGGACGCCTGGGCGTTCTCGCGGAGCCCACCTCCGCATGCGCGCGTGCTCTTCGCCATGCGCGGACGATCGGCGGCCGCCAGCCGTGGGAGCTGCAACGTGCGCTGGTGATCGGCGCCGGCGCGATCGGGACGCTCGTCACGTTCCTGCTGCGGCTCGACGACGTCGAGGTGGTCACGACGTCGCTCGAGCCGGCCAGGCCGTTGATCGAGGAGTCCGGCGCGCGCTATGTCTCCGCCGCAAACGACGATGTCGGCCGCTTCGACCTCGTCGTCGAGTGCGCGGGCAATGCCCAGCTGATGGCCGACGCGCTCGGGCTCGTGCGCCGGAGCGGCGTCGTGTGCCTGCTCGGCATCGACGGGCGCGAGCAGACGGTCGGCCTCGACGGGCGCACGATCGGCGTCGACGCCGTGCTGGAGAACCGAGTGCTCTTCGGGAGCGTGAACGCGCGCCGTGAGGACTGGCTCGCCGGCATCGACGCCCTGGACGAGATGCGGCGCCGCTGGCCGGGCACGCTCGAGCAGCTCGTCGGCCTGCGCGTGCCGCTCGACCGCTTCGAGGAGGCGCTCGCGTTCGGCGGCGGGAAGGCGACGCTCGTGCTCAGCGAGTGATCCGAGCGTCCGTGAAGACGTCGTGCTCGTCGGTGCTGCGCGTCGAGAACTCGGACACGATCGCTCCATCCGAGCCGGCCTGGAACCAGTGCAGCGTGTTCGGCGGGATCGTGAACTGCTCTCCAGGCCGCAGGACGATCTCCTCGTGCCCCTCGACGTGGAGGTGCACGACGCCCGTGCGGCAGCGGAACGTCTCCTCCTTGCCGGGGTCGTCGCCGACCGGCGGATGGCGGTGCTCGGGACAGGTCTGGCGCGGGAAGAGCACGAGCTCCTTCGCGCACACCCGCTCGGTGTTCACGTAGGTCAAGATCTGCAGGCCGGTCTCCTCGAGCCGGCCGAGCCCGAGATCGGTCACCTCGATCCCGTCGCGCTCCGCGGGCGTGAGCACGATGCCGGCGTCGGCCAGCATCGCGGCCGCCCGCTCCCTAGCCTCCCGATGCGTCATCGTGAAGCGCCTCGAGCGTCCGCGCCTGGCCGAGCGCGTCCTCCCGGCCGAGCAGGAGCTCCGCCTCGCCGCGAACGGCATCGCTCACGTTCTCGAGCTCGAGGCGATACGAGTCTTGCGGCTCGAGCTCGATGCGCTCGACGGCGCCGTTGCGGCGCAGCTCGATCACGGGGTGGACGCAGTGCCAGGGGTCGTCGAGGAAGAGCGATCCCTCGCTGCCGATCGCCTCCAGCTCGTCCCGCTCCGGCAGTGCGGTGCCGCAGTCGAACGTCGCGACGACGTCGTCCGGGAAGCGCAGCAGCCCGGCGAACGCCCAGTCGGTGCCCGAGGGCCCGGTCCACGCCTCGCCGTGCACGGCGACCGGCTCGCCGCCGAGGAGGCGCGATCCGCTGACGCAGTAGCACCCGACGTCCATCAGCGCGCCGCCTTCGACGTCGGCGCGCAGACGGATGTTCTCCACGTCGTACAACCCGTACGAGAACGTCGAACGGATCATGCGCAGCTCGCCGATCGCACCCCGCGCCACGAGCTCCACGAGCCGCTTCGTCTGCGGGTTGTGGCGGTACATGAAGGCCTCGCTCAGCAGGCGGCCGGTGCGCTCGGCGGTGTCGAACGCCGCCGTGATCTCGTCAGAATGGCGGGTGAACGGCTTCTCGCACAGGACGTGCTTGCCCGCCTCGAGCGCCTTGATCGACCACTCGGCGTGCATCGTGTTCGGCAGCGAGATGTAGACCGCCTCGATCTCCGGATCGTCGAGCAGCGCCTCGTAGCTGCCGTATGCGCGCGGGATCTCCCACTCGCGTGCGTACGCGTCGGCGCGGGCCTGGTCGCGGCTCGCGATCGCGACGAGATCGACCTTCTCCGACGCGTGCGCGCCCGGAATCACCTTCCGGTTGATGTCCGCGGTCGAGACGATTCCCCACTTCACCGGCGAAGTCACACGCGTACTATCGCGAAATGGCGCAGATCGGTGTTGGGATGCTCGGCTACGCGTTCATGGGGAAGGCGCACTCGAACGCGTTCCGGAAGATCTCGTACATCACGTGGCCCCCTCCGCTCGAGCCGCTGCTGATCGGGATCGCGGGCCGCAACGAACAGGCGGTCGGCGAAGCGGCGCTCCGGTACGGCTGGGACTACGCCACCACCGACTGGCGCGATCTCGTCGCCGACGAGCGCATCGGACTGTTCGACAACGGCGGCCCGAACTCGCTGCACGCCGAGCCGACGATCGCCGCCGCCCGCGCGGGCAAGCACGTCGTGTGCGAGAAGCCGCTCGGCCGGGACGCCGCCGAGAGCTACGAGATCTGGAAGCAGGTCGCCGCGACCGGGGTCAAGCACATGTGCGCGTTCAACTACCGCTTCGTCCCGGCCGTGCGCCTGGCGCGCGAGATGATCGCGGCCGGAGAGCTCGGCGAGGTGCGTCATTTCCGGGGCCGCTATCTCCAGGACTGGGGCGACGACGCGTCGCTCGACACGTGGCGGTTCGATCCCGGCGAGGCCGGTTCCGGAGCGCTCGGCGACCTGATGACCCACGTCGTCGACCTCGCGCGCTTCCTCAACGGCGAGATCGCGACCGTCTCCGGCTTCGCGCACACGTTCCTTCCCGGGCGGAAGGTGGACGACGCCGTCGAGGCAGCCGTCGAGTTTGCGAACGGCTCGGTCGGCACGCTCGAGGCGACGCGCTTCGCCCACGGCCGTCGCAATGCGTTCCAGTGGGAGATCAACGGGACCAAGGGCTCGCTCGCGTTCGACATGGAGCGCCTGAACGAGCTGGAGGTCTTCCGCGCCGACGGCGACCGTGCGCGCGGCTTCAAGCGCGTGCTCGTGTCCGAGACCGGCCATCCCTTCTGGCAGTACTGGTGGCCGCCCGGCCACATCATCGGCTGGGGCGACACGTTCGTGCACGAGCTGCACCACTTCCTCCACGCGATCGCGGACGACACGGGCGTCGCTCCGCACGGCGCCGACTTCGAGGACGGCTATCGCGCGTCCGAGGTCTGCGACGCGATCGTCCGCTCCGGCGAGACCGGCGCGCGCGAGGCCATCGCCTACCGGAGCTAAGAGGCTCTCACATAATGACGTTCGACACAATCGCTCATTGTGTGAGAGCGTCTAAGTCCGGAGAACGACCTCGAGCGCCGTTCCGCGCCCGGGGACCGACCGGAGCGAGAGGCCGCCGTCGATCGAGGCCGCGCGGGCTCGCATGTTCTTCAGTCCCTGGCCGGCGACGGCGTCCTCGCCGTCGAAGCCCGCGCCGTTGTCCTGGATCGAGACGAAGCGCTCGCCGTCGCGCCAGCCGATGACGACCTCGGCGCGCGTCGCCTGCGCGTGCTTGCGGACGTTCGCAAGGCCCTCCTGCACGATGCGGAAGATCTCGATCTGCTCGTCGGGCGCGAGATGCATCGCGGCGTCGACCTCGAGCTCGACGTCCAGCGCCCCGTCGGCGGTGAGGACGTCGACGTACCGACGCAGGGCGGCGTCGAACGGCGCCGTGCCGCTCGCCGACGACAGCGCGAGGATGGCGAAGCGCGCCTCCTGCTGTGCGAGCAGGGCCGCCTCCTTCAGTCGGGGGAGCGTCTCCTCGACAGCCGCTCCCGACTCGAGCATCGATGCGTGCGTCGACACGGCGAAGAGGTACTGCGCGAGGCCGTCGTGGATGTCGCGTGCGACGCGGGCCCGCTCTTCCGCCACCGCGCGCCCGAACTCGGCGGACCGGATCGCGCGCCACGCGCCGACGAGGATGACCGTGTACGCGAGCATGCGCAGGAAGTCGCCCTGCGACACCCAGCGGCCGGCGACGAGCGGCTGGAACACGAGCTGCAGCGCCGCGAAGAGCTGGAGCGTGAAGCCGAGGGCGAGCCAGCGCGAGATGTCCTCGTTCCGCGTGCGGAAGCGCTCGCCCCAGCCGACGACGGCGACGAGCATGATCAACGCCTGGAGCGCGAGCGTGCCCGTGAGGTAGAAGGGCTGCGTCTGGCCGGCGGGAACGCTCAGCGGGGGGAGCGAGTCTCCGGCGTCGCGCAGGAGCGACCAGGCGACGAAGAGCACGAGCCCGGCCGCGGCAACCGCATTCGCGATCGCCCAGTCGCGCCGCCGAGTCCGCCCGTGCGCGAACGGCGCAATCGCGATGAGCCCGGCGCCGATCATGCCGCCGATGAGCGACGCCCATTCCTCCGCGGGCCGGGTGTGCGCTCCGCCGAGCTGGGGGCCGATGCCGAACCCGGCCGCCGAGAGGGAGATGACGAGGAATCCGCTTGCGAGCAGGAGGTCGACGCGCCGGCCCTCGGCGGAGAAGCGGGCCGCCGCGAGCACGGCCACGAGGAGGCCGGCGAGCGTCATGGTCGTCTCGAGCACGAGCCGGAGCTCGGGCAGGTTGAACCGCGTCCGCATGCTCGGGTGCGTGAGGAAGAGCGCCAGGATGGCCCCGAGGAGGCCCGCGAGGAGCGTCTCGCTCAGGAGCCAGGCTTCGAAGTCGCTCTCTTCCTTCACTTACCCCTTGTCGGCAGAACCGCCGCTGCCGATAAGGGTCGGGATGAGCGCCCGCGTCATGATCGTCGACGACCACCCGCTGACCCGGGAGGCCCTGAGCTCGCTGCTCGGCGCGCACGGCTTCGACGTCTGCGGGACGGCATCGGATGGAGACGAGGCGATCCGTGAGACGGGCCGCCTGCAGCCGGACGTCGTCCTGCTCGATCTCTCCATGCCCGGCATCGACGGTCTCACCGCGCTGCCCGGCATCCGCCACGCCTCGCCGGGGTGCGAGGTGGTCGTCCTCACAGCGTCCGGCACCGAGGACAACCTGCTCGCAGCGATCCGCGCCGGAGCCGCCGGCTATCTCCTCAAGACGGAGCCGCCGGAGCGGATCGCCGAATTTCTCGAAGGCGTCGTCCACGGAGAGGCTGCCCTCTCCGGCGCCGTCGCGCGGAGGCTGCTCGACCGCGTGCGCACCGGCTCCGATCAGGTCGGAGGCGTCCCGGACACGATCGCGCAGAAGCTTTCCGCGCGGGAGCTCGAGGTGCTGTTGCTCCTCGACGAGCACCTGACGACGGACGAGATCGCAAAGCGGCTGTACATCTCCGAGCACACGGTGCGCTCGCACGTGAAGAGCCTGCTCAGGAAGCTCGGCGTTTCCTCGCGGCGCGAGGCGCTCGAGCGGCTGTCGCTCGCCCGCGCCGCCTAGCGGCGTCGCTCGCCCCTGCGCAGCGCGTCGAGTCGCCGTCGGTCCTGCTTCGTCGGGCGCGCGCCGAGATCTGCGCCGAGCGGCACCGCGAGCCGGCGCTGGAGCCGGTCGCGCTCGCGCGCCTCCTGCGACGCCTTCGTCTCTTCGTAGAGCGTTGCAGCCTCGCTCGCAGGGCCGCGCCGCTCGGCGAGCGCGCGCACCTCGACCGTCCACGTGACGGCGGCGCGCCGGATCTCGAGGACGTCGCCGACCCGCACCTCGCGCGCCGGCTTCACGCGCGCGCCTCCCACGTGCACGTGACCGGCGACGACGGCCTCGGTTGCGAGCGAGCGCGTCTTGAAGAACCGCGCCGCCCAAAGCCACTTGTCGAGCCTCATCGCGAGCTGAATCCTTCCAGCGCGGCGTCGACGAGGCCCGGCAGCGTCTCGAGCTGGTACCCGCCTTCCAGAACGGCGGCCACGTGCGGAGCTGCGGCGCGGCAGCGGCGAGCCATCTCGCGGAAGCCGTCCGCGGTGACGTTCATCTCCGCGAGCGGGTCGTCCTCGTGCGCGTCGAAGCCTGCGGAGACGAGCAGGAGCTCGGGCTCGAACCGGGCGAGCGCCGGCTCGACGACGTGCTCGAATGCGTGCAGATACTCGTCGTCGCCGGAACGGGCGGACATCGGCACGTTGACCGTCGTGTCTCCCTGCTCGTCCGGCCCGCCGCTTCCCGGATAGAACGGCCACTGGTGGAGGGAGACGAAGAGCACGCTGTCGTCGTCCCGGAAGGTCGCCTGCGTTCCGTTGCCGTGATGCACGTCGAAGTCGACAATCGCCACCCGCTCGAGCCCGAGCGTGCGCTGCGCCGCGCGCGCGGCGATCGCGACGTTGTTGAAGATGCAGAAGCCCATGGCGCGGTCCGGGAGCGCGTGGTGGCCGGGGGGCCGGACGAGGGCGAAGGCTCCGCGCAGTGCGGCCTCGACCGCCGTGCCGGCGGCGAGGGACGCAGCCTCGAAGGTCGTCTCGGTGGCGATCGTGTCTCCGTCCAGCCACGTCGGCTCGTCGACGGCGCGGATGCGCTCGATGTGCTCTCGCGCGTGTACAAGAAGAAGCTCGTCGTCGGTCGCGTGCCGGCCTTCGCTCCAGACGTGCTGATGCCGGAGCAGCACGGCCAGCCGCTCGGCCCGCTCCGCGTGATGGCCGGTGGGATGGAGACGCGCGAGCGCGGGATGGGTCAGGACGTCGATCGGACGATCTCGGCGAGCGTGTCGAGCTCTCTCCCCGCGCGGCCCAGCAGGTAGCAGAGGAGCGGTGCATTCGTACGCTCCCCGCCGTCGTGCGCGGCGATGCGGGCGAGATCGAGCAGCGTCTTCTGCTCCTCGTCGGTGAGCGGGTCGACGCCGAGCGCGTCGGCCTGGCGCGTAAGCCACTCGTTCATGCCAGGGACGCTAGCCGGTCGGCCAGTCCGTTGAGGCCGAGGCCTCTGACGAAGGTGGACGCCTCCGTCCATGTAGGTGACTGATCTGCGAGGGGAGGAAGAGGAGCGGAGGCGTCCATTCCTGCGATTCGCCGGTAGAGGCGCAAGTCCTCCGCCTCGGCCGCGAATCGGCCGGCAGCGAGAACCGCCTCGAGCGTGCCGTGCTCGCGGAGGATCTCGGCCGCCTTCTTCGGGCCGATGCCCCGCGCGCCGGGCAGCTTGTCCGACGGGTCGCCGCGGAGCGCGATCAGGTCGGGCACCTGTTCCGGCTCGACGCCGTACCGCTCCCGCACCTCGGCGGGCCCGATCCGGGCGATCTCGCTCACGCCGCGCGTCGGCTGGAGGACGGTGACCCGGTCGGAGACGAGCTGGAACGCGTCCCGGTCGGACGTCGCCACGAGCACATCGCCCTCCCAGGCACTCGCGGCTGCGGCGAGGAAGTCGTCCGCCTCGTAGCCGTCGGCCTTCGCGGCCGCGAAGCCGCACGCGCGGACGACGTCCGGGAGGACTTCGAGCTGCTCGAGTATCGACTCCTCGAACACCCGGCCCGACTGGTACGCCGCGAATGCCTCGTGCCGGTACGTCGGTGTGCTGAGCGTGTCCCAGCCGACGAGCACTGCGTCCGGCTGCTCCACCTCCCACAGGCGCACGAGCATGTTCGTGAACCCGACGACGGCGTTCAGCTTGATGGACTTCGGCAGCGCGTGGTACGCGCGGTGAGCGAACGAGTCGCCGTCGATCGCGAGGAGGAGGCTCAGAGCGACGCCTCCAGCTCCTCGATGCGCGCCATCAACCTGTCGGTCGCCACTTGCGCGGCCTCGCGCACGTCGGTCGCGCCGCGGAGGTCGTCGATGTCGACCGGCTCGCCGTACACGACGGTGATCGGCGCGAAGCGCCGGAGATGATCGGTGCCGCGAACGGCGGCGGGCACGAGCGGCACGCCCGCCTCGAGCGCGATGCGCGCGGCGCCCGTGCGCGGACGCGCCTCGAAGCGCTTCACGAGACCCTTCGTCCGCCGAGTCCCCTCCGGGAACATCGCCACGATGTTCCCGGCGCGCGCGAGCTGCACCGCAGTCTCGATCGCCTCCGCGTCCGCCTGCCCGCGGCGCACGGGGAACGCTCCGGCCCCGTTCAGGACGAGCGTGAGCGGGAACCAGTACAGCTCCGACTTCGCCATGAAACGCAGGAATCGCCGTGGCCAGAGCGGCAGCCCGAGCGGCCAGGGGTCGAAGCTGGACACGTGATTGCACGCCAGGACGAAGCCGCCCTCGCTCGGGACGTGCTCGCGCCCGCGCGCGCGTAACCGAAAGAGCCCGTAGAGGATCGGCCAGCTGATCGCGGCAATTGCGGAGTACGTCCGAGTAGGCCTCACGCTATGGTGAATCTATGGCCAAGACGCTCGTCGTTGCAGAGAAACCGTCGGTGGGGAGAGACCTCGCGTCCGCGCTTCCCGGGAAGTTCGACAAGGACGAAGGCTTCCTGGAATCGGACGAATACGTCATCACGTGGGCCGTCGGGCACCTCGTGCAGCTCGCCGACCCCGAGGAGTACGACGAGAAGTTCAAGAAGTGGAAGATGGCCGACCTGCCGATCGTCCCGGAGGACTTCCACCTCGTTCCGCGCGACGCGAAGTCGAAGAAACAGCTGAACCTGATCCTCAAGCTGATGAAGCGCGAGGATGTGTCCGACTTCATCAATGCATGCGACGCCGGGCGCGAGGGCGAGCTGATCTTCGCGTACATCTACGAGATGTACCGCCAGTCGTTGAAGAAGAAGGACGGCGTGCCGAAGCCCGTCCAGCGCCTGTGGATCTCGTCGATGACGAAGCAGGCGATCCGCGAAGGGTTCGAGAAGCTGCGCCCGGGCGAGCAGATGGACCCGCTCGAGCAGGCCGCGCGATCGCGCTCGGAGGCGGACTGGATCGTCGGCATGAACGCGACCCGCGCCGCGACGATTCGCGGCCGCGCGTGGGTCGGCGGAGTCGTGTCGCTGGGCCGCGTGCAGACGCCGACGCTGGCGATGCTCGTC
>DATAMX010000198.1:0-4417 GCA_036260475.1 Gaiellaceae bacterium | reverse complement strand
GGAGCCGGTGAAGCAGCCGTTTTCGAGAATCACTTGACCGAGCTACTTGACTCCCCCCGGGACCGGACGTATAGTGCGGATCACCTTGCAACCGAGCCGGACGCTAGGCGGGTTTGCAGGGGGCGCGTCGCCGCAACCCAGTGACACCGGAAATCCCGACTGAGCCGCAGCAGCCGGGGCTCCGATACGCAGGGAGTACGCGCCTCTAAACCGAGAAAAGGCCCCGGAGCCGCAGCCGGGGCCTTTCTTTTAGGCGCCGGAAAGTGCTTCGCACTTTCCGGCGATAGAGGGTCCCGCTTCGCGGTAGCGCTCGGCGGCGAAGCCGCCGAGCTCTTGAGGGTGTCGGGCGATGGTTCGGTTCTGCGCGCGCGGTGGCGGGCTGCGCCCGTCCCCACACGCTGGTGCGGCCTCCGCTAAGGCTGCGCCTTAGCTCCGGCCTGGAATGTTGGACAGGGTCGCGGCGCTTACGGCAGTAGACCTCCCGCCCCAAGCCGCGAACGAAGCCGGAGCGTAAGCCGGGCGAAGCCGGCTTACGCGCAGGCGCACCAGCGGCCGGGGACGGGCGCAAGCCCGCCACCGCCCGCGCAGAACATCCAAACGCCCTACACCGTAAGAGCTCGCGCGGGCTCCGCCCGCGAGCGCTCCCGCGAAGCGGGACCCTCCAGAAGGCGAAAGTGCGCAGCACTTTCGCCTTAGAGTTCCCGCGAAGCGGGACCCTCTATCGCCGGAAAGTGCTTTGCACTTTCAGGTGGCTTGAAAGTGCGCAGCACTTTCCGGCGGTGAAGCGCGCATCCAATCGAGCCGTGCGGCCCTGATCCTCGACACCTCGTCGTCGCCGAGGAGGCCGACCCGCCGGCCGACCATGCCGAAGACGCCGCCGGCGAGGAAGACCCACGCCTCCGCCTCCGCGTCGCGGTCGGCGTTGAGGGAGCCCTCCTGCTGGCCGCGCCGGATGGCTCCCGCGATGAAGCCGTGCACCTCGCGCATGTGCTTGCGCAGGTGCTTCCGCAGCTCGGGATCCTCGGCCGCCTCGCCCAGCGCCTGCACCCACAGCTCGGCGAGCTGGAACTTGCAGTCCTTGACGGAGAAGTGGCCGCGGCCCATCTCGGCGAAGCCCTCGGCGACGGTGCTCGCGTTCTCGAGCACGTCCGTCCACCGCGCCCGCGCATTCGACCACACGTGATCGAGCGCAGCGAGGTACAGCTCACGCTTCGAGGCGAAGTGGCGGTACAGGATCGGCTCGGAGATGCCGGCCGCCCGTGCGATCTCCGCCGTCGTCGTCCCGCGGTAGCTGCCCTCGGTGAAGACGCGGATCGCCGTCTCGATCAGGTCGCGCCGGCGCTCGGCCGCCGGCAACCGGACGGGGGCGACGCTCATGCGGCCTCGGGGAACGCCTCGCGGGCGGGCTCGCGATGCCGCGCGTGCTGCAGCGTCGCCGCGGCGACGATGGCGCCAGCGACGGCGATGAGCGCGGCGACGAGGGTCGCGCTCTGGAAGCCGCTCACGAACGCGACCGGCCGCGGGTGCCCGGAGGCGATCGAGCTGTTGATACCCGAGGCGACGATCGCCCCCATGATCGCGATGCCGAGCGAGCCGCCGACCTGCCGCATGCTGTTCAGCACCGCGGAGCCCACGCCGGCCTTCTCCGGTCGCACGGACGCCATCGCGGCGGCGGTGGTCGGCGCCATTGCGCCAGACATCCCGATGCCGCCCAGGATCATCGCGGGCAGGAGGTTCCAGAACGTCTCGTGCACCCCGAGGCGCGAGAAGATGAAGAGCGAGCCCGCGACGATCAGCAGGCCGCCGGTGACGAACGGCCGCGGCCCGAAGCGATCCGAGAGCCGCCCGGCCTGCGGCGCGAGCAGGATGATGAGCAGCGTCCACGGCAGGAACGACGCGCCCGCCTGGACGGGCGAGTAGCCGAGGACCTGCTGCACGTACAGCGAGACGTAGAAGAAGACGCCGAACATCGCGAGGCCGACGAGCAGCATCACGGTGTTCGCGCCCGCGAAGCCGCGGTTCCGGAAGAGGCTCAGATCGAGCATCGGCAGCCGCTGGCGCAGCTCGAGGAGGACGAACGAGACGAGGGAAACCGCGGCGAGCGCGAACGCGCCGAGGATCCGTCCCGACGTCCATCCGTACGTGTTCGCCTCGATGAGGCCGTAGCTGAGCGCGAACAGCCCGAGCGCGGACGTGAGCTGCCCCGCAAGGTCCGGCCGCTGCTCGAGCGAGGTGTCGCGCGACTCCTCGATGAACGCGAACGCCGCGAGGATCGCGAGCGCCCCGATCGGGACGTTGATGAAGAAGATCCAGTTCCAGTTGACGTGCTCGGTGATGAGGCCGCCGGCGAGCGGCCCGATGGCGAGCGCGAGCGCGGACACCCCGGCCCAGATGCCGATCGCCGTCCCGCGCTGCTTCGGCGGGAACGTGACCGTGATGATCGAGAGCGTCGACGGATTCATGAGCGCGGCGCCGACGCCCTGCACGACGCGCGCAGCGATGAGCACCGTCGCGCTACCGGCGAGGCCGCAGCCGAGCGACGACAGCGTGAAGATGACGAGCCCGACGACGAACATGAGCCGCCGGCCCATGAGGTCGGCGAGCTTGCCGCCGGTGAGCATGAGCGCGCCGAAGGTGAGGGCGTAGCCCGTGACCACCCACTCGAGCTCGGAAACCTTCAGGTGCAGCGACTTCTGGATCGTGGGCAGCGCCACGTTCACGATCGTGTTGTCGAGCATGATCATGAACAGGCCGAAGGAGACGGCCGCCAACGTCCACCACTTCTTGTTCTCCTCAGCGAATATGCGAGCCTTCACGTTCACCTTCCCCTGTTAGCGTCCACTAAGTTAGTAGAGACTAGCATGAGCGACACCATCTGGGCGCCGACTCCCGAGCGCGTCGAGCGGGCCAACTTGACCCGGCTCGCGCGCAGGCTCGGTGTGGACGGCTACCACGACCTGCATCGCGTCTCGCTCGAGGAGCCGGAGCGGTTCTGGCCGGCGGTGGTGGACGACCTCGGCATCGAGTTCTCGCAGCCGTGGGACGCGGTCGTCGACGTGTCGCGCGGGCCCGAGTGGGCGCGCTGGTTCGTCGGCGGAAAGCTCAACCTCGCGCGCGTGTGCGTGCACCGCCGCGCGGCGTCCGAGGCCGAGGCGTACGTCGGGCTGTACGAGGACGGCGGACGGGAGTCGCTCACGTGGTCCGAGGCCTCGCGGCAGGTGACGCAGCTCGCCGAGGCGCTCGTCGAGCTCGGCGTCGAGGCCGGCGACCGCGTCGCCATCTTCATGCCGATGTGCCCCGCGGTCGCGGTCGCCTCGCACGCGTGCGCGCACATCGGCGCGGTGCAGGTGCCCATCTTCTCCGGCTTCGCGGCGCCGGCGATCGCGTCGCGGCTCGAGGACTCGCAGGCGAAGGTCGTCATCTGCGCCGACTGGTCGCTTCGCCGCGGCAAGCGGATGGACATGCGCGCGACGCTGGACGACGCCGGGCGCTTCGCGGTCGAGCACGTGCTCGAGTGGAACCGCGAATCGCGCTCCTGGCCGGAGGTCGTCACCCGCCGGCCGGGCACGCTGCCGCCGCTCGAGGTCGACAGCGAGGCGCCGTACCTTCTCGCCTACACGTCCGGTACGACCGGGAAGCCGAAGGGCGCGCTGCACGTGCAGGGCGGCTTCCTCGTCTCGATCGCGCGCGAGACCGCGTACCAGACCGACGTGAACGAGGGCGAGCGCATCCACTTCGCCACCGACATGGGCTGGATCATGGGGCCGTGGACCGTCGTCGGCGGCGGCGCGGCAGGGGCGACGATCGTCTTCGCCGAGGGCGCTCCCGACTGGCCCGGCGATCGGCTCTGGCGCCTCGTCGAGTCGGAGCGCATCTCGATGCTCGGCTGCTCGCCGACGCTGATCCGCGCGCTCATCCCGAAGGGCGAGCCGACGACGGACCGCTCGTCGCTGCGGGTGTTCTGCACGACGGGGGAGCCGTGGAACCCGGACCCGTACCGCTGGCTGTTCGAGCGCGCCGGCGACGGACGCGTGCCGATCGCGAACATCTCCGGCGGCACCGAGGTCGGCGGCGCGTTCCTGGCGCCGCTGCCGGTCAAGCCGCTCAAGCCGTGCTCGGTCGGCGGCCCCACCCTGGGCATGGACGTCGGCATCGTCGACAGCCACGGCCAGCCGGTGGCCCCCGGGGTGACCGGCGAGCTGGTCTGCCGGGCGCCGTGGCCGTCGATGACCCGCGGCCTGCTCGGCGACCCCGGGCGCTACCTGGACAGCTACTGGCGGCGCTGGCCAGGGATGTGGGCGCACGGCGACTGGGCCAGCCGGGACGCCGACGGTGCCTGGTTCGTGCACGGCCGGTCGGACGAGACCATGAACCTGGCCGGCAAGCGGACCGGGCCCGCGGAGATCGAGACCGTGCT
>DATAMX010000143.1:0-12572 GCA_036260475.1 Gaiellaceae bacterium | reverse complement strand
AGCAAGGCCGCGCGCCGCTTGAACGGGTCGACGGCGGCGACGCGCAGACGGACGGTGACGCCGCGCTTCAGGTGCCGGATGCGGACGACGACCGGGACGGTGCCGGGATGGAGGACGAGCGACTCCTTCGAGACTCCGCCGGCGAGGCCGACGAAGAGATGCGCCTGCGATGCGACCGAGACGCGCGTGCGCACGACGACTGATCCGTCGCGCAGGCGCTTCGCCGTGAGCGGCCCGTTGCGGTAGACGGTCGGCAGCCCCTCGGCAACGAGGCTCGGATCGCCCCAGCGGCCGGCGGCGAACGCGGCCACGCGCAGCGGTTGCCCGATGATGACGTGCAGCGTCGTGCCGTCGTTGTAGGTCCCGGCGACGGCGCCTGCCGGGAGCGTCGGCGCGGCGAGCGTGCCGAGTGCATGCCAGACGGTGTTGTCGAGCGAGTACGCGAGCACGGAGCCGGCCGGAAGCGCGTTCGCGTACGTCAGGTCGATGGGCCACGGCAAGGTCGTGGCGACGCCGCTGATGCCGACGACCACGCCGGTGCCCTTCAGCGCCGGCGCTCGCTCGCCCGGGACGAGCGTGACCGTCGAGCCGTCCGGCACCGCGCCCGGCTGCCACGTCACCTGGGCGCGGCCGTCCGTCGTCACGACGGCGCCGGCCTGGCCGGGAGCGGCGACGAGCGTGCCGGGAACCGCTGCCGGGACCGGCGCTGGAGCCACGAGACCGGTGGGCGCCGTCGCAGCCGTCTGCGAGCCTCCCGCGCTCGTCGCGGTGACGACGAGCGAGACGGTCGCTCCGATGTCGCCCGGCGTGAGCGAGTACGTCGACTGGGTCGCGCCCGCGATCGCGGCGCAGGAGCCACCGCTCGGATCGCAGCGCCGCCACTGGTACACGAACGCCGTCGGCGAGCCGGTCCACGTCCCGACCGACGAGCTGAGCTGCTGTCCCGCGACGGTCGTGCCGGCGATGCTGGGCAGCGTCGTCGCGACCGGCCTCGTGGCGGTGCCGCTCCCACTCGATCCCACTGCGACCGTCGGCGCGGAGGCGGTCGCGGCGCCGCCGGAGGCGCTCTGCGCCGTCACCGTGACGATGAGCGCGTGCCCGGTGTCGGCCGTCGTCGGCTTGTAGCTGTCGGCGGTCGCGCCCGAGATCGGCGTGCAATTCGAGCCGGCCGCATCGCACTGCTGCCATTGAAAGGTGAAGGAGACCGGCTTGCCGCCGCTCCACGTTCCGGGAACGGCGGTGAGGAGCGACCCGGTCTTCACCGCGCCGACGATCGTCGGCGGCACGCTCCCGAGCGGCACGCCCGACGCGTATGGCCCGATCGCGAGCGGGCCCGGATCGAGCCCCGCATACCGGTCGCCGTCGACGCAGTTGATGAAGCCGGGCACGCTCGCGCAATCCGTCCACTGCCAGAACGTCCAGCCGAGCCCGCCCCAGTTGCCGGCCGGCACGAGCGGCGCCCCGCTCTTCGTCCAGTGTGCGACCCAGAGCCGATACCCGCCGAGCGCGAACGCCGAGGTGTTGCCGAGCTTCGACTTCCAGAAGTTCGGGGACGCGTACACGAAACCGCTCACGCCCGTGCGCGCCTTCACCTCGTCGAGCCACGCCTGCGTCCACTGCACGAGCAGCGTCGGCGTGAGGCCGCCCGACGTTTCGAGGTCGAGCACCGGTGGGAGCTCACCCGGCTGTGGCTGCGCGACGCTGATGAAGTGATCCGCCTGCGCTATCGCACTCGCGACGATCGTCGCCGGCCCGGTGCCGCTCGGCCGGCCGAAGTGGTACGCGCCGAAGCGCAGCCCCATGCCTTCGGCGCCGGCGCGATTCACCGGATACGTCGCGTCGACGAGCGTCGTTCCCTCCGTCGCCTTCGCGAACGTGAAGCGGTACGAGTTCGCGGCGACCTGCGTCCAGTTGATGAGCCCCTGGTAGTGCGACACGTCGACGCCGTTCGCGTACGTCGCTGCGCCTGCGGGCGCCGCGAGGGCGCACGCGACTGCGAACGCTGCCAGGATCCTGACCCCCAAAGCTCGTTCGAGGCTAGCGAACCGCATGTTCAGCGAACGTAAAGCGGCCACTTGACCGCTTTCGGGGCCGGGCGGCGGGCTCCTACGCGACGCTGGTGCGGACGGGCTTCAGCTCTTGCCCGTAGCGGGCGCGGGCCACGAACTGGCCGATGCCGGGCGACGCGACGAGCTCGTCGTTCTCGACGAGCACGTGCCCGCGGAGCAGCACGACCTCGGGCGACCCGGTCACCTGCGTCCCCTCGTACAGGTTGTAGTCCACCTTCGAATGCGCGGTCTTCGCGGAGAGCGTGACCCGCTTGTTCGGATCGAAGACGACGAGGTCGGCGTCGGAGCCGACGGCGATCGTGCCCTTGCGCGGATAGAGGCCGAAGAGCTTCGCCGGGTTCGTCGCGAGCAGCTCGACCATCCGGTTCAGCGAGATGCGCCCGGCGCGTACGCCGAACTCGTGGATCATGCGCAGCCGGTCCTCGATGCCCGGCCCGCCGTTCGGGATCTTCGAGAAGTCGTCCTTGCCGAGCGTCTTCTGCCCCTCGAAGGAGAACGCGCAGTGGTCGGTGGAGATCGCCGACAGCGCGTCGGTGCGCACCGCGTTCCAGAGGACGTCCCAGTTCGACTTGTCGCGCACCGGCGGCGAGAAGACATACTTCGCTCCTTCGAAGTTCGGCTTGGAGATGTCGTCGAGCGAGGTGAAGAAGTACTGCGTGCAGGTCTCGCCCCACACGTCCCAGCCGTTCGCGCGCGCGGCCGCGATCGGATCGACCGCCTCCTTGCAGGTCACGTGCACGACGTACAGCGGCGCACCTGCGAGATGCGCGAGCTGGATGGCGCGGTTCGTCGCCTCGCCCTCCGCCTCGGGCGGCCGCGTGAGCGCGTGGTAGAGCGGCTCGGTGTGCCCGGCCTCGAGCGCCTCGCGGACGAGGATGTCGATGACGTCGCCGTTCTCGGCGTGCACCATCACGAGCGCGCCCGTCTTCGCCGCCACCTCCATCGTGCGGTAGAGCGTCTCGTCGTCGACCATGAGCGCGCCCTTGTACGCCATGAAGAGCTTGTACGAAGTGACGCCCTGCTCGGGCAGAGACGCGAGCTCCTCGAGCGTGCCGCCCTCCGCGAGGTCGGTGACCGCCATGTGGTAGCCCATGTCGATCACCTGCCTGCCGTTCGCCTTCGCGCGCCAGTCGTCGAGCGCCTGCGCGAATGTCTGGCCCTTGCCCTGGATGCAGAAGTCGACGTGGCAGGTCGTGCCGCCGAACGCCGCCGACGTCTGCCCGGACTCGACGTCGTCGATCGTCACCGTCCCGCCGAACGGCATGTCGAGATGCGTGTGCGGGTCGATGCAGCCCGGGAGGACGTACTTCCCGGCCGCGTCGATGACCCGGTCCGCCTGGACGTCGAGATCCTCGCCGATCAGGGAGATTCGCTCGTCCTCGACGAAGACGTCTGCGACGGTCGAGTCCGACGCCGTCACGACAAGTCCGCCTTTGATGAGCACCGACATGAGCGAATCTCCTTTCAGGTTCTCGGTGTCAGACACCGCCGCCTGCGGTGTCTGACACCGTGTACATGCGTTCCTACTGGCCGCCGGCCGTCACCTTGACGACGAGCGGGTGGTACTTCTTGCCGAAGACGTCGAGGCCCTGCTTCTTCAGCCCCGCGACGGCAGCCTCGGCGAGATCGGTGCGGTACGCACCCGTCGCCGGCTTCTTGATCACGCCGAACTGCTTCGCAATCGACGCAGTTCGCGTGTAGTCGGCCTTGTTCATGATCCCGATGCCGCTCGTGTTGGGCCAGATGAGCTTGTTGATCTCGTTCATCATCCAGGTCTGGTGGCCCTTCGGCAGCGTCGGCCCCGCCTTGAGCGTGAAGCCGACGCACTGCGCGACGTGGTCACGGCAGTAGATCCAGCCGGCGAGCGTTGCGCCGATGACCTTCGTCGCGATTGCCTGGTTCGCCGGCGACTTCAGCCACGACGCGGTCGCGAACATGCCGTCCTCGAGCATGCCGGTGCCCGCGTCCTGCATCTTGATGACGTTGATCTGCGACAGCTTGACGCCGCTCTCGAGCACCTGCGCGAGCTCGTTGTACGTCATCGCCGATGCCGAGTCGACCTGCTTCTTGAGGAAGAGGTTCATGTCGAACGGCTGCTGGACGATCGTGACGTCCTTCGAGTTGTTGGGGTTGATCCCCGCCTTCGTCAGCGCTGCGAAGAGCTCGTACTGGTTGCCTCCGAGCCAGTTGGCGACCTTCTTGCCCTTCATCTGCGCGATGCTCGTGATGCCGGAGCTCTTCCACGTGAGCTGCGTCATGCCCGAGCGTGCGAACACCTGGGCGATGTTGACGAGCTGCGTGCCCTTGTCGCGCGCCGCGAGCAGGCTCGGCAGCCAGTCGACGCCGATCTGCGCCTGGCCTGAAGCAACGACCTGCTCGGGGATGATGTTCGGCCCGCCGTTCTTCAGCGTCACGTCGAGCCCGGCAGCCTTGTAGTAGCCGAGGTCGAGCGCCGCGTAGTAGCCGGCGAACTGCGCCTGCGGGACCCACTTGAGCTGCAGCGTCACCTTGGTGAGCTGCGGCGTTGCCTGCGCCCTCGTTGCGGTTCCGGCCGCGACGGCTGCCGCCACGACCAGGAGACCGACGACCCACTTCCTCATTCCAGCCCTCCCTTTCCCGTTTTGCCTTCCGTGAGTTGTAGCGCTAGGAGTCCCTCGTGTCAGCTGCCCATTTGACGACGAGCCGCTCGGTGCCCGCCACGGCCCCGTACAGGGAGAGGCCGAGGATGGAGGCCACGAGGATCCCGGCCCAGGCGGTGACGAAGTCGAAGACCTGGGCATCCGAGTTGATGAGGACGCCGAGCGCGTTGAAAGCGCCGCCGAAGTACTCGCCGACGATGGCGCCGATCATGGCCAGCACGCTCGCCACCTTGAGCGCCGTGAAGACGAAAGGCAGCGCCGTCGGGACGCGGACGCGGCGCCAGATCTCGAGCTCGGAGGCCGCATAGGAGCGCATGAGCTCGATCTGGCGCGGGTTGGCGCTCGAGAGGCCGCGCAGGGTGTTCACCATCACCGGGAGGAAGCAGAGAACGGCGGCGATGGCCATCTTCGAGTGCGGCGACACCTCGCCGAACCATGCGCCCGCGATGGGGGCGAAGGCGATGATCGGGACCGCGTTGGCGGCGATCGCGATCGGCATCAGCGCGGTGCCGACGCCTCGGAAGCGGCCGACGACCGTCGCGACCGCGATGCCGAGGCCCGAGCCGATGAAGAAGCCGCCGAGTGCCTCCTTGAACGTCGTCCAGCCTGCCGGCCACAGCGAATGCCGTTCCGTCCAGAAGGAGCGGACGATCGCGCTCGGCCGCGGCAGGAGGAACTGCTGGATGTGGAACGCCGCGATCGAGCCCTCCCAGGCCGCGATGACGATCGCGAAGACGACCAGGGCGGGCAGCCACTCCCGAACCTGCTTCACAGGAGCTCCGCCGCCTCCTCCGGCAGCAGGTGCTCGCCGCGCTTGCGCAGCAGTTCGCGTACCTGCGTGACGAGCGCGAAGAAGCGGGGGTCCTCCCGCGTCTCGACGGTGCGCGGAAACGGCAGGTCGATGTCGACGACGCCGGCGATCCTGCCGGGGCGCGGGCTCATGACGACGACGCGCGTCGAGAGGAAGACGGCCTCCGAGATGGAGTGCGTCACGAACACGACCGTGGAGCCGAGCTTCTCCCAGATGGAGAGCAGCTCGAGGTTGAGGCGCTCGCGCGTCATCTCGTCGAGCGCGCCGAAGGGCTCGTCCATGAGCAGGAGCGCAGGCTCGAAGGAGAGAGCGCGTGCGATGGAGACGCGCTGCTGCATCCCGCCGGAGAGCTGCCACGGATGATGGTCGGCGAAGTTGCGCAGCTCGACGAGGTCGAGCATCTCCTCGACGCGCGCCCGGCGGCGGTCGCGGCTCCAGCCGAGCATCTCCAGCGGCAGGGCGATGTTCTTCGCCACCGTGCGCCAGTCGAAGAGCACCGAGTCCTGGAAGACGATCCCGTAGTCGCCGTCGCTACGCGCCTGGCGTGCAGGCTTGCCGTTCACCGTGACCGACCCCGCCGTCGGCGGCGTGAGGTCGCCGATGACGCGCAGGAGCGTCGACTTGCCGCAGCCGGACGGCCCGATGAGCGAGACGAACTCGCCGTGTTGCAGCTCGAGCTCGATGTTCTCGAGCGCGGTCACGTTCCCGCGCGCGAAGGTCTTCGTCACGCCCTTGATCTCGACGACGCTCACGCGACGTTCTCCGGCGCGCGGCGAACGACGATGCGTTCGGCGGCGACGACGGCGACGAAGAAGAGGATGCCGAGCGCGGCGGCGACGACGTTCGTCGCCCACAGCTCCTGCGGCTCGAACGAGTAGTACTGGTTGAAGTTGATGATCGCGCCGCCGAGCCCGTCCTGGAGCCCGGACGGCAGCTCGCCGATGATGGCGCCGACGACGCTCGCCGTCGCCGCGAGCTTGAGCGCGGCGAAGACGTACGGCAGCGAGGCGGGCACGCGCAGCTTCCACAGGATCGTCCAGCGGCTCGCCGCATAGGTGCGCATGAGCTCGAGCGCGCGCGGGTCGGCCGAACGCAGGCCGCGCAGCGTGTTGATCGTCACCGGGAAGAACGTGAGGTACGACGCGATGACCGCGACGGCGCCCCAGCCCTGCAACGGCCCGGGAAGCTTCGGGTTCACCCACACGACGACCATCGGGGCGATGGCGAGGATCGGGATCGTCTGGCTGGCGACGATGTACGGCAGGAACCCGCGCTGGAGCAGGCGCGAGTGGGCGAGGACGATGCCGATCGCGAACCCGACGACGGCGCCGACCGCGAATCCGACGAGCGCCTCCTTGCCGGTGAAGACCGACTTGTGGAAGAGGATCGTGATCAGCGCCGGCTGATTCACCTGCGTGGGCTGCCCGAAAGCACGGAAGATCGTCCACACGTGCGGCATCGACGTCTTGTCGACGACGAACGGCCACGTCCAGCCGGCGCTCGTCCAGATCCAGCGATAGAGCTCCCAGAGGCCGACGAGCGCGAGCGCGGCGGCAGCGACGACGGAGGCACGACGAAGGGCGGCGGCCATGCAGTGTTCTTATCAGGGTTGGGAGGGCGCAGGTAACTCGGTCCATACGTTCGTCGCGTGCCGACGCTCCTCGCGGCGGGGCCGACCGCCGGTTTAGGATCGGCGCGTGCCGCTCGACCCCGCCCGCACCGTCGCCGAGCTGAAGGAGCTGCGTGAGCTCACGGGCGACGAGAACGGGGCGCAACGCGTCGCGTGGACGGAGACGTGGGAGCGAGCGCGCGAGTGGCTGCGCGGCAAGGTGTCGGACACCGGCGCGGTCGAGGAGATCGACGAGGCCGGGAACCAGTGGTTCACCCTCGAGGGCGACTCGGAGCGTGCGCTGCTCCTCGGCGGGCACATCGACTCGGTGCCGAACGGCGGCTGGCTCGACGGCTGCCTGAACGTCATGGCTGCCGTGGAAGTCCTGCGCCGGATCGCGGAGGACGGGAGGCCGCCGCTGACCGTGCGCGTCGTCAACTGGGCGGACGAGGAGGGCGCGCGCTTCGGCCGCTCGCTGTTCGGCTCGTCGGCCGCGTGTGGCTCCATGGACGACCAGGACGAGCTGCGCCGAAAACGGGATTCGGACGGCGTCGCACTGCCGGAGGCGCTGGCAGAGCACGGCGTCGACCTCGACAATGCGCTCGCGGCGCGCAAGCAGATGGAGAGCGCGGCCGGCTACCTCGAGCTGCACATCGAGCAGGGGCCGGTGCTGGAGTCGATGGACATTCCGCTCGGCGTCGTCCTCGGCACCTTCGGGGTCGAGCGTCACCTCGTGACGTGGAAGGGCCAGGCCGCGCACGCGGGCTCGACGCCGATGGACAAGCGGCGCGACGCACTCGCCGGAGCGGCGAAGCTCGCGCTCGAGATCCGGCCGATCGCGGCCGAGGTCGGCGACGGCGCGGTGTGCACGTCCGGTGGCGTCGTGTGCAAGCCCGGGATCGTCACGTCGGTGGTGGAGACGGCGGAGCAGCTCCTGGATCAGCGGCACCTGGACGCGGCGAAGCTCGCGCGGCTGCTCGAGCTTGCGCAGGAGGCGAGCGAGCGCTTCGCGCGCGAGGAGGACGTCGAGGTCTCGTGGAACCGGATCTGGAACATTCGGCCGATCCTCTTCGACGACGAGCTGATCGAGCTCGCAGACGAGTCCATCCGCGAGGTGGCCGGCACGTCGCACCGGTTGCCGAGCGGCCCGCTGCACGATGCGGCCGAGGTCGCACGCGCGGGCATACCCACGGTCATGCTCTTCGTGCAGTCGCTGCGCGGCCTGTCGCACACGAAGCTCGAGGACACGAAGGAGGAGCACCTGGAGCTGTCGGTGCATGCGCTGGACCGCGTAGCCTCGAAGGCGCTGGGTACGCTGTCGGCATGAGCGTTCTCTATGGACAGGAACACGTCGAGCGCTACCAGGCGACCGACGGCGAGGAAGGGCACGACTGGAAGCGAGGCACGACAACGCTGCTGCTCACGACCGTGGGCCGCAAGACGGGCAAGGAGTACACGACGCCGCTCATCTACACGCTCGACGATCACGGCAACCCCGTCGTCGTGGCGTCGCAGGGCGGGACGCCGGACCATCCCGACTGGTATCTGAACCTCGTCGCGAATCCTCACGTCGGCGTGCAGATCAAGGGCGAGAGGTTCCACGCCCATCCACGCACGGCGGAGGGCGAAGAGCGTGAGCGCCTCTGGAAGCAGATGGCCGAGGCCTGGCCTGACTACGACGAGTACCAGAAGAAGACCGAGCGAGAGATCCCGGTCGTCGTGCTCGACCGCGCGCACCACTAGAAGCGGTCTAGGCTCGCGCCGTGGACCGGCGCTCTGCGATCGGGGGCTTCGGCGTCGGCGCCGCCGTCGGATGGAACATCGCCTCACTCGGTGCGGTCGCGACGCGACTGTCGCATGCGTACGACGTCCGCCTGGCGACCGTCGGCCTCTTCGTCACGGTGCAGTTCGTCGTGCACATGGCGATGCAGATTCCCGGCGGACGGATGGCCGACCGGTTCGGCGCGCAGCGCGCCGCGCTGCTCGGACTCGTCGTCATCGCTGCGGGCAACGCGATCTCGCTCGTCGACCCGGCGGTCGCGCTCGCGTTCGCCGGCCGCGCAGTCGTCGGTCTCGGCACGGGCATCGCGTTCGTGTCCGGCAGCGACTACATCCGCGCGCGCGGCGGTTCGCCGTTCCAGCAGGGCGTGTACGGAAGCGCGTCCGTGCTCGCGCCGGGGATTGCGCTTGCGATCGTCCCGGCCATCGACGGCTTCCGCGCCCCGTACGAGACCGCCGTCGTCGTCGTCGCGCTGGCATTCGTCGTGCTCGCTTCCGCGCCGCGGGCGGCGCGGACGGCCCGCCACGCCGGCGAGAGAATCCGTGGAGATCTCTTCCGCGACAGGCGCCTCTACCACTTCGGGGCGATCCACGCCCTCTCGTTCGGGTTCAGCGTCGTCGTCGGGAACTGGGTGGTGACGCTCCTCGAGCACCACGGCCAGTCGAAGGGCGCCGCGTCGGCGGTCGGCTCGCTCACGCTCCTGCTCGGCTTCTTCACGCGCATCGCAGGCGGCTCGATTCTCAGCCGCCCGACGGCGGCCCGCTGGGTCGCCGGCAGCCTCGTCGCCGGCGGCGCGGCCGCGGTCGCGCTCGCGACGCCGCTGCCGCTCGCCGGCTTCGTCGCCGCCTCAGCGGTCGTCGGGCTCGCGGCCGGGATCCCGTTCGCGATGGCGTTCAGCGGCGCAGCTGCGGCACGGCCCGACGCCCCCGGCGCGGCCGTCGGCTTCGTCAACGCGCTCGCCTCGTTCGTGATCGTCGTCGGCACGCCGCTCGTAGGCCTGACGTTCTCGCTGCCGGGCGACGGCCGCATCGGCTTCGTTGCCATGGGAATCCTGGCTGCGCTCGCCTCGCTCGCCACGCCGCGGTATCTTGCGAGCGCATGATCAGCTTCGGCGTCACCGTCCTGCCCGACCCGCCGTGGACGCGCTGGCTCGAGCTCATCCAGCTCGCCGAGAAGCACGGATTCGAGCACGCCTGGACGTACGACTCGCACGTCCTCTGGCAGGAATCGATCCCGACGCTCGCGGTTGCGGCGCGCGAGACCTCGAAGATCAAGCTCGGCCACTTCGTCACGAACCCGGCCACGCGCGACCCGACGGTGCTCGCGAGCTCGTACGCGACGCTGCACGACCTCTCCGACGGTCGCATGTGCATGGGCGTCGGGCGCGGCGACTCGGCGGTGCGCTACATCGGCCGCCAGCCGATGAAGGTGGCCGACTTCGAGCGCGCGCTCTCGATGGTCAAGGACTTCATGAACGGCCGCGAGGTGGAGTGGAACGACAAGCAGCTCCAGCTGAAGTGGGTGCGCGAGGAGCTGCCCGAGATCCCGATGTGGGTCGCCGGCTACGGGCCGAAGGCGCTCGGCGTCGCGGGGCGCGTCGGCGACGGCGTGATCATCCAGCTCGCCGACCCGGAGATCATCACGTGGATCATGGACACCGCCCGGCGCGCTGCCGAGGAGGCGGGTCGCGATCCGTCCAAGCTGAAGTGCATCGTCGGGGCGCCGAGTCATGTCACCGACGATCTCGCCGACGCACGCGAACAGGTGCGCTGGTTCCCGGCGATGGTCTCGAACCACGTGATGGATCTCATCGAGCGGTACGGCACCGACGGCAGCACAGTGCCGAAGGCGCTCACCGACTACGTGCAGGCGCGTAAGTTCTACGACTACAACGACCACTCGCGCGTCGGCGCGAAGCACGGCGAGTTCGTCACGGACGAGATCTGCGACCGCTTCTGCGTCATCGGCAACACCGAGCAGATCAAGGCGAAGCTCAAGTCTCTGGAGGACGTCGGCGTCGACCAGTTCAACATCTACCTCATGACGCATGGTCAAGAGGAGACGCTGACGGCGTACGGCGAGGACGTCATCCCTTCGTCAACAGGAGTCACGGCGTAACCGAGCTCCGCGCGTTGCTCGAGATGCGGCAGGCGACGCCGCTCTCGTTCGCGCCGGACGGCAAGGAGCTGCTCGTCGCGTCGAACCTTCCGGGGACGACGCAGCTCTTCGTCCTGCCCGGGATGCGGCAGGTGACCTTCGACGAAGAGGCGGTGACCGGGCAGTTCCTCCCGGACGGGCGGATCCTCGTCGAGCGCGACGCGGGCGGGAACGAGCGCACGCAGCTGTCCGTCGGCGACGAGCCGCTCGTCGTCGACCCGCGCTTCAAGCACGACACGCCGCACGCGGCGGGCCGGACGCTCGCGTACTCGACGAACCGGCGTAACGGCGTCGACTTCGACGTCGTTGCGCGCGACCTCGAGAGCGGGGAGGAGCGGACGTTCGCGTTCGAGGGCTACGTCGCCGTGGCGGCGATCTCGCCCGACGGGCGACGCATCGTCGCCGACCGGGCCGGGGAGCGCAGCGGCGACAACGACCTCTACCTCTGCGACCTGGGCACCGGTGAGGTCACGCTCATGACCCCGCACGAGGAGCCGGCGGAATACGCCACGCCCGTGTTCCGCGGGGACGAGCTCGTGTGGGCGAGCAACGAGGGCCGCGACACGCTCGCGGTCGGAGGCATCGAGTCGCGCTGGGACCTGACCTGCGCGGCCGATCCGGCCGGCCGCTCGCTGCTCGTGGTCGCGAACGAGGACGGATATTCGCGCCTCACCCTGCATCCCGGTGGCGACGTCCCGCTGCCGGGGAGGGGCGTCGTGGGCTCTCCGGTCTTCTCCCCGGACGGGTCGAGGCTCGCGTACGGCTTCTCGAGCCCGACGCAGCCGGCAGACGTCTACGTTTTCGAGCTCGACACCGGCGAGACCCGGCGGCTGACGACGAGCTCGACGGCGCCGGCGGGGCTCGTGGAGCCGAAGCTGCATCGCTTCGAGAGCTTCGACGGCGAGTCCATCCCCGTGTTCCTGTTCTCACCGGTAGGGGAGGGGCCGTTCCCGGTGGTCGTGATGGTGCACGGTGGACCGGAGGCGCAGTGGGTGCCCGAATGGCACGTGAACTACGTCCCGCTCGCGCAGCATCTCGTGTCGCGCGGGTACGCAGTGGCTGTGCCGAATGTGCGCGGGTCGACCGGATACGGGAAGCGGTACGAGCACCTCGACGACATTGCCCTGCGGCTCGACTCGGTGCGCGACCTCGCGGCGCTGCACCACTGGCTCGCGGAGCGGCGGGAGATCGACGGCTCGCGCGCGGTGCTGTACGGGCGTTCCTACGGCGGGTACATGGTGCTGGCCGGGCTCGCGTTCCAGCCGCAGCTGTGGGCAGCGGGCATCGAGTCGGTCGGGATCTCGAACCTCGTGGCCTTCCTCGAGAACACGTCGCCGTACAGGCGGGCGGTGCGCGAGCGGGAGTACGGCTCGCTCGAGCGCGACCGAGACTTCCTCGTCGAGGCGTCGCCGATCACGCACGTCGATGCGATGCGGGCGCCGCTGTTCATCCAGCACGGCGCGAACGACCCGCGCGTCCCGCTGGCGGAGTCGGAGGAGATCGCGCG
>DATAMX010000197.1:0-39621 GCA_036260475.1 Gaiellaceae bacterium | reverse complement strand
CGGCAGCTCGCCGCGCCGCGCAGCGTCGAGCTCGCCGCAGTTCTCGCGCAGCTCGGGTGGAATGGGCTGGTAGCCGAGGAACTCGTACAGCGCGTCCTCGTCTTCGGTCTTGAAGACGGTGCCGCTCTCGACGGTCGTGACGCCGTACTCGGAGATCGACAGGCCGCGCCGGACGGCGTCCTCGCGCATGGCGACGTTGTGCTCCTTCGAGCCGGTGAAGTGCTGGAGCAAGTTGCCGTACGACTCGGCCGGCACGACGCGCAGGTCGAAGCGCAGCCCCTCGTTCGAGAGCACCGTCGCCTTCGTGTCGCCGTGTGCCGCGACATCTGTCACCCACTTCAGCTTCGTGAAGTACCCGGTGAGCTCGCGGGGATCGGTCGCGGTCGCGACGATGTCGAGATCCTTGAAGGTCTCCTTGCGCCGCCGCACGGACCCTGCCTCGGAGACGTGAACGGTCGCGGGGTGCTCCCTCAGCACGGAGACCACAGCCAGCACCGCCGGCAGCCCCTCCCCGAGCAGCCGCCTGCCTTCGTCCGGGTTCGTCGCCTTGAACGCAAGCGCCTTGAGGATCTTCTCCTCGCTCTTCGGACCGAGGCCGGCGAGGCCGCGCAGCTGCTGCCCCTCGGCGGCGCCCTTGAGCTCGTCGAGCGTCGTCACGCCGAGCTCGCGCCAGATGCGCGCAGCGGTCTTGGGCCCGAGGCCGGGCAGCCGCATGAACTGGACGACGCCTTCCGGCACGAGCGCGCGACGTTTCGCCAGCGCCTCGATCTCGCCTGTATCGATGATCTGCACGATCTTCTCCTCGATCGTCTTGCCGATCCCCTGCAGCTCCTTTGCACGGCCGTCGAGCGCGAGCTGCGCGATCGACGCCGACGTCTCCCGCATGCGCGTGGCCGCTCGGCGGTAGGCGAGGACGCGGAACGACTCGGCACCTTCGAGCTCCAGCAGGTCCGCGAGCAGGTCGAAGCGATCGGCCACCTCGGTGTTCCCTGGAAGGGAGGCCAAGCCTACGGCTCCTGGTCGCCTGCGAGGGTGAGCGCACCGCGGGACCCCGTGGTCATGCTCGCGATCATATGTAGCCTCAGACCCCGTGCCGAAGGCGACGATCTGCCTCCCGACCTACGACGAACGCGCCAACATCGAAGCGATGCTGCACGCGCTCGAGCCGTTCGGCGTCCACGTCCTCGTCGTCGACGACAACTCGCCCGACGGCACCGGCGAGATCGCCGACCGGCTCGCGCAGGAGCTCGCCTTCGTCTCCGTCCTGCACCGCCGGGCGAAGGAAGGGCTCGGCCCGGCGTACGTCGCCGGCTTCCGCCGTGCCCTCGCCGACGGGGCCGATCTGATCCTCGAGATGGACTGCGACTTCTCCCACGACCCTGCGGACGTTCCACGCCTGATCGCAGCGTGCGAGTCGGGCGCCGACCTCGCCCTCGGCTCACGCTACGTCGCCGGCGGCGGGACGGAGAACTGGGGACGCATGCGGCGCCTCGTCTCGACGGGCGGCTCCTGGTACGCGCGGAAGCTCCTCGGCGTCGGAATCCGCGACCTGACGGGCGGCTTCAAGTGCTATCGACGCCGAGTGCTCGAGCGAATCGACCTCGATGCGATCCGCGCGCGGGGCTACGCGTTCCAGATCGAGACGACGTACCGCGCGATCCGCGCCGGCTTCGACGTGGTCGAAGTGCCCATCGTCTTCGCCGACCGCACCGCGGGGCAGTCGAAGATGAGCCGGACGATAGTCCTCGAGGCGGTCACGCAGGTGCCGGCGCTACGGTTCGCGGCGTTGCGGGGCGAGCTCTGATGCGCGAGCTCGACGCTGCCGGGTTCGACGCCGCGATCGCGGGCGAGCCGCTGCTCGTCGACTTCTGGGCCCCGTGGTGCCGCCCGTGCAAGGCGCTGGAGCCGATCCTCGCGGAGCTCGAGCAGACCGTTCCCGTCGCGCGGCTGAACGTCGACGACCACCCGGGCATCGGCGCACGTTACGACGTGCTCTCGATCCCGACGGTGATCCTGTTCTCCGGCGGCTCGCCGGTGGCCTCGATGGTGGGCATCCGCCCGAGGGCGCACTTCGAGGACTGGTTGTCCGAGGCGCTCGCTCGCGACGCCGACCATCGAGGAGGCGTCGATTCACTCGGCGCCTGAGTCTAAAGGCGCTCGCTCGCGACGCCGACCATGGAGGAGGCGTCGATTCATTCGGCGCCTGAGTCTAAAAGTGCTCCCATCCGCGCAGCGGCACGCTGACACCTGAGCCTTCCTCACAGCGGCCGATGACCGTGAAGTCGAGCGCGTCGGGCGTCGCGGCCAGCAGCTCGTAGTCCTCGCCGAACTCGAGGTCGGCGCGCGTCGCGCCCTCCACGAGCGGGACGAGATCGAGGTCGATGACGAGCCGGCAGCCCGAGCGCTCGGCGATGTGGAGCGCGTCCGGCCCGAGCCCGTCGGACAGGTCGAGCATCGCGTGCGCCACGGCTGCGAGACGCCGGCCCTCTGCGAGTCGCTGCGGCGGAGGAGCGAGCCTCCCGGCCCGGAACGCGACGCCGGCGGCGCCGAGCGGCCCCGTGACCACGAGCAGGTCGCCGGGAACTGCGCCCGCGCGGCCCGGCACCCGTTCGGCGCGGCCGAGCGCCGTCACGGTGAGCACGACCAAGTCGGCGCGAGTCGTGTCTCCGCCGCGGATCGGCACACCCGATTCGTTCAGCCCCTCGTACAGCTCGATCGCGTGATCGAGATTCGGCGCCGCGAGGGTGACGATGAATGCGATCGGGTCGGCACCCGAAGCGGCGAGGTCGCTGAGGTTGACGGCGGCCGCGCGAGCGCCGAGGTCGCGCCAGGAGACCAGGTCGAAGCGAAAGTGGACGCCCTCGACGAGCGTGTCCTGGGTGACGACGAGCCCCTCGATCTGCGCGGCGTCGTGCTCGACGCCGACGATGAGCTCGCGCCGCTCGAGCTCGGCGAGGAGCTCGAACTCCCTCACAGCGCCTCGATGCGCGTGCGCTCGTCGAGCGTCGCCGGGTCGAGCGCGTACAGCGCGTCGTACAGCCGCGCGTGGAACGTGCCCGGCCCGGCCGCCCCGGCGGCCGCGTCCTCGGCGGCGACACCGAACGCCGCCAGCGCCTCGGCGGCAGCCTCGAGCGGCGCCTCCGGCTTCGCGGCGAGGAAGCAGCCCGTCAGGGCGGAGGACATGCAGCCGGTTCCGGTCACCGTCGCGAGCAGCGCGTCGCCGTTCGACACCGCGAGCACGCGCTCGCCGTCCGACACGTGGTCGACGGGCCCGGTCACCGATGCGATGACGCCGAGCTGTCGGGCGGCCTCGCGCGCGAGCTCGGCCGGCTCCAACCCGGTGCTGATCGACTCCACGCCGCGCACCTCGGCGGCCGCGCCGACGAGCGTCGCCACCTCGCCCGGGTTGCCGCGCAGGACCGTGACCCGGACGGCGTCGAGGATCGCGCGCGCTGTGCTCGTTCGGTATGCAGTCGCACCGGCGCCGACGGGGTCGAGCACCACCGGAACGGGCCGTGCGCTCGCGGCCTTGCCGGCCAGCAGCATCGACTCGACCCAGTGCTCCGACAGCGTGCCGATGTTGATGACGAGTGCCGACGCGATCTGCGCCATCTCCTCGACCTCCTCGCGTGCGTGCGCCATCACCGGCAGCGCGCCGAGCGCGAGTGTCGCGTTCGCAGTCTCGTTCATGACGACGTAGTTCGCGATCTGATGGACGAGCGGCTTCCGCTCGCGCATCGTGCGCAACGTGGCGCCGGCAGAGATCAACTCCTCACCCCCAGGACATCGACGGGACCTCCACCGGAACCGATCTCGACGAGGCCCCGCGCGACGGCGCGCGACGCGGCCTCTGCCGCACCACGCGCCGCGTCGACGAGGCTCGCGCCCCGCGCGAGAAGCGCGGCCAGTGTCGCCGAGTGCGTGCAGCCGGCGCCGTGCGTCGCCGCGATCTCGTACCGCTCCACCGGGATGTCGACGTGCCGGCGGCCGTCGAAGAGATGGTCCGCAGCAACCGCGCCGTGCCCCCCGGTGACGATCACCGCGGACGCGCCGCGCTCGTGCAGGCGCTCGGCCAGCTGTGCAGGCGATCCTTCCGTCCCGGCGAGCGCACGCGCCTCCGTGAGGTTCGGCGTGACCACCGTCGCGAGCGGGAACAGCTGCCCGACGAGCGCATCGACCGCGTCGTCCTCGAGCAGCTGCGCGCCGGAGCTCGCCACCATCACCGGGTCGACGACGAGCGGCACGCGGTGGTCGCGCAGATACGCGGCAACGGTCTCGATCAGCGTGCGCGAGAACAGCATCCCGGTCTTCGCGGCGTCGACGCCGATGTCGTCGAAGACCGCGTCGAGCTGCGCGACGACGAACGCGGGCGGCAGCTCGTGGATCGCGGTCACCGCGCGCGTGTTCTGCGCGGTCAGCGCGACGAGAACGGAGGAGCCGTGCGCGCCGGCGGCGGCGAAGGCCTTCAGGTCTGCCTGGATGCCTGCGCCGCCCCCCGAGTCGGACGTCGCGATCGTCAGTGCTCTCGGAACCACTGCTCTCCCTTCGCCGGCATGACCCGGATCAGGTTCGACGGGTGTGATCTCAGCCGCTCCTCGCGGCACCCCGGTGGCCGAACGTTAGCGTCTGGACATGCGTTTGCCCCCCGCACTGGCGGCGGCCTCGACGCCCCGGCTGCTCGACCTCCTCGGCCCGCCGCCGGCGCGCGTGCTCGAGCTGGGCTTCGCCGGGATCCACGCGGAGCCGCTGCGGCTGGCCGGCTTCGAGGTGACCGTCGTCGAACCGGACCCGGCCCGCGCGACGGCGGCGCGCGAGCGGGCGGGCGAGGTCCTCGCTGCTCCGCCCGGCGGGCCGTTCGACGCGGTCGTCGCTCCGGCCGGCGCCGATCTGACCGGGGTCGACGCCCGGCGGATCCTTCTCGTCGAGCGGGACGGCTCGGTTGTGGGATGACCTCCTGGCGGGCGAAGAGCTCGCCTACCTGATCACCGAGCCTCCGCGGGCACCCCGGTCGGTTCCGCTGCCGGCAGAGCTCCATTCGGCCGTCCGCGCCGCGCTCGCACGGCAGGGCATCGACGACCTGTACGCGCACCAGGCCGAGGCATGGGCTGCGTCGCGAGCGGGAGGGCACGTGATCGTCACCACCGGCACTGCGTCGGGGAAGACGCTCGCCTTCAACCTGCCGGTACTCGACGCGCTCGCCACCGACCCGAAGAGCCGAGCGATCTACCTCTACCCGACGAAGGCGCTCGCGCAGGATCAGGCCCGCTCCCTTGCGGCCCTCGCGGTCCCGAAGGTCAAGGCCGCGATCTACGACGGCGATACGCCGCGCGAGCAGCGGTGGCAGGTGCGCAAGTGGGCGAACCTCGTCCTGACGAACCCGGACATGCTCCACGTCGGCGTGCTGCCACGGCACGACCTCTGGGCGGACATGCTCCACAACCTGCGCTACGTCGTCATCGACGAAGCGCACGTGTACCGCGGCGTGTTCGGCTCGCACGTCGGCAACGTGCTGCGGCGACTGCGGCGCCTGGCGCGCGTGTACGGCGCGGAACCGCAGTTCGTGCTCGCCTCTGCGACGATCGCGAATCCCGGCGAGCTCGCCCGGAGGCTCCTCGGTCTCGAGGTCACCGTCGTCGCCGACGATGCGGCGCCGCGGGCGGAGCGGACGGTCGCGCTGTGGAACCCGGAGCTGCTCGACCCGGAGCTCGGCCTGCGCGCGTCTCCGCTCGGCGAGGCGTCCCGCCTCGCCGCAGCGCTCGTGCAGCGCGGCCTTCGGACGATCTGCTTTGCGAAGAGCCGCAAGGCGGCGGAGCTCGTCCATCGCATGACCGTCGACCGCGTCGACGCGGAGACCGCAGCCAGGCTCGCGCCCTACCGGGCCGGATACACGCCGCAGCAACGGCGGGAGATCGAGCGGCGCCTCGTCGAAGGCGACCTGCTCGGCGTCGCGGCGACGGACGCGCTCGAGCTGGGCATCGACATCGGGCTGCTCGACTGCGCCATCTCGGTCGGCTTCCCGGGCACGGTGGCGAGCCTCCGCCAGCAATGGGGCCGCGCCGGACGACGCGGCCATGGCCTCGCGGTGCTCGTCGCCTCGGAGGACGCGCTCGACCAGTACTTCATGCGCGAGCCGGAGACGCTGCTCGGCCGGCGCGTCGAGGCGGCGATGCTCGATCATGCGAATCCGCGGGTGCTGGACGGCCACGTCGCCGCAGCCGCGTTCGAAGGGCCGCTGGACGACGACGACCGCGACACGCTCGGCGACTCCGCGCTCGAGCGCGCGGCGCACGTGCCCGACCTGCGCAAGACGCCGCGGGGCTGGGTGTATGCGGGCACCGACTACCCGGCGGGACGCACGCCGCTTCGGTCTGCGAGCGCGGACGCGTTCTCGGTCGTGGATGCGAGCACAGGGACGGTGCTCGGCATCGTCGAGCACGAGCGGGCCTACTCGACCGTGCACGAGGGCGCGGTCTACCTTCACCTCGGCGAGCAGTGGCTCGTCCAGACGCTCGACGTTCCGGCCCGGCAGGCGCTCGTCGAGCCCTTCGGCGGCGACTGGTACACGCAGGTGAAGAAGGAGACGTCCACCGACGTGGAGGAGCCGCTTCGAGCCGAGCGTCGCCTGGGTCTCGAGCTGACGTTCGGGCGCGTCTCGGTGACCGAGCAGGTGGTCGCCTATCAGCGGAAGGGGATCCGCGACCAGGCGACGATCTCGACGGTGCAGCTCGACCTCCCGGCGACGACGTTCGACACGGAGGCCGTCTGGTACGTCCCGACCGACTCGCAGCTCGACGGCCTCGAGCAGATGCCGACGCTGCTCTCCTCGCTGCACGCGGCCGAGCACGCGATGATCGCCATCCTGCCGCTGTGGGCGATGTGCGACCGCTGGGACATCGGCGGCCTGTCCACGAACTACCACGACGACACCGGCGCGGCGACGGTGTTCGTCTACGACGGGCACTCCGGCGGCGTCGGCATCGCCGAGCGCGGCTTCGACCAGTTCGAGGGCTGGGTGGCCGACACCGTGCGGCTGCTCGACGGCTGCCCGTGCGAGCACGGCTGTCCCTCCTGCGTCCAGAGCCCGAAATGCGGCAACCTGAACGAGTACCTGGACAAGGAGGGCGCCCTGACGCTCCTCAGGAGGATGTCGATTTCGGCGTAGCCCGTTCGTCGTACTCTCGTCAAGCCACTTCCAAGGAGGCCGCAATGCAGTACTTGCTCCTGATCCACGACGACGAGACCGAAGACCACAGCGACCTCATCCCGGAGTACGGGACGTACACCGAGGCCCTCGCCGCGTCCGGTTCGCTCGTGGGCGCGAACCAGCTGCAGCCGAGCGACACGGCGACGACCGTGCGCGTGCGCAACGGCGAGACGCTCGTCACGGACGGTCCCTTCATCGAGACGAAGGAGATGCTCGGCGGCTATTACCTCGTCGAGACCGAGTCGCTGGACGAGGCGATCGAGTGGGCGGCGAAGATCCCGTCCGCACGCTTCGGACACATCGAGGTGCGACCGATCGTGATGCGCGAGGCCGAGGTGAGCGCATAACGACGCTCGAGCAGCTCTTTCGCGAGGAGCACGGACGCGTCCTCGCGACCCTGATCGGCGTCCTCGGCGACTTCGACCTCGCCGAGGACGCCCTTCAGGAGGCCGTCGCCGCCGCGCTCGAGCGGTGGCCCGGGGACGGCGTGCCCGCCAACCCGGCCGGCTGGCTCGTGACCGTCGCCCGCAACCGCGCGATCGACCGGATCCGCCGCGAGCGCACGCTGCGGCAGAAGACGGAGCTGCTCGTCCCGGTCGACACCGAGCCGATGGACGCGACCGCGATACCCGACGAGCGCCTGAGCCTCGTCTTCGCCTGCTGCCATCCCGCCCTCGCGATCGAGGCGCAGATCGCCCTCACGCTGCGCTCCCTCGGCGGCCTGGAGACCGGCGAGATCGCCCGCGCCTTCCTCGTTCCGGAGGCGACGATGGCGCAGCGGCTCGTTCGCGCGAAGCGGAAGATCCGCGACGCCGCCATCCCGTTCCGCGTCCCGCCGGACGACGTCCTCCCCAGCCGGCTGGCGGCGGTGCTTCGCGTCGTCTACCTCATCTTCAACGCCGGCTACGGCCCGCCCGTCCGGCGCGAGCTCTGCAACGAGGCGATCCGCCTCGCCGCCATGCTCGCGCTGCTGATGCCGGACGAGTCGGAGGCGCACGGCCTGCACGCGCTGCTGCTGCTCCAGGACGCACGGCGCGACGCGCGCGTGCAGGGAGGCTCGCTCGTGCTGCTCGAGGATCAGGACCGTGCACTCTGGGATGCAGACGAGATCGCCGCCGGCCGCCGAGCCCTCGAACGGGCGCTGTCGTTACCGGCGCGCGGGCCGTATGCGATCCAGGCCGGCATCGCGGCCGCTCATAGCGACGCAGCCTCCGACTGGTCGATCGTCGCGGAGCTGTACGCACGGCTTGCGGAGGCCGACCCGTCGCCGGTCGTCGAGCTCAACCGCGGAGTGGCGATTGCGATGGCCGAGGGGCCCGAAGCCGGCCTCGACGTGCTCGACCGCATCGCCGGGCTCGACGGCTACTACCTCTTCCACTCCGCGCGCGCCGACCTCCTTCGCCGTCTCGGGCGTCCCGCCGAGTGTGCGTACGAACGCGCAATCGAGCTCGCACCGAGCGACGTCGAGCGCGACTTCCTCCGAAGCAGGTTGCGCGAGCTCCGGAGGTAGCTCACGGCGTCTTCAGCCGCTGCCTCGTCGTGAGCGCGCCCTCGAAGAGGTCTCCCATGTCCCGCACTCGCCCGAGCACGACGTCCATCGTGAACGCGGACGGATCGAGCGTCTCGTCCACCTCGTCCCACCGCAGGGGAGTCGACACGGGTGCGCCCGCGCGCGGCCGCACCGAGTAGACGGAGGCGATCGTCTTGCCCTCGCCGTTCTGATTCGAGTCGATGAGGACACCGCGACGCTTCGACTTCGTCCACTCCGTCGTCGCGAGCCCGCGGTGCGTCCGTGCGATCGCGCCGGCGACGATCTCCGAGAACTCGCGCGTGTCGTCGTACGTGTACCGGCGCTCGACCGGCACGAGGATGTGCATCCCTTCGGCGCTCGACGTCTTCGGGAACGAGACGAGCCCGAGCGCATCGAGCATGTCCTTCACGAGCAGCGCGACCTGCACCGTCTCGCGGAATCCGACGTCCGGGGACGGATCGAGGTCGAACAGCACGAAGTCGGGACGGTCGGGCTTGTCGATGCGCGAGTACCACGTGTTCATGTCGATGCAGCCCATGTTCACGGCCCAGACCAGCGCGTCCTCGTCGTTCACGATCGGCGCAGCGATCCGCTTCCGCTTGCGCGGCGACTCGCGCGTCGACACCTCGACCTCGTAGCGGGGGATCCAAGCGGGCATGTGCGACGGTGCGTCCTTCTGGAAGAACGCCTTGCCGAACGCGCCGTCCGGATAGCGGCGCATCGTGAACGGCCGGTCGCGCAGGTGCGGGAGCAGAACGGGAGCGACCGTGCGGTAGTAGTCGATCAGGTCGCCCTTCGTGATTCCCTCGTCCGGGAAGAAGATCTTCTCGAGGTTCGAGAGCTTCACCCGCGTCGGCCTCTCGACCTGAACCTCCGCCGGGGCCTTGTCGTCGCGCAGCCCGAGGTACACGGGCGCGCGCAGGTGGCCGTCGTGCGTCCACTCGGCGAACTTCACCTCCGCGACGAGCTCCGGCCGGACCCATACGACGTCGGCCTTCCGGACCTTCGGCATCTTCGGCACGACCGCAAGCGGCGACTCGTCCACGCGCAGACGCTCGAGCGCGTCGAGGAGCTCTCCGATCGCCCTCTCGGTGAAGCCGGTGCCGGCGTTTCCGACCCAGCGCAGCGTGCCGCCCTCGTTGACGGCCAGGACGAGCGAGCCGAAGCTGCGCGCCCGGCGGCCCTCGCCCTTCGTGTAGCCGACAATCACGAACTCCTGCTCGCCGTGGGTCTTCACCTTCAGCCAGTCGCGCGTTCGTCGTCCCTCCGCGTAGCGCGACGCCGCCTTCTTCGCCATCACGCCCTCGAGGCGCTGCTCCTTCGCCGCGACGAGGAGGGCCTCGCCGTCGTCGAACGCTCCCGAGAGCTGCACGGTGGCGACACGCCGGTCGAGCAGTTGCTCGAGGAGCTCGCGCCGCTCCGTCAGGGGACGGTCGACGACGGGCTCACCGTCGAGCTCGAGCACGTCGAAGAGCTCGTACACGATCGGCGTGCCGGCCTTGCCCTGCTGCATCGCCGAGAAGCTCGGACGGCCCTGCTCGTCGAGCGCGCACACCTCGCCGTCCACGACGCAGTCCGGCGAGCGCACCGCCCGCGCGAGAGCCTTCGCGGTCTCGGCGAAGCGACCGGTGAGGTCGTTGCCGTTGCGCGACACGAGTCGTGCCTCGCCGTTGCGGACGTAGCCGAGCGCCCGGTACCCGTCCCACTTGACCTCGTACAGCCACTCGTCTCCGTGCGGCAGTCGATCCGTCAGGGTCGCCAGCATCGGTCGGTAGTCGTTCCGCGCCGCGGTGCGACCGTCCTCGCGCTTGCGCACGACGAGCCAGTTCTGCTCCTTCCCGTCCAGATGCGCGGGAATGAGCGTCCACGTCCCCTCGAGCCGCTCGCCGTGCAGGCGCACGGTGAGCCCGCCGTCCTTCTTCTCCTCCAGCAGGTCGTACGTGCCGCGGTCCCAGATCTCGACCGTCCCGGCGCCGTATTGCCCTTTCGGGATCTCGCCCTCGAAGCTCCCGTAGTCGAGCGGGTGGTCCTCGACGTGCACCGCGAGCGCACGTACGCCGGGCTCGAGGGGAAGGCCCTTCGGCACGGCCCACGACGCGAGCGCCCCGTTGCGCTCGAGGCGGAAGTCGTAGTGCAACCGCCGCGCGTCGTGGCGCTGGATCACGAAGGTCGGCGCGCCCGTGTGCGGCCGGCCGGTGAACGGCTCCTTCGTCTTCTTCGGGTCGCGTTTTCGCCGGTACTCGTCGAGGCTCACGACGCTGTTCTAGCGCGCCGGCGCTTCGTCCGTTCGACGGACTCGCGCAGCGCCTGCATCAGGTCGACGACCTCCGCCTCCTGTTGCGCGGGCTCCGGCAGCTCCTGCCCTTCCGCCTTGGCGCGGATGAGCTTCATCAGCTCGTGCCGGTACCGGTCGTCGTACTTCGCAGGATCGAACTCGGCGGTGAGGTTCTCGACAAGCGAGCGCGCCATCTCCACCTCGGCCCTCGTCAGCTCGGCCTTCGACGGCGCGAGCTCGGCCGGCTCCCGCACCTCGTCGGCGTAATACATGGTCTCGAGCACGAGGACGTCCCGGTACGGACGCAGGCAGGCGAGATGCTCCTTGTTCCGGATCACCACCTTGGCGATCCCGACGCGACCCGTCTCCTCGAGCGCGCGCGCGAGCAGGCGGAAGGGCTTCCCGGCACCTTCCTGCGGCGCGAGGTAGTACGCCTGGCGGAAGTAGATCGGGTCGATCTCCTCGAGCGCGACGAAATCGCAGATGTCCACGGCGTGGGCGAGCTCGACGTCCAACCGGTCGAGGTCGTCCGGCCCGATCGGTACGTAGCGGCCCTTCTCGATCTCGAACGCGCGAACGACGTACTCCGGGTCGACGTGCTCGCCGGTGTCCCTTCGCACCTTGTCGTAGCCGACCGGCATGAGGTCGCGCCGGTCGACGAAGTGGAAGCGAAGCTCCTGCGACTGGGTGGCGGGGAACATCCGGACGGGGACGCTCACGAGCCCGAACGAGATGCTGCCGCTCCAGATCGGGCGGGGTGGCATGGCCGCTTCGTCCCCGCTCCGGAAGCCATGGAAACGGCGATGTTTCGGACGCGCCCACGCGTAAAGAGGAACGTCACGCTTCTCCACCCAGCGGGGGGTCAAGGCGCTCGAGGCCGGTTTTACCGGCCTCGAGCCGTGTTCGGGCCGCTTGCGAACGGCCTCATCCGCCGGGGATAAGCCTGTGGACGCTGTGGATAGGAGCCGGCCGAACCTACCGAAACCTACTACGCAAAGACGCCGAGCGACCGAAACTTGGCCCTTCTTCGCCTGCGGAGCTCGTCGCCGGGCACGTCGGTCAGCTCCTCGATCGTCTCCCGCAGGGACTCCCCCAGCAGACGCGCCGCCTCCCGGTGATCCGTGTGGGCGCCGCCGGGCGGCTCGGGGACGATGGCGTCGATCACGCCGAGCTCCAGGCAGTGGGCCGCGTCGGGCTTGAACGCGGCGGCGGCCTTCTTCGCCTCTCCGGCGTCGCGCCAGAGGATGGCGGCGCAACCCTCCGGCGAGATGACGGAGTAGATGGCGTTCTCCTGCATGAGGACGCGATCCGCGAGCGCGATCGCGATCGCACCGCCGGAGCCGCCCTCGCCGATCACGCAGGCGACGGTGGGGACCGTCAGCCGGGCCATCGCCGTCTGCGACATCGCGATCATGCCGCCCTGTCCGTGCTGCTCGGCCGCGACGCCCGGATACGCGCCGGGCGTGTCCACGAGCGAGACGACGGGGAAGCCGAGGCGGTCGGCGAGCTCGAAGACGCGGATCGCCTTGCGGTAGCCCTCCGGATACGGCATTCCGAACTGGCGGCGCGTGCGCTCCTGGATGTCACGGCCCTTCTGCTGCCCGACGAGCGCGATCGTCCGTCCGTCGAGCTTGCCGAGCCCGGTGACCATCGCACCGTCGTCGCCCCGTCCGCGGTCGCCGTGCAGCTCGAACCAGTCGTCGAGCAGCGCTTCGACGTAGTCGAGCGTGTACGGCCGCTCCGGGTGGCGCGCGAGCTCGACCGAGCGCCAGATGTCGTCCCCGGTCGGCTCCTGCCCGATACGGTCGAGCTGCCGCTGCAGCCGCTCGAGCTCGCCCGAGAGCTTCGCGCCTCCGAGCAGGGACACGCCGCGCAGCCGGTTGAGCCGGTCGCGCAGCCGGAGCTCGTGCTCGCTCGGCGGCATCAGCCGAACAACCTCAGGAGCCGGCCGAGGGTCGGCCGGATCTGCCGACGCTCGAGGATCGCGTCGAGGTGGCCGAAACGCAGGTTCTGCTCGGCGAGGCCGAAGTCGTCGGGAAGCTTCTCCCGCGTCGTCTGCTCGACGACGCGCGGCCCCGTGAATGCGATGAGCGCGCCCGGCTCGGCGAGGAGCACGTCTCCGAGGCTCGCGAAGCTCGCGAGCACGCCGGCCGTCGTCGGGTGAGCCATGACGACGACCATCGCCTGGCCGGCGTCGTGCAGGTCCTCGACCGCGCACACGGTCTTCGGCAGCTGCATGAGCGAAAGGATCCCCTCCTGCATGCGCGCGCCGCCGGAGCTCGTGACGCTGACGAGCGGGACACCGCGCTCGGCCGCGGAGTCGCAGGCGCGCGAGAACTTCTCCCCGACGACGCTGCCCATCGACCCGCCCATGAAGGCGAAGTCCATGACGGCGAGCTCACAGCCGCGCCCTTCGATCGCCCCCTGGCCGATCACGATCGCGTCGGCGAGGCCGGTGGACATCTCGGCCTCCGCCAGACGTTCCGTGTACGGGCGCAGGTCGAAGAAGCCGAGCGGATCCTCCGAGTGGAGATCCGACGCTTCCTCGTAGAACGTGCCTTCGTCGACGAGCGACGCGATGCGGGCCCGCGCACGCATCGGGAAATGGTGCCCGCACTGCGCACAGACCCATTGGGCCCGCTCGAGCTCGTCGTCCCGATAGTGGGAATGACAGCCCGGGCAGGTGTTCGGGTGCTTGGGCGGCGGTGCCGGCTTGTCCTCGGTCTCGATCGAGACGTCGATCTTGGCCACAGTCGCTAGCTTAGACCCGGCTTCCGGCCGGGGAGTTGCGCTAGAGCCCCAGCGCGGCGCAAAGCCGTTCGAGGGGCTCGACGTTGGCCGGATCCGGCGCGAGACCGGTGAGCCCGGCGCCGGCGAGGGTCACGCCGCTCTCGCGGATCCTGCCGAAGATGCGCTCCACGTCCGCCAGCGACGGCCCGTCCGGTTCCGGCATGAAGACGGTCATCTCGTTCGGGTCGAGGACGTCGCAGTCGAGGGCGACGTAGACCGCCGACGCCTGCGAGAGGACGCGCTCGACGTCGTCGTCGATCCCGTTGGCGGCGATGAACTCCTCTTCCGGCGGGTCGAGGTTGCGGGCGCCGACAAGTGCGATGTCGGGCACCTCGATCGCGCCGCCGTCGAGGAGCATGCGGAGCGGCATGCCCCACTGATTCCCCGACGGCGAGCTCTGCGGCGTGTTCAGGTCCCCGTGCGCGTCGAGCCAGACCACGCCGAGCCGCTCGTGCCGTGCGGCGAGGCCCTCGACGGCGCCGACGTGCGAGCAGCAGCACCCCCCGAGGACGAGCGGCCGCTCGGGCAGGTCGGAGGCGACGGCGAGCGTCTGCGCGACGAGCGAGTCCTCCTCCACCACCGAGGTCTCCGGATAGTCGAGGGGGAGGCCTGCCGCCTCGATCATCTCCTCGCCGCCGTCCCCCCACGCGCGGGGCACGCGGACGAGGCCGGCAGCGAACGTCCGGCCGCACGAGTGGCACTCGTAGCCGGAGCCGACCGCGACCGCGGTGAGGGCGCGGCACGTCGGGCACTTCGCGCGCAGCCGGCTCACCGCTCGTACACCGCCATCGCGCCCTCGACGTGCATCCCGACGCTCTCGTACAGCCGCGTCGCGCCGGTCGGGCTGTCCGCGTCCACGTCGAGGCTGACGCGGGTGATGCCACGCCGCCAGAACTCTCCGAACGTACGGAGGAGCAACGCCTTCGCGAGCCCGCGGCCGCGCCGGCCGCGCCGCACGCCGATGATCCCGACATAGCCCCCACCGTTTCGCTCGGCGTCGTTGCGGACGGCGGCGGCGATCTCGGTTCCGGCGCGGATGACGAACCACAAGCCGTGATCGTTCTTCCGGCGCAGCTCCCACCACTCGTCGAACGGCGTCCCGTGCCAGTCCCAGTGGTCGCGGAACGCGTCCTCCAACGTGTCGTGGAAGGCTCGCGCGTCCTCCTCGCGGAACGTGTCGAGCACGAAGCCCTCGGGCACGACAGGCTCGGGCGGCGGGGCGGCGAGGTGGATCGCCATCTCGTAGAACCGTCGCACCTCGTCGTAGCCGCGCTCGCGGAAGAGAGCGATCGCGCCTGCATCCTCCGGCAGCACCCACGTGTGCATGCGGGCGAGCGCGCGTACCTGCGCCGTCGTCTCGGCGCGCTCGACGATGGCGCTTCCGTAGCCGCGCCCCTTCTCACGTTGTGCGACGACGCCGGCGAACGCCGCCTTCTCGCCGTACGGGTGCAACCAGCCGGCGGCGACCGGTTCGCCGCCGTCGAGAAAGAGCCACGAGTCGCGCGTGAGGTCCACTCGAGACCACCACTCGCGGACGTCGTTCGGCCCGAGTCGCGACGGCCGACCGGTGAGCGCCTCGCTGTCCTCCACGACGATCGCCGCGACCGCGTCGGCATCGGCGTCGACGATCGGCCGCACGCTCACGCGACGAGCGAGTCGAGGGCGCCGGCGAGCCCGGACAGCGAGCGCAGCTCGATGTCGGGCTGCGGCCGAGCCTCCTCGCCGAGCCGGTTCACCCAGATCGTGGGCAGCCCGAGCTCACGTGCGGGGGCGACGTCGTGGAAGAGGCTCGCGGCGACGTGCACGTGCCGGCCCGGATCCGCGCCCGTTCGCGCGTAGAACTCCTCCCAGTGCCGGTGAGCCGGCTTGTACGAGCCGATCTCGGACGCAACGATGGCGAGCTCGAACGGAACGCCGATGCGTTCCATGGACGCGTCGATGAAGTCGCGATCGGTGTTGGAGAGGATGGCGAGCTTCCAGCCGCCGACCCGTGCCTCCTCGAGCGACTCGCGCACCTCGGGGAACGGCCGCCAGCCCGGAAGCGACCGGCCGAGCGCATCGCTCTCGCCGGGCGGCACGTCGGCCAGCCGCGAGAGCGTCATTGCGAGCACGTCGCGATAGCTCGCCGCCGGATTCTCCCGCTCCACCTGCGGCTCGACCTCGTGGTAGCGATGCAGCAGGCTCGCTGCCCTGTCGGACCCGAAGAGGCGCTCGAGCTCGCGTCCGATGCCGCCGTTCCAGTCGATCAGCGTGCCGTAGCAGTCGAAGGTCGCCCACCGGTCCATACTGCGCATCATGGCTGATCAGGCGAAGCACTATCGCTGGGACGACCTGCCGCGCGAAGAGCTGAACCCGCTCCTCGGCCGCCGCCTCGTCACGGGCGGCGACATCATGATCGCGCACGTCTACCTGAAGCAGGGCTGCGTCGTCCCGAAGCACGCGCACCACAACGAGCAGCTCACGTACGTGCTCGAGGGCTGCCTCCGCTTCCGGCTCGGCGACGAGGGAGAGCAGGTCGTCGACGTGAACGCGGGCGAGGTGCTCTGCATCCCGCGCAACCTCCCGCACGAGGCGGAGGCGCTGGCGGACACGCTCGACGTGGACGTCTTCAATCCGCCCCGCCAGGACTGGCTGGACGGGAGCGACGCCTACCTCAGGCAGCCGGTCTGAACGCGAGCAGCTCGGGCCCGTGCTCGTCGAGCCAGACTTTCTGATCGCGCCAGTTCGGCCGACGGCTCTCGACGAGGCGCCAGAAGCGACGCGAGTGGTTCGCCTCGCGAAGGTGGCAGAGCTCGTGCACGACGACATAGTCGAGCACCTCGATGGGCGCGAGCACGAGCCGCCAGTTGAAGGACAGATTGCCGTTGGCCGAGCACGACCCCCAGCGGGTGCGCTGGTCGCGGATCTGGATCTTGCCGGCCTGGACGCCGAGCGCAGCGGCCTCGTCCTCGACGAGCATCGCGACAAGCTCGCGCGCCGCGCGCCTGCCTTCGAGCTCGGAGATTCCGCGCGAATCGAGCCTCAGGCGCGGCCGCTGTCGCGCGCGCTCGGTGGCGAGCCAGTCCCGGTGATCGTGGAGCACGCGGTCGATCTCGGCGTCCGACATCCACACGGGCGCGGTGAGCCGCGCGGGAGAGCCCCACGGCACGTCGATCGTCCATCTGCGCGCGCGCCGCGAACGGCGCACCACCACGAGCTCGTGTTGCACGGTGGAGAAAGCGTAGGAGCGGTGTCAGACACCGTTCTCGGTGTCTGACACCGCAGCACGGTTATTCGTGGTGCTCGAAAGCAGGTTATTCGCGGTGCTTGCGGATGACGACGCAGGCGTTGTGCCCGCCGAACCCGAACGAGTTGTTGATCGCGACCTCGACCTCGGCCTCGCGCGCCACGTTCGGCACGTAGTCGAGGTCGCACTCCGGATCTTCGTACTCGTAGTTGATCGTCGGCGGCAGCACGCCCTCGTGCACGGCGAGCGTCGTGAACAGCGCCTCGACCGCGCCGGCGCCGCCGAGGCAGTGACCGGTCGCGCCCTTCGTCCCGGAGATTGCGATGCGACGCGCTTGCTCCTCTCCCATCGCAAGCTTGATGACACGCGTCTCGCTCGAGTCGCCGATCGGCGTCGACGTCGCGTGCGCGTTCACGTAGTCGACCTGCTCCGCCGTGATGCCCGCGTCTCCCATCGCCATCTTCAGCGCGCGCGCCGGGTTCACGCCGGTCGGGTCGGGCTCCGTGATGTGACTCGCGTCGGCGGACACGCCGTAGCCCGCCACCTCCGCGTAGATCTTCGCGCCGCGCGCACGCGCATGCTCGAGCTCCTCCAGCACGAGCACCGCGCCCGCCTCGCCCATGACGAATCCGTCGCGCTTCGCGTCGAAGGGCCGCGATGCATGCGCGGGATCGTCGTTTCGCCGCGAGAGCGCGCGCATGGCGCCGAACCCGGCGATGCCGACCTTGTTGACCGCAGCCTCCGTGCCCCCGCAGAACATCACGTCCGCGCGACCGAGGCGAATCGCATCGGTGCCGTCGCCGATTGCCATGTTCGATGCCGCGCACGCGGTGCACTGCGACGCGAGCGGTCCCTTCGTGCCGAGCTCCATCGACACCCAGCCGGCGCCCATGTTGGGGATGATGGCCGGGATCGCAAACGGGTTCACGCGGTCGGGGCCGCGGTCGCGCAACGTGTCGTGGCAGTCCTGGAACGACGTCAGACCGCCGATGCCGGTGGCGATCGCGGCACCGACGCGATCCGCCTCAGCGGCGACGTCGAGGCCCGAGTCCTGTTCGGCCTGACGCGCAGCCGCGACGATGAGCTGCGCGAACCGGTCCATGCGCCGGGCCTGCTTGTGGTCGATCCAGTCCGACGGCTTGAAGTCCTTCACCTCGCACGCGAAGCGGACCGGGTACTCGGAGGCGTCGAAGTGCGTGATCGGGCCCGCGCCGCTCTCGCCGCGAATCAACGCATCCCAGCTCGACCGCACGTCGTTGCCGAGCGGCGTGAGCGCCCCGAGACCCGTGATGACGACGCGCCTGCGCCCGTTGAGTGAACCGTTGTCGTTGGTCACATTCCCATTCCGCCGTCGACGAGGAGCACTTCGCCCGTGATGAACGAGGCCTCGTCGGAGCAGAGGAAGCGTACCGCCCCCGCCACATCGGTCGGCTGCCCGGCGCGACCGAGCGGGGTGTTCTGGATCATCGCCGCCATCACGTCCTCGGGCAGGACGTCGGTGAGCTGCGTGGTGACGTACCCGGGAGCGACGACGTTGGCGCGGATGTTGCGGCTCCCGAGCTCACGCGCGAGCGACTTCGTGAAGCCGATGATCCCGGCCTTGGAGGCGGCGTAGTTCGTCTGGCCCCAGTTGCCGTGGACGCCGACGATGGACGAGACGTTGACGATCGCGCCGGCGCGCTTCTTCATCATCGGCCTCGTCACGGCGCGACACGTGTAGAAGACGGAGGAGAGGTTCGTCTCGATCACGGTGCGCCAGTCGTCGTCCGACATGCGCGCGAGCAGTCCGTCGCGCGTGAGCCCGGCGTTGTTGACGAGCACGTCGATGTCGCCGGCTTCCTCGACGAGCCTGCGCGCGTCGTCGGCGTCGGCCACGTCGGCCTGCACCGCGCGGCCGCCGATCTCGGCGGCGAGGGCCTCGGCCTCGTCCTTGCCCGTGCGATACCCGATCACGACCGTTGCGCCCGCGCGCGCGAGCTCGACGGCGATCGCGCGGCCGATCCCCCTCGACGCGCCGGTGACGAGCGCGTTCTTCCCTTCCAGAGAAGCGAAGCTCACGATTCCGCTAAGGCGTCGCTTGCGATGCCGACCATAAGAGGAAGCGCCGATTCACTCGGCGCTTCCGCTCAGGAGCACGTCGTGCAGCTCGTCGAGCGCGGCGAGACTGTTCACCGACACGGCCTTCACGCTGCGATCGATGCGCTTGACGAGACCGGAGAGAACATTCCCTGGGCCGACCTCGACGAACGTGCGCACGCCCTCGCGCATGAGCTCGCTCGCGGCCTGCGTGAAGCGGACCGGAGCCGTGAGCTGATCGACGAGCAGGGGGCCCATGCGCTGCGCCGACTCGAGACGCGCGGTGACCGTCGACATGAACGGCGCAACCGGCTCCTGGAACTTGACCTTGTCGATCGCTGGACGCAGCCGGTCGGCGGCGCGTGCGACGAGCGGCGAGTGGAAGGCGCCCGACACCTTCAGCTTGACGGCGCGGCGAGCACCGGCCTCCTGCGCGAGCTCGCAGCATTCGTCCACCGCTGCGTTCTCGCCCGAGACGACGATCTGGCCGGGGCAGTTGTAGTTCGCGGGCCACACGCCGAGAATCTTCCGGCACAGCGTCTCGACCACCTCGTCCTCGAGCCCGAGGATGGCAGCCATCGAGCCCGGGTGTCGCGCAGCCGCCTCGGCCATCGCAATGCCGCGTTCGCGCACGAGAGCGATCGCCTCCTCGTCAGTCATCGAGCCGCAGGCCGCGATGGCGGCGAACTCGCCGACGGAGTGGCCGATCACGTAGTCCGGCTCGATGCCGCGTGCGCGGATGGCGGCGAGCATCGCAAGCGACGTCGCGACGAGCGCCGGCTGCTGCACCGCCGTGTCGAGCAGCTCGGACGCGTCGCCGTGGAAGCAGAGACGCTCGAGATCGAGATTCGAGGCGGCGCTGCCGCGCGTGTACACCGCACGGGCCTCTGCGACCGCGTCCGCGATCTCGCGGCCCATTCCAGGCTCGACCGAGCCCTGGCCCGGAAAGCAGAACGCGACCTTCATGCGGCGGCCTCCATCGTCCAGCGCATGAGCGCGCTCCCCCAGGTTAGACCGGCTCCCATGCCGGTCATGAGCACGAGCCGTCCCGGCCGCAGGCGCCCGTCGGCCAGGGCATCGGCGAGCGCGAGCGGGATGGAGCCCGAGGACGTGTTGCCATACCTGTCCACATTGATCACAACCCGGTCAGACGGCACGCCGAGCTTGCGGGTTGCGTGCTCGATGATCCGGACGTTCGCCTGGTGGGGGATGTAGAGGTCCACGTCGTCGATGGTGACCTCGCAGCGGGCGAGCAGATCCTCGGCCGACTGGACGAGGATCCTCGTGGCGAACTTGAACACTTCCCGGCCGTTCATCTTCACGAACCGCTCCGGGTCCTCGAACGCACGCGAGCCGCTGCCCGGCAGCCAGAGGCTCGTGCCGCCGCCGCCGTCCGCGCCCAGCTCGAACCCGAGAAAGCCCTGCTCAGCGGCTCCTTCGAGAACGACCGCGCCCGCGCCGTCACCGAAGAGAACGAGCGTCGAGCGATCGCTCCAGTCCAGGATCTTGGACAGGACGTCTCCCCCGATGACGAGCGCCCGCTTCGCCAGGCCGCCGGCGAGCATCCCGTAGCCCTGCGCGAGGGCGTACATGAAGCCGGTGCAGCCGGCCGAGAGGTCGTAGGCGGCCGCGTCCGTGGCGCCGAGCTGATCTGCGACGAGCGCGGCGGTCGAGGGAAACGCCATGTCCGGGGTCACCGTGGCCACGATGATCAGGTCGATGTCCTTGCCCTCGAGGCCGGCCTGCCCGAGCGCCGCGCGCGCGGCGGGCAGCGCCAGGTCGGAGAGCGCTTCCTCGGGCGCCGCGATGCGCCGCTCGCGGATGCCCGTGCGCTCGATGATCCATTCGTCGGAGGTATCGACGTGCTGCGACAGCTCGTCGTTCGTGACCACGCGGTCCGGCACCTTGCAGCCGAGCCCGGTGATGGAGACGTCGAAGCCCGCTTTCGCGTTCCCGATCATTCGCCGACGAAGACGGTGAGGAGTGCCTCGACCGCAAGCTCGCCGTCGACGGTCGCGCGGCCCTCGCCCTTCGCGATCGGCCCGCGCACGCGGACGAACTCGCACTCGAGCGTGAGCACGTCGCCGGGCTCGACGACACGCTTGAAGCGGCAGCTGTCGATGCCCGCGAAGAAGGGGATCTTGCCGCGGTTGGTCGCGTCCGCAAGGACGGCCACCGCACCGGCCTGGGCGATCGCCTCGACGGTGAGGACGCCGGGCATGACCGGCCGCGCGGGGAAGTGGCCGGCGAACCACCAGTCGTCGGCTCGGATCTCACGCCGGCCGACGACGCGCTTGCCCGGGTCGAGCTCGACGATCTCGTCCACGAGCAGGAACGGCGGCCGGTGGGGAATGAGCTCCATGATCACGTCGCGGCCGAACGGCGCAGCCGGCGCCGTCACGCGACGTCTTCCAGTTTTTCCCTGAGCCGCGCACGCCCGCGATGCGCATGGCATTTCGCCGTCCCGACCGGCATGCCGGCCGCTTCGGCGATCTCCTCGAACGAATAGCCCATGGCATCCTTGAGCACGATCACCTGCGCCTCGCGCGCGGAGATCCCCGCAAGCGAGTCGCACAGCTCGCGACGCAGCTCTGACATGCCGGCCGCGCGTGCAGGATCGTCGGCGGGGCCGGCGGCGAGGTCGTCTCCGAGCGGTTCGTGCACGCGGCCGCTGCGGCGTTCGGCGGCGTCGCGGCACGTGTTCACGACGAGCCGGTGCAGCCAGGTGGAGAACTGCGCGTCTCCGCGAAACTGCGCGAGGCGCACGCACATCTTGGCCAGCGCCTCCTGCGCCGCATCGCGTGCGTCCTCGGGATCGCGCAGCACCTGACGAGCGAGCCGCTCCACCCGAGGGGCATGGCGCACGCACAGCGTCTCGAGCGCGACGCGGTCTCCGGCCTTCGCCCGCGTGACGAGGATCGGGTCGCTCAACTTCTCGTAGACGGGGGCTGCCTGCGGGCGCAGCGGCTGCCTGATGGCCTTCACAGCGGAAGTAGTCTAGTTGTGCGTGTCGGACCTATCGCCCGAGCTCGTCGTCCCGTTGTTACGCGGACGCCTGGGGCATCCATACCGCTTCGTCGCGCAGTGCCCGTCGACGCAGCGCGAGGTCGGCGACGACGAGGCCGAGGGGACGACGGTCGCGACCGACCACCAGACCGCAGGCAGGGGACGGCTCGGCCGCGTCTGGGAGGACGTCCCCGGGCGTGCCCTCCTCTTCTCCGTGCTGCTGCGACCCAGGCTGGAGATGGCCCGCTGGCCGGAGCTGTCGGTCGTCGCCGCTGAGGCCGTCGCGTCGGCGATCGGCGCCGGCGCGGTCGTCTCGCATCCGAACGACGTCATGGTCGAGGGCCGCAAGATCGCCGGGGTGCTCCCCGAGGCGACCGCCGGCCGCATCGTGCTCGGGATCGGCGTGAACGTGAATCAGGGCCCCGACGAGCTGCCGCGCGAGGCGGTCAAGCCGCCCACCTCGCTGCGCGTCGAGCTCGGACGCGAGACCGGCCGCGCGCCGCTGCTGGCCGGGATCCTCGTCGAGCTCGAGCGCGGGTACGACGCCTGGTCGGGCGTATCCTGAGAGTCATGCGCGCACTGCTCGTCGCGCTTGCTGCCTTGATCCTCGCGGGAACTGCGGGTGCGGCCGCGCAACCGCGGGTGCTGGCCATCACGTTCGGCCCCGACCTGGAGATCAACCCGGTCACGCAGGGCTACCTGACACACCAGCTCTCGCGCGCCGCGAGCGATCATTACGACGCTGCGGTCATCCTCCTGGACACCCCGGGCGGACTGTCCACGTCGATGAAGACGATCTACGACGCGGAGCTGAACGCGAAGCTGCCGGTGATCGTGTACGTGACGCCGAACGGCGCGCGTGCGGCATCCGCCGGCGTGTGGGTGTCGCAGGCGGCGGACGTGCTCGCGATGGCGCCGACGACGAACATCGGCTCGTCGACGCCGATCGAGGGCAACGGTCAGAACCTCGGCTCGGACCTGCGGCGCAAGGTGATCAACGACGCGGTCGCGTCGCTGACTGCGCTCGCGGCTGCCCACCACCGCAATGTCACCTGGCCGGCGAAAGCAGTGCGCGTCGCGTCCAACCTGACCGCCGACCAGGCACTGCGCATGAACGTCATCGACACGATCGCGCCGACGCTTCCGGCGCTGCTCGAGCAGCTGGACGGGTACCACACGAAGGACGTCCAGCGGCCGTACACGTTGCATCTCGCGGGCGCCCACATCGACACGGTGAAGCCCGGATTCGTCACGCGGCTGCTGAACACCGTCATCGATCCGAACCTCATCTCGATCCTGTTCCTCGCGGGGATCGTCGGCCTGATCTTCGAGGTGCTGCACCCCGGCGTCGTCCTCCCGGGGGCGCTCGGCGCCGTGTCGCTCGTCATCGCGCTGTACGGCTTCTCGGTGTTGAATCCGAGCTGGGGAGGTGTGGCGCTCATCCTGCTCGGCGTCGGCCTGCTCGTCATCGACCTCCACGCGCTGACGCACGGGGCGCTGACCGTCGCCGGCCTCATTGCGCTCGGATTCGGCATGGCGCTGCTCTTCCAGAACGAGCCCGCGCCGTACCACGTGAACACATGGCTCATCGTCGGCATCGGCAGCGCCGTCGCGGCGTTCTGGACGTTCGCGCTCGGCAAGGGATTCGCGGCGAGGCGTCTACCGGTGAGCGTCGGCCCGCAGGCGATCGTCGGCAAGCGCGGCGAGGTGCGCGCGCCCGGGCTCGTGTTCGTCAACGGCGAGCTCTGGCAGGCGCAGGCGGAGGACGATTCCGAGCTCGTGCCCGGCGAACAGGTCGAGGTGGAGGCAATCCACGGCCTCCAGCTCACAGTAAGAAGGTAGGCTCCGACCATGACCGCGGTGCACCTATTCGCGCTCACTCTCGCAAGTAACCAGGAGCCGTAGGCTTGCTCGGGTTCGTCCGGATCATGCGGGAGTACGAGCGGGGCGTGATGTTCCGCCTCGGCCGCCTGGTCGCGACCCGCGGGCCCGGCGTCGTGTGGAAGATCCCGATCGTCGACCAGATCGTGAAGGTCGACCTGCGCACGATCACGTTGAACATCCCGCCGCAGGAAGTGATCACGAAGGACAACGTCCCGGTGCGCGTGAACGCGGTCGCGTACTTCCGCATCGTCGAGCCGAGAGACGCGATCGTCCAGGTGGAGAACTTCATGGTTGCGACGTCGCAGATCGCGCAGACGACGCTGCGGTCGGTACTGGGGCAGCACGTGCTCGACGAGCTGCTGTCCGAACGCGAGAAGATCAACGCGATCCTGCAGTCGATCATCGACGAGGCCACCGGTCCCTGGGGCATCAAGGTCTCGATCGTCGAGGTGAAGGACGTCGAGATCCCGGGGGGCATGCAGCGCGCAATGGCGCGCCAGGCGGAGGCCGAGCGCGAGCGGCGCGCGAAGATCATCAACGCGGAGGGCGAGTTCCAGGCGGCCGAGCGGCTGAAGGACGCAGCGATCGTGATCGAGGAGCACCCGATCGCGCTCCAGCTGCGCTACCTGCAGACGCTGCTCGAGATCGGCGGCTCGAACTCCTCCACGATCATCTTCCCGGCGCCGATCGACCTGATCAAGCCGTTCCTGGAAAAACGCGAGTCGCCGAACTAGGCGACTCGGGACTGCTCGCGAAAGCGGCGGGCGGCGTCGATGGCCGCGCCGAGATTGAGGCCCTTGTCCTTCGCCTGCTTGATCAGCATGACCGTCTCGAGCGCGTCGATGTCGTAGATGCGCTGCTTCTTCCCCTTCGTCGGGATCTGGGCCTTGTTCGTCCAGTAGTCGAGCTGCATTTTCGAGATGCCGGCGATCTGGCAGACCTGTCCGAGGTAGAGCTCGACCTTGTCGAGATGCTCCGCCAGGTTTATGGGCTCCAAAAAGTCGACTTGCCTGCTGATCGCCATGTCCCTACCGCCCTCGCGCCGAGAATCGACCCCGCGGTTGAGAGTTATAGAAGGGATCGTTGCGTTTTGGAAGGGCAAGCTTCCGAAACCTCCCCCTTTTGGGGGAGTCAGGCGTTGTCGAGCGGGGTGTCGGCAGGCTCGTCGCCCGCGTCGGCGCGCTGATCGTCGGACTCGACGACCGGAGCGAGCGACGAGACCCGCTCGTCGCCGCGGAGCCGCATGACGATGACGCCCTGGGTCGCGCGGCCGAGCCTCTTCACGTCCTCGACGGGCATGCGGATGACCGTCCCACCCGTCGAGATGAGCATCACCTGGTAACCGTCTCGGACGACGCGCGCGCCGGCCAGCGTGCCCTTGGCCTCGGTGAGCTGGATCGTCTTCACGCCCATGCCGCCCCGGCCCTTGATGGGATAGTCGCCCACCCGCGTCCGCTTGCCGTAGCCGTTCTCGGTGACGACGAGGAGATCGGAGTCGTCCTGGGCGATGTTCACCGAGATGACCTCGTCGTCGCCGCGCATGCGCATGCCGGCCACACCGGATGTGTCGCGGCCCATCGCGCGCACTTCCTTCTCGTGGAAGCGGATCGCCTGGCCGAGCTTGGAGATCATGAGGATGTCGTCGTCGCCCGAGGAGTGGCGAACGCCGACGAGCTCGTCGCCCTCGCGCATCTTGATCGCGATGATCCCGTCCGCCTTGAGCGGCGTGTTGTACGAGGCGAGCTCCGTCTTCTTCACGACGCCGTTCTTCGTGCCGAAGACGAGGTACTTGGCCTCGCCGAAGTCGCGGGTCTGCACGACGGCACGGACCGTCTCGTCCTGGCGGAACGGCAGGAGGTTGACGATCGCGCGCCCCTTCGACTGGCGTGACCCGAGCGGCAGCTCGTGCACCTTGAGCCGGTAGACCTTGCCCACGTTCGTGAAGAAGAGGATGTAGTCGTGGGTCGACGCAACGAACAGGTGCTCGATGTAGTCCTCGTCCTTCAGCTCCATGCCCATGACCCCGATGCCGCCCCGCTTCTGCTCGCGATATGCGGTGACCGGTAGGCGCTTGATGTAGCCGGACTGCGTGATCGCGATCACCATGTCCTCTTCCGCGATCATGTCCTCGAGCTCGAGCTCCTCCTCCGCGTGCACGATCTCGGTGCGGCGGTCGTCGTTCCGGCTGCCGTAGATCTGCTTGATCTCGAGCAGCTCGTCCTTGATCAGCGCGTCGATCTTCGCCGGGTCGCCGAGCAGCTCGCGGAGCTCTGCGATGCGCTCCATCTTGTCGCGGTACTCCTCCTCGACCTCGGTGCGTGCGAGGCCGGTGAGCCGCGCGAGGCGCATATCGAGGATCGCCTGCGCCTGAATCTCGCTGAGCGAGAACCGCTCCTGCAGCTGCGTGCGCGCCTCGTCGGAGTCGGCGGCCGCGCGGATGAGCGCAACGACCGCGTCGATGTTGTCGAGCGCGATCAGATAGCCCTCGAGGACGTGCGCGCGGGCCTCGTTCTTCTGCAGCTCGTCCTTCGAGCGGCGGATGACGATCTCGCGCTGGAAGTCGAGGTAATGACGGACGAGCTCGAGCAGCGACAAGGTGCGCGGCACGCCGTCGACGAGCGCGACGGCGTTGTAGCCGAACGTCGACTGGAGCGGCGTGTGCTTGAAGAGCTTGTTCAGCGCCACTTGCGGGATGGCGTCCCGCTTGAGCTCGACCTGGATGCGCATGCCCGTGCGGTCGGAGTGGTCGGCGAGATCGGAGATCTCGGTGAGCACCTTCTCCTGGACGAGGTCGGCGATCTTGCGGATGACGCCGGTGTCGCCGCCCTTCTTGACGCCGTACGGAAGCTCGCTGATGACGATCGCCGACTTGCCGCCACGCAGCTCCTCGATGTGCGCGCGGGCGCGCATGACGATGCGACCGCGACCGGTGCGGTAAGCGTCGCGGATCCCGCTGCGGCCGACAATGTACGCGCCGGTCGGGAAGTCCGGCCCGGTGACATGCTTCATCAGGCCCTCGACGTCCACGTCGGAGTTGTCGATCATCGCAACCACTGCGTCGACGATCTCGCCGAGCCGGTGCGGCGGCATGTTCGTCGCCATCCCGACCGCGATGCCGGTCGACCCGTTGACGAGCAGGTTCGGGAAGCGCGACGGGAGCACCGTCGGCTGGCGGCGCGACTCGTCGTAGTTCGGCTCGAAGTCGACCGTGTTCGCGTCGATGTCGCGCAGCATCTCCGTCGCCATGCGCGAGAGCCGCGCTTCGGTATATCTCATGGCCGCCGGCGGGTCGTCATCGATGGAGCCGAAGTTGCCCTGCCCGTCAACGAGCGGATAGCGCAGCGAGAAGGGTTGCGCCATGCGCACGAGCGTGTCGTAGATCGCCTGGTCGCCGTGCGGGTGGTACTTGCCCATCACGTCGCCGACGGTGGCGGCGGACTTCTTGTACGGCCGGTTCGGCTGCAGGCCCGCCTCGTGCATGCCGTACAGCACGCGGCGATGCACGGGCTTGAGGCCGTCGCGCACGTCCGGGAGGGCACGCGAGACGATGACCGACATCGCGTAGTCGAGAAAGCTCGAGCGCATCTCCTGCTCGAGCTCGCGCGGCTCCACGCGTCCGCGGTCGATCGCGCCGGTATCGAGCTCAGACATCGAGGAACTTCACGTCCTTCGCGTTCTCCTCGATGAAGACGCGGCGGGGCTCCACCTGGTCTCCCATGAGCATCGAGAAGAGCTGATCGGCGGCGTGCGCGTCCTCGACGTCGACGCGGATCATGAGCCGCCGCTGCGGGTCCATCGTCGTCTCCCAGAGCTGCGACTCGTTCATCTCGCCGAGGCCCTTGAAGCGGGAGAGCTGGATGCCGACCTCCTTTGCGAGGTCGAGCGCGACCGTACGCAGCTCGGAGAACGTCTGCGCCAGACCAGTCTTCTTGCCGAGCTGGAGCTTGAAGGGCGGCGAGCCCGCGACCTCGGCGAGCCGCGCGTGCGCCTTGCGCAGGTTCGTGTAGATCGGCGACGACAGGAGCTCCGCCGACAGCCGCACGAGCTCCGCCGACGACGTCGACTCCTCGACCACCTTCACGCGCAGGCCCGCGTCGTCGCGCTCGAGCACCGACAGCGTGAAGCCGTTCGCCGGCAGCGTCGCGATCGCCTTCTCGACGTCGGCCGGCGTCAGCGCCTCGAGCTCGACGAGGCGGTGCGATATCACGAGATCCGCGGCGTGATGGCCGAAGTCGGCGCGCAGCCGCGCAGACCATCCCTCGAACTCCGCGAGCGCGGCCGTGAAGCGCTTCCAGCGCGCCTCGGTGAGCTTGACGTCGTTGCCGTCGCGGTCGCTCACCTGCAGATCGCCGAAGCGCTCGCGCACGAGCAATTCCTCGAGCTGCGCGTCCTTCTCGAAGTAGTACTCCTGGTTGCCGAGCTTGACCTTGTACAGCGGCGGCACCGCGATGTAGATGTGGCCGCGCTCGAACAGCTCCTTCATGTGCCGGTACAGGAACGTGAGCACGAGCGTGCGGATGTGCGACCCGTCGACGTCCGCGTCCGTCATGAGCACGATGCGGTGGTAGCGCAGGCCCTCGATGTTGAACTCGTCGCCGATGCCCGTGCCGATCGCGGTGATCATCGCCTGGATCTCGTTGTTGGAGAGAACCTTGTTGATGCGGTTCTTCTCGCTGTTGATGATCTTCCCGCGCAGCGGCAGAATCGCCTGGTAGGTGCGGTCGCGGCCCATCTTCGCGCTGCCGCCGGCGGAGTCGCCCTCGACGATGTAGAGCTCCGCCGCTTCCGGGTCGCGGATGGAGCAGTCGGCGAGCTTGCCCGGCAGCGACGAGCTGTCGAGCGCGGACTTGCGTCGCGTCAGCTCGCGCGCCTTGCGCGCCGCCATGCGTGCGCGCATCGCCGCGATCGTCTTGTTGATGATCGCGCGCGCGTCCTGCGGGTTCTCCTCCAGGAACTGCGCGAGCTGCGCGTTCACGGTCGTCTGCACGAGGCCCTCGACGCCGGGGTTACCGAGCTTCGTCTTCGTCTGTCCCTCGAACTGCGGGTTGCGCAGCTTCACGGAGACGACGGCCGCGAGCCCCTCGCGGACATCCTCGCCCTCGAGCTTCTCGTCCTTCTTCAAGAGCTTCAGGTCCTGCGCCTTGCGGTTGAGCGTGCTCGTGAGCGCGCTCCGGAAACCGGAGAGATGAGAGCCGCCCTCGACGGTGTTGATGTTGTTGGCGAACGTGAAGACGGACTCCTGGTATGAGTTGTTCCACTGCATCGCCACCTCGACGGAGCCCTGGTCGGTCTCGCCATCGAAGTAGACGATGTGCTTGTGGATCGCGTCCTTCTGCTCGTTGATGTACGCGACGAAGTCGCGGATGCCGCCCTCGTAGTGGAACTCGACCGTCTTGCCGTCGGCGCGCTCGTCGGTGAGCTTGATCCGCAGCGCCTTCGTGAGGAACGCGGTCTCGCGCAGCCGCTGGGTGACCGTGGCGGCGTCGATGTCGATCTCCTCGAAGATGTCCGCATCGGGCATGAACGAGATGGTCGTGCCCGTGTCCTCCGGCGCCGCGGCGCCGGCGATCTCCATGTCGCCCTGGGGGACGCCGCGCGCGAACTCCTGGCGATACGTCTTGCCGTCGCGGCGAACCTCGGCGACGAGCCATTCGGACAGGGCGTTCACGACGGAGACGCCGACACCGTGCAGGCCGCCGGAGACCTTGTAGCCGTCCCCGCCGAACTTGCCGCCCGCGTGGAGCTTCGTCAGGACGACCGTCAGGGCCGGCAGGTTCTGCTCGGGCATGACGTCCACGGGGATGCCGTGGCCCCAGTCGCGGACGGTCACCGAGTGGTCTGGATGGAGCGTGACCTCGATGCGGTCGTTGCGTCCCGCGAGGGCCTCGTCGACCGAGTTGTCGACCACCTCGTAGGCGAGATGGTGGAGCCCCCGCTGGCCCGTCGATCCGATGTACATGCCCGGACGGAGGCGGACCGGCTCGAGCCCCTCGAGCACGGTGATGTCCTTTGCGGTGTAGACGTCTTCAGCCATGAAAAAAGCCCTGCAAATCCCACATTTGCGGGCACCCGGAAGTGTATCAGAACGAGCGGTCGTTCGGGGCGTTTGCGAGGGACGCTTCGGCAGCTTTCGCGACGAGTTTGCGGAGGTCTTCGTCGGCGATCTCCGAGGCCCACTTCGCAGCCAGTTCCGACTGTTCAGGCGTAGGGGTCGGAGGCGACCCCTGAGGGGTCGCCTGTGTGGTTTCCACCGCCGCCTCCGGGAGCGGCCCGGGGACGAACTTGACCGCCTTGACCGCTTCCAGGCGCTCTCGAATCTCGCCTGCACGCTGCGTCAATTCGAACGCCCAGACCGAATCTCGCGTGTGGACGATCAACGTGCCGTCGCGCGTGAAGCGCGCGGGCCACGCGCTACGGGCGATCTCGACGCCCACTGCGGCCGGCCAGGCGGCGACGGTCTCCCCGATCGCGCCCTGTGGGCCGAAGCGGCCGAGCTCGCGCTTGACCTCGTCACCGAGCGGTTCCAGCGCGCACCTCCACCAGCTGGTCGGCGTCGGCCGGCAGCATCGCCGGGTCGGTGGCCGTGATGAGCGTCTGGCCGCGACCCGCGACGCGCTCGGCGAGGATGCGGCGCCGGCCGGGATCGAGCTCGGAGAGGACGTCGTCGAGCAGGAGGAGCGGCAGGAAGCCGCGGCGCTCGGCGATGAGGTCCGCCTCCGCGAGCAGGAGCGCGAGCACCGCAAGGCGCTGTTCCCCCTGCGAGCCGAAGCTGCGCAGGTCGCGACCGCCGGCGGCGATGAGGACGTCGTCGAGGTGTGGCCCGGCGCCCGTGATGCCGCGCTCGAGGTCGCGGTCGAGCCGGGACTCGAGCAGCTCGACGGTCGGCGGCTCGCCGTCGTAGCGCAGCTCCGCGGCCGGGAGGCCGAAGGCGTCCGCGTGCTCGGCGAAGGGCGGGCCGAGCAGCGCCAGCACCTCGCGCCGGGCGGTGACGAGCTGCGCGCCGAGGTCGGCGACCTGCGCCGTCCACGGCCCGATCGCGTCGCGGGAGGACGCGCCGGCGAGGAGCCGACGCAACGACGCGTTGCGCTGTGCGACCGCGGCGCCGTAGTCCGCAGGGAGCTGCGCACGGGCCGGAGTGAGGCGTCCCAGCGCGCGGTCGAAGTACGCACGCCGGGCCGCGGGAGCGCCCTTGACCACACCCAGCCGGTCCGGCGTGAACACGAGCGTCGTCAGCTCCGCCCGGAGGTGCTCGACGCTCCGGAGCGGCGCCCCGTTGAACGTGGCCTGCTTGACGGCGCCGGGCTCGAGCTTCACCTCGACGTCGATGGGCGCATCCGCCCGGCGGCCCCGGACGGCGACGCGCGCGCCGCCGTCTCCGAACCGGATCAGCTGCCGGTCGTTGCGGGTGCGCGGGGAGAACCCCTGGGTCGCGACGTGCAGCGCCTCGAGCAGGTTCGTCTTGCCGGCGCCGTTGGGCCCCGTCGCGAGCACGAGGCCCGGCCCGAGGGCGAGCTCGAGCCGCTCGTACGACCGGAAGCTGCGGAGCGAGACCGCCTCGACGACCAGGTCAGCCGGGCAGACGGATGGGCATGACGAGGTACGTGAAGTCGTCGCCCTCGCCCTGGATCACCGCCGGGCGCAGCGGGCTGATGAGCTTCACGCGCACGTCGTCGCTGTCGAGCAGCTCGAGCCCGTCGCGCAGGAAGTCGGCGTTGAACCCGATCTCGAGCACGTCGCCGGTGTAGGCGACCGGGAGCGACTCCTGCGACTCGCCCACCTCGTGCGTCCTCGCGATCACGGTCAGCTCGCCCTCCGCGAAGCGCAGCTGCAGCGGCGTCGCACGCTGGATCATCACCGACGCGCGCCGGATAACCTCGAGCAGCTCGACGCGCGGCAGCGTGAGCTCGTGCTCGAACGACTCGGGGAGCAGCTGCCGGTAGTTCGGGAACTGACCGTCAATTCGCCGCGTCGTCAGCCATACGCCGTCGGTCGAGAAGAGCACCTGGTTCTCCTGGACGCCGACTTCGACCTCGTCGCCCGAGCCTGCGACTCGTGCGAGCTCTTGCAGCGCGCGGCCCGGAACGATCGCCTCCAGGTCCGGAACGGTGCCACTGAAGGTCGTCTCCTTCACCGCCAGCCGGTACGAGTCCGTCGCGGCCATCGTGAGCTTGCCGCCGCCGAACTGGACGAGAACGCCGGTCAGTACTGGGCGCGACTCGTCGCGGGACGCCGCGCGCGCGACGCGCTGGATCGTCTCGAGCAGCGACTCGCGCTCGACGCTGAACGTCGAGACGGCCTCGAGCTCCGGCAGTCGCGGGAAGTCCTCGGGGTTGTACGTGTTGAGCGTGTAGCTCGCGGTACCGGCGGTCACGTGCACGACCGACTCGGCCGGCTTGTGCTCGATCGTCACCTCGTCGCCGGGCAGCAGCCGGGCGATGTCCACAAGCGTCTTGCCCGGAAGGACGATTGACCCGTCCCCTTCGATCTGTGCGGTGAGGCCCGCGCGCAGCGACAGCTCCATGTCCGTCGCCGCCAGGCGCAGCTCGCCGGCGCGGGCTTCCAGCAGGATCCCCGACAGGATCTGCACGGACGTACGCGTGGACAAAGCCCGTGAGACGACGCCGAGCGCCTGCGCGAGCTCGTCCTTGGCACACGTGATCCTCAGTCCCGCGCTCACCACGATGTCAGTTTCAATCATTCTTTAAATCCTCGTAGAGGTAGTAGGGCATGTGGAAGTCGGGGACAGTGGTCGGATTCCGCATGGTTGCGGCCACCGTGGTCTGTGTGGACCTTGGGGAGAAGTCTTGCGGTCCCACAGGACGTCTCGCTACCGGACCTGTTTTACGCGTGCCGTCAACTCCTGCACGAGGTTGTACACAGACCTGTCCTCACGGATCAGGCGGGCGATCTTCGAGGTCGCGTGGATGACGGTGGTGTGGTCGCGTCCACCGAACTCCTTGCCGATCTTCGGGAGCGAGGAGTCCGTCAGCTCGCGCGAGAGGTACATCGCGACCTGGCGCGGGTACACGATGTTCTGAGAGCGCTTGTCGCCGCAGAGCTCCTCGAGCGACATGTTGAAGCGCTCGGCGACGAGATCCTGGATGCGCTTGATCGAGACCTCCGCCGCCTCTCCCTGCGGGAAGACGTCCTTGAGCACGTCCTGGGAGAGCTCGACCGACATGGAGCGGCCGGTGAGCGACGAGAATGCGACGACGCGCGTGAGCGCGCCCTCGAGCTCGCGGATGTTGGTCGAGACGCGGCCGGCGATGAAGGTGAGCACCTCCGGCTCGGGCACGTGGATCCCGTCCGTCTTGACCTTCTTGCGCAGGATGGCGATGCGCGTCTCCAGGTCGGGCGGCTGGATGTCCGTGATGAGCCCCCACTCGAAGCGGCTCCGGAGGCGCTCCTCCAGCGTGGCGATGTCGCGGGGCGGCCGGTCGCTGGACATGACGATCTGCGAGCCCGCCTCGTACAGGGAGTTGAACGTGTGGAAGAACTCCTCCTGGATGCGCTCCTTGTGCTCGAAGAACTGCACGTCGTCGATGAGGAGCAGGTCGTACGTGCGGTAGCGCTGCTTGAACCCCTCGATGCGCTTGTCCCGGAGCGAGTTGATGAAGTCGTTCATGAACGTCTCGCTCGTGACGTATCGGACGCTCATGTCGCGCGAGTGCTCGCTCACGTATTGCGCGATCGCCTGCAGGAGGTGCGTCTTCCCGAGCCCGGTGCTCCCGTAGATGAAGAGCGGGTTGTAGGCCTGCGCGGGCGCTTCGGCGACTGCGAGAGCTGCGGCGTGCGCGAACCGATTGGACGACCCGATGACGAAGGAGTCGAAGGTGTACTTGGCGTTGAACCCGCCGCTCTCGGGCCGGTGGGGAACGAGCCGCTCGACCGACGCGGTGCGGGGGGCCGGGTGCTCGGAGAGCCCCGCCGGCGGGGCGGGCGTGGCCGAGATGTCCATCACGCGGAGCTCGATCGTGCGCGCGATCCCGGTGATATCCCGGATGGCCGCCCCGATCAGCTCGAGGAAATGGCCCTCGATCCAGTCCCGGGTGAAATCGTTGGGGACGCCGAGGATGAAGCGGCTGCCGTCCAGCGCCACGCCGACGGTGTGCGCGAACCAGGTGCCGTACGTCGTGTCGTTGAGGGCGCTCCTGAGCCGACCGGAAACATCGCTCCACAGGCTCTCCGCAGTCAGCTCGATTTGGTCCTCCACCCCGGCGCCAGCTCCTCCCTCGTGAACCGGAGGCGAGCCTAGCAGGGTGCAAAAACGGGACAAAAACGCGCCCCTGTGCAGGCATTTTCACAACCCTCAAAATCCCTCCACACCTGTGGACAGTCGTGGGGGAAACTCATCGCGTCCGCTTCGTTGAGCGCTCCGCGCCTGTGGACAAGTCGGTGGACGACCGTCGTCTATACTGGCCGCTCGCGTCGCCCGACTCGGCGGCCGCAGTCATCTCTTTCGGTCGTTCTCTCACCGTGAAGCGCACCTACCAGCCAAACGTTCGACGCCGCAAGCGCAGGCACGGCTTTCGCACGCGGATGTCGACGCGCGCCGGACGGCTGATCCTGAAGCGGCGCCGGCTCAAGGGCCGCGCGAAGCTTTCGGCGTAACGTTCATCCCGTGAAGCGTGCGAACCGTCTGTCCCGCTCGCGGGACTTCGACGCCGTCTATCGCCAGGGCCGGTCGGTGTCCTCGCGCTTCCTCGTTCTCTACTGGTTCGGCCAGGAGGAGCCGGCCGAGCCGCGGTTCGGGATGTCGGTCCCCCGCTCGGTCGGGAATGCGGTCGCGCGGAACAAGCTCAAGCGGCAGCTGCGCGAGCTCTGGCGGGAGCGGATCGAACGGGTGCCGCCCGGCCGCGACTACGTGCTCATCGTTCGGCCCGGTGTCGCCGAGGCGGCCGCGGCCAACGGCTTCGAATGGCTCGGCGAGCGAATCGACGAGGTGCTGGCGATGACGAAGGCCGCCGCCTGATGTATCGCATCGGCGTCGCCGCCGTCTGGCTCTACCGGGCAACCTGGGGCGCGCTCTTCCCGACGACGTGCAAGTACCACCCGTCGTGCTCGCAGTACGCGATCGACGCGGTGCGCCGGAAGGGGCTCTTGCGGGGCAGCGCCCTCGCCGTCTGGCGACTCCTGCGCTGCAACCCGTGGAGCCGGGGAGGCTTCGACCCGGTCCGATGATCCTCTTCAAGATCCCGATCATCAGTCAGCTCGAGACCGTGGCACGCCACGTTCTCGACTGGTTCCACGGCACGCTGCATCTGCCGTGGGCGTGGGCGATCGTCGCCACCACGATCGTCGTCCGGATGCTGCTCGTCCCCCTGACGGTGAAGCAGATCCACTCGATGCAGAACCTGCAGCGCTTCGCGCCGCAGATGAAGGAGATTCAGAAGAAGTACAAGGGCGACAAGGCGAAGCAGAACGAGGAGTTGATGAAGTTCTACCGCGAGAACAACATCAACCCCGCGGCGTCGTGCTTGCCGATGCTGTTCCAGCTGCCGGTCTTCATCGCGCTGTACTACTCGCTGCGCACCTTCTCGCACGAGCCCGCGGCGAAGCATCCGGGCAGCCTCTCGTTCCTACACTTCATCCCGTCCATCGCAGATCACACGACGTCGCACTGGGGCGGGTACGTGCTGCTCGTCGTCTACGTCGCGAGCCAGATGGCCTCGACGCTGTACATGTCCGCGACCGCGGACAAGACGCAGCGGATCCTCTTCATGTTCATGCCGCTCGTGTTCGTCTTCGTCATCGCCCGCTTCCCCGCCGGTCTCGTCCTGTACTGGGTGACGACGAACCTGTGGACGGTCGGTCAGGGGCTGATCACCCGGCGGCTGATGCCGAAGACGCCGCCTCCCGATCTCTTCAAGCGAACGTCGCGCACACCGCCGAAGGACGACGGGGGCGGCAACGGCGCGAAGCCGGCCGCGCCCGAAGAGCCGAAGACGGGTGCTTCACGCCCGGCCGGGCAGCCGCGCAAGGTGCGCCGGAAGAAGGGCACGGCGCGCAGGCGATGACCAACGTGACCGTCGAGGCGACCGGTGAGACGGTCGGCGAGGCGAAGTGGGCGGCGCTGCGCGAGCTCGAGCTGCGCCATCCCGGGTTGGACAAGTCCGCCGTGCAGTTCGAGGTCGTCTCCGAGGGCGAGCGCGGCCTGCTCGGCGTCGGATACGCGCCGGCGCGGGTGGTCGCTCTGCTGCCCGCGGACGCGGTCGCCGTGTCGGCGATCGACGAGAGCGACGCGGCGTCCGACGTGCGCGGGCTGATGATGCGCATCACGGACGCACTCGGCGTCGAGGCCCGCGTGGACGTCCGAGAGGACGAGGAGTCGCTCACCGCAACGTGCACGGCGTCCGACGCGGGACTTCTGATCGGTCGTCACGGGCAGACGATCGACGCCATCCAGTACCTCCTCAACGCGATCTCGTACCGGCGTGGTGAGGAGCGCAAGGAGATCGTCGTTGACGCTGCCGGGTATCGCGAGCGGCGGCGTGCGACCCTCGAGGCGCTCGCGCTGCGCACGGCCGAGCAGGTCAGCGCGAGCGGCGAGCCCGCCGACCTCGAGCCGATGACGGCGGTCGAGCGCAAGGTCGTGCATCTCGCGCTGAAGGAGCGCGCCGGCGTCGAGACTCGCTCCGAGGGCACGGAGCCCAACCGCTACGTCGTCGTCGTCCCAGCCGACTGACTGGCTCCGCGCCGTGCTCGCGACGCCGGGGCTGACGGCGCTGCGAGACGAGGCGGAGGCCCGCGCGATGCTCGTGGACGACGCACTGCGTGCGCTCGATCTCGTGCGCGGCTTCGAGGGGCCGATCGTCGACGTGGGGTCGGGAGGGGGCTCACCCGGGATCCCGCTCGCGCAGGCATTGCCCGACCGCGAGGTGACGCTGCTCGAAGCCTCACGGCGCAAGTGCGACTTCCTCGAGCACTGGGCCCCGCCGAATGCGCGAGTCGTCTGGGGCCGCGCCGAGGAGCAGGAGCCGGACGTGTACGGCCTGGCGCTCGCGAAGGCGCTGGCGCCGCCGCCCGTGGCCGCCGAGCTCTGCCTGTCGCTCGTGCGGCCGGGCGGCGCCGCGATCCTCTGGGTCGGCCCGTCGGCCGACCTGTCCGTGGTGGCCCGCGTCTCGTCGCTGCTCGGCGGGGACGTTCCCGAGGAGCGCGACGGCCTCGCCGTCATCCGCAAGCTCGCGCCGACTCCGTCCGGCTTCCCGCGCCGCGCGGGGATGCCGAAGAAGCGCCCCCTGGGCTAGCGCCGCACGTGCTTCAGGTGCGCCATGGCCGCCCGGAGCAGGATGACCGCCGTCGGCACGCGCACCTTCGAGGACGCGACCACGCCCTGCACGAGCACGTTGCCCACCACAGCCGCCGCGTCGGTGACCGCATCGCCGTTCAGCGAGCCGGTGAGGACGAGGCTCTCCCTGATCCCGGTGACGGTGTCGATCACCTTGACGCCGTTTCCGAGCACCGGATGGTCGAGATCGGCGATCGCGTCCGCGTGGCTCGGGAAGACGATCCAGGCGAAGGCGTCCTCGGCGTCCGGCCCGTTCAGGGCCACGTCGACGAGCCCGACCGCGTGGTACTTGCGGGCGTTCGCGGTCAGGGCCTGCTTCTCGGCGCGGGCGTGCGAGAAGCCGTGCGGGAGCTCGGCGTCCGGGATGGGGGACTTCAGGAGCGCCGTCAGGAGCGCCTGCGGCGACAACCCGGCAAGCATCGTCGCGCTCAGCAGAAGGGCCAGCCTGAGCATGTCGGTCGCATCTTCCCCTGTCCGGCCTTGAAGCAACAATGCACCCTGTGACCCGGATCTACGCGCTCGCGAACCAGAAGGGCGGCGTCGGAAAGACGACGACGGCGATCAACCTCGCCGCGTGCCTCGCCGAGGCCGGCGAGCGGTCGCTCGTGGTCGACCTCGACCCGCAGGCGAACGCCACCTCGGGCCTCGGGATGCGCGCGAACGGGACCTCGAGCTACGACCTGCTCGACGGCGCTCCGCTCGGCGAGCTGGCCAAGCACACGGCCTTCGCGAACCTCGACCTCGTCCCGTCGAAGCCCGACCTCGCCGGCGCGGTCGTCGAGCTGGCCGCGCGCGACGACGGAGAGCGCTACCTGGCGCAAGCGCTCGCGTCGGGCACGTCCGGGTACGACTTCGTCTTCATCGACTGCCCGCCGGCGCTCGGCCCTCTGACCGTGAACGCGCTCGCAGCTGCCGACCGCGTGCTCGTCCCCGTGCAGGCGGAGTACTACGCGCTCGAGGGACTGACGCAGCTCATGCAGTCGATCGATCTCATCCGCCGCAGGCTCAATCCGCGCCTCGGCATCGGCGGCGTGCTGATGACGATGGTCGATGCGCGCACACGCCTGGCTCAGGACGTCGAGGCGGAGGTGCGCCGGCATTTCGGGGAGCTCGTCTTCAGGACGTCGGTCCCCCGCTCGGTGCGCCTCGCCGAGGCGCCGAGCCACGGGTTGCCGGCGATCGCGTACGACCGCCGCTCCGCCGGAGCGGACGCCTACTGGAAGGTGGCGATGGAGCTTGTCGAGCGCAACTAACAGGCGAGGCCTCGGCCGCGGCCTCGAGGTCCTCGTGGGCGGCCTCGAGCCCGGCTCGCCCGAGCTGATCGAGCTGTCGGTCGACGTGATCCACGCCAATCCGCGTCAGCCGCGCAAGCGCTTCGACGGCGAGGCGGGCTCGGGCCTCGCGGAGTCGATCCGTGCGCAGGGCGTCATCCAGCCCCTGCTCGTGCGCCCGCGCACCGCGGGCGGCTACGAGATCGTGGCGGGGGAGCGCCGCTGGCGCGCGGCCCGCGAGGCCGGACGGCAGACGGTCCCGGCCGTCGTCCGCGAGACCGACGACCGCGACACGCTCCTGCTCGGCCTCGTCGAGAACGTCGCACGCGAGCAGTTGACGCCGGTGGAGGAGGCGCGCGCGTACGCAGTGCTCATCGACGAGTTCTCGCTCTCGCTCGGCGAGGTGGCTGAGCGCGTCGGCCGCTCGAAGCCGTCGGTGTCGAACCGCATCCGGCTGCTCGACCTCCCGGACGACGTGCTCGGGATGGTGGAGCGCGGCCAGCTGACGGAAGGTCACGCACGTGCCGTGCTCGCCGTCCCCGACCACGAAGGCCGTCGCCGGCTCGCGCGCGAGATCGTGCAGAAGGGGCTCTCGGTGCGCGTCGCCGAGCAGCGTGCGAAGTGGGCGGGCGCGAAGCAGAAGCCGCGCGTCCGCGCGACGCCGGTCGACCCGGCACTTGCCGCGCGCGTCCGCGACGCGCTCGAGCGCATCACCGGGTTCCACGCGAAGGTCACGAGCGGACGCGTCGAGATCGTCTTCGCCGACGAGCACGAGCTGGAAGAGATCGCGGAAGCGTTGGAGCGCGGGCGACCCTAGGTCCTCCTCTGCCAGACATGTGTTGGACACCGAAGTTCGTGTCTGACACCGGGCGTGGAAGAGATACCGTCGGAGCGTGTCTGCAGGGGACGCGCTCATCCATGCACGTGGTTTGACGAAGCGGTTCGGCGGCCTCACCGCCGTCGACGGCATCGACTTCGACGTCCGCAAGGGCGAGGCATTCGGCTTCCTCGGCCCGAACGGCGCGGGGAAGAGCTCGACGATGCGCATGATCGGCTGCGTGTCGCCCGTG
>DATAMX010000118.1:0-6327 GCA_036260475.1 Gaiellaceae bacterium | reverse complement strand
TTTGCGTTCGTCGATCCGTATCTCCTCGGCACGCATCGCCTTGCCGATCCGCAGCTGCAACGGATCGCAGCTCAGCTCGAACGGCAGGAGCACGTCGCTCACGTCCCCGTCGTGGTCGACCGAATCCACGAGGTCACCTCGTTGCCGAACGCAGAGGCGACGGGCATCGGCCCGAGCAGGCGCGTCGTCCTCTTCGACACGCTCCTCGACGGACGCTTCACGACCGGCGAGCTGAAGATCGTGATGGCGCACGAGCTCGGACACCTCGCGCGCAACCACATCTGGAAGGACGTCGGCTGGTACGCGCTATTCGCGTTCCCGGGGACGTTCCTACTCGCTCTCGTCGCGCGGCGGCGAGGCGGCATGAACAGAGCCGAGGCGGTCCCACTCGTGCTGCTCGCGCTCGTCGTGCTGCAGTTGCTCGCGCTGCCGATCCGGAACGCGATAAGCCGCCGCATGGAGGCCGAGGCCGACTGGCGGGCGCTCGTCACGACGCGGGATCCGAAGGACGCGATCGGGCTCTTCCGCCGCTTCGTGCCGACGACGCTGGAGGAGCCGAGCCCGTCGACGTGGAACTACGTCATGGAGGAGAACCACCCGACCATCGCGCAGCGGATCGCGATGGCGGAGGCCTACGCGACGTCGACGGCCCAGTCGCCGTAGAGCGACGTGTACAGGCCTCGGCGGGCGAGGAGCTCCTCGTGCGATCCCTGCTCGACGATCCGGCCGTGTTCGAGCACGACGATGAGGTCGGCGTCGCGGATCGTCGACAGGCGGTGCGCGATCACGAACGCCGTGCGCTCCGCGAGCAGGATGCGAAGCGCCTCCTCGATCTTGCGCTCGGTGCCGATGTCCACCGACGACGTAGCTTCGTCGAGGATGAGGATGCGTGGGTCGGCGAGCAGCGCGCGTGCGAAGGCGACGAGCTGCCGCTGCCCGAGCGAGAGCCGGGAGCCGCGTTCGCCGAGCTGCGTCTCGTAGCCGTCCTCGAGCCGGAGGATGAAGTCGTGTGCCCCGACGACCTGCGCTGCGCGCACGATCTCGTCCGCATCTGCATCGGGCCTGCCGAAGGCGATGTTGTCGGCGACCGTGCCCGCGAAAAGAAAGCCTTCCTGCGGCACGACGCCGAGCTGGCCGCGCAGCGAGCGCTGCGTCACCTCGTCGAGGTCGAGGTCGTCGATGGTGATGCGTCCGGCAGTCGGCTCGTAGAAGCGCGCGAGCAGCTTCGCGATCGTCGACTTCCCGGCTCCGGTGTGGCCGACGAGCGCGACCGTCGTTCCTGCCGGGACGTCGAGATCGAGCCCGTGCAGCACTTCCTCTCCGCGGCCGTACGAGAACCGGACGCCCTCGAAGCGCACGTGACCCGCGATCGCCGGAAGGTCGACCGCACCCGGTGCATCCGCGACCTCCGGCTGCTGCTCGAGCACTCCCACGATCTTGTCGAGCGCCGCCGTCGCGGAGAGAAACGTGTTGTACAGCTGCGACAGCTGCTGCACCGGGTCGAAGAAGTTCTGCACGTAGAGCATGAACGCGAAGAGGGTTCCGAGCGAGATCGAGTGCGCGAAGTACAGATGGCCTCCGTAGCCGAGCACGACCGCCAACGCGACGGTCGAGAGGAGGTCGACGAAGGGGAAGTAGAGGCCGTTGAGCACGACGGTCTGCATGTTCGACTCGCGGTAGCGGAGGGCCACCTCGCGGAAGTTCGCGTACGCGGCCTGCTCACGCGTGAAGGCCTGCACGACGCGCATGCCGGCGATGTCCTCCGCGAGCGTGGCGGTGACGAGGCCGAGACGCTCCCGCACTGCCGCGTACGCGCGCGCGGAGTGCTTGCGGAAGATGACCGTGGCCAGGCTCATCAGCGGGATCACCGCGCACGTCGCGAGGGCGAGGCGCCAGTCGAGGACGAACAGGAGCACCGCAGTGCCGACGAGCGTGAGCGAGCTCTGCACGAGGGTCGTCACGCCGTCGGTGACGAGCTGGTCGATCGCCTCGACGTCGTTCGTCAGCCTGCTGATGATCACGCCGGCGCGGTTGCGCTCGTAGAAGCCGAGAGACAGCCGCTGTAGGTGTCCGAAGAGCTGGTTGCGCAGGTCGGCGAGGATCCGCTCTCCGACCCAGCCCGTGAGATACGTCTCGACGTACGTCATGCCCCAGTTGGCGAGGCCGGCGGCGACGAAGATGCCGACGACGATCTCGAGCTTTGCTCCGGTGTGGCCGTTGACGGCGTCGTCGAGCGCGTACTTCGCGAGGTACGGCGGCGCGAGCGCCGTCGCCGTCGCGGTGAGGAGGGACACGACCGAGAGACCCGTGCGGCCGCGGTACGGCCGCGTCAGACGCCAGAGCGTCCCGAAGCGGCGCCGCGTCGTCCGCCACGACCAGTCGTCGACGTGCGCTCCGCGCTGCTGCGTGAGATGCGAGCCGGCCTGGTGGACTCTCATGCCACTTCCGCCCGCGACTCGACCGCGTCCGCGAACTGCTGCTCGAGCAGCCCGTGCTCGTAGATCTCCCGGTAGACGGCGCTCGTGCCGACGAGCTCGTCGTGCCGTCCGGTCGCGGCGATGCGTCCGTCCGCGAGCACGACGATCTCGTCCGCGAGCGCGATCGTCGACAGGCGGTGGGCGATGATGAGCGTCGTCCGTCCCTCCATCGCCGTGCGCAGGCCGGCGCGGATCAGCGCCTCGGTGGTGGCGTCCACCGACGCGGTCGCGTCGTCGAGGACGAGGATGCGCGGGTCGACCGCGAGGGCGCGTGCGATGGCGATGCGCTGGCGCTGGCCGCCGGAAAGCGTGATCCCGCGCTCGCCGATGACGGTGTCGTAGCCCTGCGGGAGGCGCTCGACGAACTCGTGCGCCTGCGCGAGCCGGGCGACGCGCTCGACCTCGCCGGCGGAGAGATCGGCTCGGCCGAAGGCGATGTTCTCGCGCACGGTGGCCGAGAACAGGAACGGATCCTGCGAGATGACTCCGACCGCGCCGCGGAGCGATGCGAGCGTCAGATCGCGCACGTCGACGCCGTCGACGGTCACGCGCCCGGACGTGACGTCGTAGAAGCGAGGGACGAGCGAGGTCAGCGTCGTCTTGCCCGATCCGGTGTGGCCGATGAGCGCGATCCTCTTCCCGGCCGCGATCTCGAGGTCGATGCCCTCCAGAATCGGGCGACCCGGGAGGTATTCGAAGGAAACCGATTCGAAGCGGATTGCGCCGGGGCCGGGCTCCAGCTCGCGCGCCTGCGCGCGATCGGCGATCTCCTCCGACTCGTCCATGACCTGGAAGATGCGCTCGCCCGAAGCAGTCGCGCGCTGTGCCTGCCCGATCCACATCCCGAGCGAGCGCAACGGCATGACGAGCATGCCGAGGTACAGGAAGACCGCGCTGAAGCTCCCCGGCGTCAGCTGGCCGCGCGCGACCATGCGCGCGCCGACGAGGAGCACCGCTGCCTGTGCGAGCAGCGGCACGAACGAGATGAGCGGGACGTACGTCGCACGCTGCCGGTTCGCCCGCAGGGTCTGTTGGAAGACGCGCTCGGAGCGGTGATTGAACTTCGCCACCTCGGCGTCCTCCTGCGCGAACGCCTTTACGACATGGACGCCGACGATGTTCTCCTCGGCGACCGTGGCGACGTCGGCCAGTCGCTGCTGGACGTCGCGCAGCGTCGGGTGTGCGACGTGGCTGTACCGGTACGCGAGCACGACGAGCGGCGGCGTGATCGCGAGTGCGATGAGCGCGAGCTCCCACTGGAAGAAGAAGAGGACGACGGTCACCGAGACGACCGTGAGGACGTTCTGGAAGAAGAAGATCAGGCCGTAGCCGAGGAAGAAGCGCACTCCCTGGAGGTCGACCGTCGCGCGCGACATCAGCTGACCCGTCTGGTGGCGGTCGTAGAAGCCGAAGGAGAGCCGGACGAGATGGGCGTACATGCCGCTGCGTATGTCCATCTCCACGTCGAGCGCCTGCTTGCCCGACAGGAGCCGGCGACCGAGCATGAGCCCGGCACGCACGAATCCGAGCGCGACGATCTCGCCCACCGTCATCCAGAGGCGGTGCCGGTCGTGGTGGATGAGCGCGTGGTCGATGACGTTGCGCCCCGTCAGCCACACGAGCGCGATCTGCGCCGCCTGCGATCCGACGGCGAGGAGCACGGAGACGGCGAGGCCGAGCCGGTATGGGCGGAGAAAGCCGAGCAGGCGTACGAACGTCGCCCGGTACGGGACGGCACTCACATTCTCAATGTAGACGCGCGAGCTCCTGCTGCACGAGGGAGAGAGCCAGGTCGAGTCGCGCGCGGTTTGCCGGGAGGTTCGGCCAGCTGCTCGCCCCGGAGGGATGGGGAAGCGGGACGACGGGCACCCCGTCGAGCTCGTACCGCTCGCCGATGCACTCCGTCAGCGACGGCAGGCCGAGGAGCGCCTTCAGCGCGAGCCCGCCCGCGGTCACGATCAGCTGCGGGCGGAGAAGCTCGAGCTCCCAGCGGTGCCAGAACGCGCACAGGTCGCGCTCCCGCGGCGTCGGGGTGCGGTCGCCGCGTCCGGACGCGGGGCGGCCTGGATAGCAGCGCGTCACGGACGCGCAATAGAACGTCGCGTAGAACGCGTCCTCGTCCAGCTCGAGCCAGCGGCGGAGCGTCTGCCCGGCGCGGCCGCGCCAGGGCAGACGCTCCTCACCTTCCACGATGCCCGGCGCCTGTCCGTACAGATAGGCGCGCTGGTCCGCGAACGGCGCCCGCACGGGCAGCGACTCGAGCGGGAAACCCGCCTCGACGCACGCGCGACAGCGCGCGAGGTCTCGCTGCAGCGACGTGAGCGATCGATACGCTGACTTACGGGTGGTCATGCGGGGTCTCTTCTCGTTTCCGAACCCTGTCAACGAGACGTCCGCGCGGCTCGTCGCGGGCGTCGTCGCCGTGCTGGCCGTGGCGACGATCGCATTCCAGCAGGGTTGGATCCTGCCGGTGCTCGCCTACGGGTTCGTCGCCCGTGCGCTCACGGGGCCGAAGCTCAGCCCGCTTGCGCTCGTCGCGACGCGCGTCGTCACGCCTCGCCTGCACCTGAGCCACCGCTACTCGCCGGGGCCGGCCAAGCGTTTCGCCCAGTCGATCGGCGCCGCCTTCACCGTGACCGCGAGCCTCCTCTGGTACGCGGCCGGCCAGCACACGGCGGCTCTCGCTCTCGTGGGCGTGATCGCGCTCTTCGCGTCGCTCGAGTCCGGCTTCGGCCTCTGCGTCGGGTGCAGGGCGTTCTACCTCGGCATGCGGCTGGGCCTCGTCCCGCCCCAGGTCTGCGAGGACTGCGCGCCCTACGTGCGCGCGTAGTCTCTGCGCGTGCTCCCGCTAGAGAGCGTCCCGAACTTCTCCGAAGGCCGCGACCGCGCGGTCGTCGACGCGATCGGCGCCGCGCTCTCCGCGCACGCGCGCGTGCTCGACGTGCACGTCGACGCCGACCACAACCGGTCCGTCTTCACCCTCGTCGGCGACGAGCCCTCGATCGCCGATGCGTTGCTCGCCGGCATTGCGTGCGCGCGAGACTCCATCGACCTGCGGGCGCACGAAGGCGTGCACCCGCGCATCGGCGCCGCGGACATCGTTCCCGTCGTGCCGATACGACCGGAGGACGCGGAGCGTGCACGCGCGTGCGCGCGCGAGGTCGCGCGCCGAGTCGGCGACGAGCTCGGCCTGCCTGTCTTCCTCTACGCCGAGCTGGGCGAGGGACGAGGCCCGGCGTTCTTCCGACGGGGAGGCCCGGAGCAGCTGCAGCGCCGGATCGACTCGGGCGAGCTCGCGCCCGACTTCGGGCCGTCGCAGCTGCATCCGTCGGCGGGTGGCGTCATCGTCGGTGCCCGCCGTCCGCTGATCGCGTTCAACGTGAACCTCGTCCACGCCGACGTCGAGGCGGCCCGTGCGATCGCGCGCACGGTCCGCGAGCGCGACGGCGGGTTTCCCGGCGTCCGCGCGCTGGGCCTCGACCTGCCGAGCGCGGGCCACGCGCAGATCAGCATGAACGTCGAGGATTGGGAAGCGTCTGCCTTGCACGACATCGTCGCCGCCGTTGAACGCGAGGCGGACGCACGCGGCGTCGAGCTGGCGGGCGCCGAGCTCGTCGGGCTCATGCCTGCGGGCGCAGCAGTCGTCGCGGCGGGCGCGCTCCTGCGCATCCGCGGCTTCGACGCGTCAAACGTTCTGGAGCTTCGCCTCTTGGAGTAACACCGGTGTCAGACACCGAACTGCGTGTCTGACACCGGCGATCATTCAAGTAGCGCACGGCCGACCACCGCGCCCTCGACGCCGACGGCGGCGAGCGCGCCGAGGTCCGCCTGCGAGCGGACGCCGCCGGCG
>DATAMX010000093.1:0-21288 GCA_036260475.1 Gaiellaceae bacterium | reverse complement strand
TTCGTGGCAGAACTTCGCCCCCTCGGGAAGCTCGTTGCCGCACGCGGCGCAGACCTGCACGTCCCAGAGGCTATTACTTCAGGCGCGCGGCGACCATCTGCGCGACCTCGGTCGGCGTCGTGCCGACCGCGATCCCGCGGGCCTCGAGCGCCTCCTTCTTTCCTGCCGCCGTCCCGGACGAGCCCGAGATGATCGCGCCCGCGTGACCCATCGTCTTGCCAGGCGGCGCGGCGAAGCCGGCGATGTAGGCGAGCACCGGCTTCGTCACGTGCTCGGCCACGTAGGCGGCCGCCTTCTCCTCCTCGTCGCCGCCGATCTCGCCGACGAGGACGATCAGCTCCGTCTGCTCGTCGGCCTCGAACTTCTCGAGCACGTCGACGAACGAGGAGCCGACGACCGGATCGCCGCCGATCCCGACGATCGTGGAGTTGCCGAGCCCGAGCTGCGTGAGCTCGTGGCCGATCTGGTAGGTCAGCGTCCCGGAGCGGGAGACGAGCCCGATCGTGCCGGGCTTGAACACCTCCGCCGGGATGATCCCGACGTTCGCCTTGCCGGGCGAGAGCACACCCGGGCAGTTCGGGCCGATCATCGTCACACCCTTCGGGCGGAAGTACGTGTACGCGCGCAGCATCTCGTGCACCGGGATGTGCTCGGTGATGCAGATCACGGTCTCGATGCCGGCGTCGACCGCCTCGTACACCGCGTCGGCGGCGAAACGTGCCGGCACGAAGATCAGGCTCGCATTCGCGCCGACCCGGTCGACCGCATCGGCGACGGTGTCGAAGACCGGAACGCCCTCGACATCCTGGCCGCCCTTGCCCGGCGTGACGCCCGCGACGAGGTTCGTGCCGTAGGCGCGGTTGCGCAGGCCGTGGAAGCGCCCCTCGCTGCCGGTCAGGCCCTGGACGCAGAGTCGCGTCTCGCGGTCGACGATGATCGCCATTACTTCGTCCCCTTGAGGACGAGCGTCGGGAGCGGCATCCAGCCGTCGACGACGCGGTCGCCGAGCAGCTCGCGCACGCGGGCGGCGTCCTCTCCCGTGCACTCGACCCGGGCGAGCCACGGTTCGATCTCGAGCGGCCGCGTGAAATGGCGCTCTTCGGCGATGCCGAGCCCGGCGAGCTCGAAGAAGCTCTCCCACTCGGCCACGCCGTAGTTGCGCACATGGCTCGGGTCGCGGAGGCGGTCCGCCTCCTCCGAGACCTCGCTGACGAAGGTGTTGTCGCAGATCACGACGGAGCCGCGGCTGACCCGCGCCATCTCCTTCACCGCTGCCAGGACGTCGGAGAAATGGTGTGCGGCAAGCCGGCACGCGACTGCGTCGAAGCTCTCGTCCGCGAACGGCAGGCTCTCGGCGGTCGCGGTCGTGTCGGCGCCCATGCCCGGCGCAGGATCGGTGGTGACGACGGTCGCGCCGGCCTCGCGCAGGCGCCGTGCGACGTGTCCTCCACCGGTGGCGACGTCGAGCACGGTGACGCCCGGCCCGGGCTCGCACCACTCGACGACGAGGTCGAGATCCTCGCCGGCCGCGTGGATCTCGCTGCGGCGATACGCGTCTGCGCGATCGGACCAGACGTCGGTCATGCGGCCAGCTCCACTGCGCGCCGCGCGCCCTCGAGCATCGTCGACTCGGGGTGGATGTTCGGATTGCCTGCGTCGGCGAGGAGGCGGCGACCCTCCTCCGCGTTCGTCCCGTCGAGGCGAACGACGATCGGGTATCGCGACATGTCGAGGCGGTCGAGCGCCTCCAGGATCCCGCGCGCGACCTCGTCGCCGCGCGTGATGCCGCCGAAGATGTTGAAGAAGATGGACTTGACCTGCGGGTCGCGCGTGATCACCTCGAGTGCGTCGACGACGCCCTCGGCCGAGCCGCCGCCGCCGAGGTCGCAGAAGTTCGCCGGCCGGCCGCCGACATGTGCGACGACGTCCACCGTCGACATCGCGAGGCCGGCGCCGTTGCCGATGATGCCGACGCTGCCGTCGAGCTTCACGTACGTGACGCCCTTCTCTCGCGCGAACGCCTCGATCGGGTCGGCAGCCGCGGTGTCGCGCATCTCCGCGACGTCCGGGTGCCGGAAGAGCGCGTTGTCGTCGACGGTGAACTTCGAGTCCAGCGCCTTCACCGTGCCGTCCGGCGTGACGATCAGCGGATTGACCTCGCACAGCACCGCGTCGAACTCGACGAAAGCGCGATAGAGCCGCTCGACGATGGCCGCGATCTGCTTCTGCTCGGACGGGTCGGTGACGCCTGCGCCGTACACGAGCCTGCGCGCCACCCACGGCTGGAACCCCTCGGACGGGTCGACGTGCAGGCGCACGAGCGCGTCCGGATTCTCCTCCGCGACCTGCTCGATCTCGACGCCGCCCTGCGTCGTGAACATGAAGAGCGGCTTCTTCGCGCCGCGATCGAGCGTGATGGACAGGTAGTACTCCTTGGCGATGTCGGACGCCCGCTCGATCCAGAGACGGCGTACGACGTGGCCTCGAATGTCGAGGCCGAGGATGTCCTTCGCCTTCTGCTCGACGTCGTCGGGCCCCTCGGCGAGCTTCACGCCGCCGGCCTTGCCGCGACCGCCGGTGAGGACCTGCGCCTTGACGACGACCGGGCCGCCGAGCTCCTGGGCCGCCGCGCGCGCCTCCTGCGGCGAGTCGGCGCGGCGGCCCTCCGAGACGGGGATGCCGACGCGCTTGAAGAGCTCCTTGCCCTGATACTCGTACAGGTCCACGCCGCGGGTGACTCTAACGACCGGCGGCTTCGGTGCCGATCAGTTGTCCATGGGACGCGGCGTGATCGCGATGTGCGCGAGCTTCGGGATGCTCCTCGGCGGGTTCGTGCCCGATCTCTGGGGCGCCGGCCAGCTCTCGATGCAGTCGATCCTCTTCAGCGCCGTCGGCGGTGTCGCGGGCGTCTGGGCCGGCGTTCGCATCGCCGAATAGACGACCTCGACTTCATCCCTTCGAATGACCGAGGACGGTCCTTGCGCCCGAGGCGCAGCGGCGGCCGCGCAGCTTCGATTGGAGGCATGCAAACCACATCGATTTCCCCCTACGTCGTCGAGACCGCGCGACTGACGAAGAGCTTCGGCGAGCGGACGGTCGTCCGCGGCGTCGACCTTCGCGTCCCTCGCGGATCCGCCTTCGGCTACCTCGGCCCGAACGGCGCCGGCAAGACGACCCTCATCCGCATGCTGCTCGGGCTCACGCCCGCGACGTCGGGCGAGATGAAGCTGCTCGGGCTACCGGTCCCGCAGCGCCGTACCGAGGCACTCGCACGCATCGGCGCCATCGTCGAGGAACCCCGCTTCCACGGCCATCTCACCGGCCGCGAGAACCTCCGCGTCGTCGCCGCCGCACGCGGCGGCGATGCGGCCACACGCATCGAGGGCGCGCTCGAGCAGGTCGGGCTCGCCGCTCGCGCCGACGACCGCGTCAAGACGTACTCGCTCGGCATGCGGCAGCGGCTCGGCATCGCGCGGTGCCTCCTCGCAGATCCGGAGGTGCTCATCCTCGACGAGCCGATGAACGGGCTCGACCCGGCCGGCATCCAGGAGTTCCGCGGCTTCGTCCGCTCGTTCGTGGAGGAGGGACGCACGATCGTCCTCTCCTCGCACCTGCTCGACGAGGTGGAGAAGACGTGCGACCACGTCGCCATCGTCGACCACGGGACGATCGTCGCGCAGGGCTCCATCGCGGAGCTGCGCGGCGACGGCCACGTCCTCTTCGTGGAAGCGGACGACCCGCAGCGCGCGCGCACCGTGCTCGCCAGCAGCCGAGCCGTCGAACGCGTCGTCGACGACGGAACCGTCCTCGCCGTGTCGCTCCTCGACCTCGCCGCGGTCCCCGACCTCAACCGCCGCCTCGTCGAGGCCGGCGTCGCAGTTCGCCGGCTCGAGCCGCAGCACGCGTCGCTCGAGCAGCGCTTCCTCGAGATCACGACCCGATTGGAGAACGCAGCATGACCGCCCTCGCCCTACCCGCTCCGCGCCTGATGGGCGCGGACCTCCTCAAGCTGCGGCGCAACCGCGGCCTCGCGGCCGTCACCACCGTGCTGACCGTCGTCGCCGTCGCGATCACCGTCGCGGTCATGGAGCTGCTGCACGTCTCGAACGCAGCGAAGCACGGTCCCGCCGGCGGCGTGACGAACCTCGCCCACCTCGCGGCCCTCGTCGCGATGCTCGGAGCCGCCGCCGCGGCGATCGTCGGCTCGCGCATCGGCGCGGGCGACAAGGATGCCGGCGTCTACCGCGAGCTCGTCGTCACCGGGCGCTCGCGCGTCGCGCTCTACCTGTCGCGCATACCGGCAGGCTTCGCGTACCTCCTGCCCTTCGTCGCCGGCGCGTACGCACTCGCCGCGGTGTCGGCGGTCGCCCTCGCAGGCTCGAGCCCTGCGCCGGGCGTACGGCTGCTCGCGCTCACCGGACTGTGGACGGTGCTCGAGGTGGCGTTCTTCTACGTCCTCTCCGTCGCGATCGCGGCGCTCCTCGGCTCGCGCTCGTACGCGATCGGCGTCGTCCTCGCGTTCCGGCTCGCGATCTTGCCGCTCGTCGCGTCGATCTCCGCGCTCGGGATCGTCCGCGAGCTCATGCCGAACGTGGCGCTCGAGGCGCTCACCCCGTCTGCACTCGGCGACGCGGCCCGGCAGGGCCCCACCATCGCGATGTCCACCGCCGCCATCGCCGCCGTCCTCGTCGTCTGGGCGGTCGCCGCCGTCGTGGCCGCCGGCTGGCGGGATGTAACGAGAGACGCGTAGTCATAGGCTGAGGCGATGGTCTGGAACTGGCTCAGGCGGCATCCGGCCCTCGTCGACGTCGCACTCGTGCTCGCGCTCGCGGCCGGCTATGTCGGCCGCGCAGTGCACCAGCACCAGTGGGCCGACGGCGTGCCGCTCGCCGTGCTGCAGGTGGCGCCGCTGCTCGTCCGGCGGCGCCACCCTCGCGCGGTGCTGGCGGCGGTCACGGCGGCATTCATCGTCCAGGCCGTCGCGGTCACGCAGGTGCCGCCGTTCGCCCTCATAGTCGCCGTCTACACCGTCGCGGCGAGCCTCAGGCGCTACGACAGCGCCGTCGCGGCCGGGACCGCAACTGCGGCCGCGACGCTGACGGTGCTCGTTCTCGGCAACTGGCATGCCGCAATCTCCTATCCTGTTCCGCTCGTCGCAGCATGGGTGATCGGCGACAACCTCGGCACGCGGCGCGCGTACATGCGGGCACTCGAGGAGCGTGCCGAGCGGCTCGAGCGCGAGCAGGAAGCCGAACGTGCGCGCGCAGTCGCGGAAGAGCAGGCGCGCATCGCGCGCGAGCTGCACGACGTCATCGCGCACAACGTCAGCGTCATGGTCGTGCAGGCCGCAGCGGCGAACGACGTGTTCGACGCGAGGCCGGAGCGCGCGCGAGAGGCGCTGCGCGCGATCGAGGCGAGCGGGCGCAGCGCGCTCGCCGAGGTGCGCCGCCTCCTCGGCGTCGTCCGCGAGAATGGTGCGGAGTACGCACCGCAGCCCGGCCTCGACCGGATCGACGAGCTGGTCGCGCAGGTGCGTGCAGCCGGGCTCGCGGTCGAGGTTGCCGTCGAGGGTGTGCCGCGACCGCTGCCGGCCGGCGTCGATCTGTCCGCCTACCGCGTCGTGCAGGAGGCGCTTACGAACACGCTCAAGCACGCGGACGCGACCCGGGCCGACATCGCACTCCGCTACGGCGACGACGCGCTCGACGTCGAGGTGCGCGACAACGGCGGCGGCGCAGGCAACGGCGACGGGGCCGGGCACGGGCTCATCGGCATGCGCGAGCGAGTCAGCGCCTTCGGCGGCTCGCTCGAGACCGGGCCGCTCGGCACCGGCGGATTCGGCGTTTCTGCGAGGTTCCCGCTGTGATCCGCGTCCTCGTCGCCGACGACCAGCCGCTCGTGCGCAGCGGGTTCCGCATGGTCATCGAGGAGCGCGCCGACCTCGAGCTCGTGGGCGAGGCCTCGGACGGGGCGCAGGCGCTCGAGCTCGCACGCGAGCTCGACCCCGACGTCATCCTCATGGACGTCCGCATGCCGAACCTCGACGGCGTCGAGGCCACGCGCCGGCTCGTCGAGGCCGGGGCGAAGGCCCGCATCCTCGTTCTCACGACCTTCGACCTGGACGAGTACGTGTACGCCGCCATTCGTGCCGGGGCGAGCGGCTTCCTCCTGAAGGACGTCGAGCCAACCGAGCTCGTGGACGCGATCCGCGTCGTCGCCGCGGGCAACTCGCTCTTCGGGCCTGCCGCGACGGAGCGGCTCGTCGCGCGCTTCTCGCAGCAGGCGGCTCCCGATGCAGGCCGCTCCCTCGACGAGCTGACCGACCGCGAGAAGGAGATCCTGCGGCTCCTCGCAACCGGCTTGTCGAACGCCGAGCTGGCCGAGCACCTGTTCCTGAGCGAGACAACCGTGAAGACACACGTGTCGTCGATCCTGCGCAAGCTGCACGTGCGCGACCGCGTGCAGGCCGTGATCGCCGCGTACGACTCGGGGCTCGTCAGCCCGAGATGACGCAGATCGCCTGACCGTTCGCGACCGGCTCGCCCGGCGCGACGGACAGCTCGGAGACGACGCCGGCACGGTGGGCGTGCACCTCGTTCTCCATCTTCATCGCCTCGACGATGCAGATGAGCGCGCCCGCCTCGACCTCGTCTCCCTCGGCGACGGCGACCGACAGCACGGTGCCCTGCATCGGGGAGATGACGACGTCGGTGCCGCCGGCTCGGCCTGCCCGCACGCGCTCGCGGCGGCGCCGGGCGAGCTCGAGCCACGGCGCCTCCGGCTCGCTGACGCGCACCTGGAAGCGGCGACCCTCCACCTCGACGACGCGCACGTCCTCGACCGTGCGGGCGGGGACGACCGCGCGCGGCGCATGACCGTCCGTCTCGATCTCGAGCGACTCGACGACGCCCGCGCAGGTCTCGCCTCGGATGAAGCACTCGTGCGAGAGCAGCGCCGCATGGAATGGGACGAGCGTCGTCGGCCCTTCGATCACGTACTCGCCGAGCGCGCGCAGCATGCGCCGCCGCGCGTGCTCGCGGTCGACGCCGTGCACGATCAGCTTCGAGATCATCGGATCGTACGCAGCGACGACCTCGCGCCCCTCTTCGACACCGGAGTCGACGCGGACTCCCGGGCCTGCCGGCTCCCGGTATGCGGTGATGCGCGCAGGCGCCGGCAGGAAGGCGCGCGACGCGTCCTCGGCGTTGATGCGGCATTCGATCGCGTGGCCGCGCAGCTCGACGTCCTCCTGCATGAACGAGAGCGGCTCGCCGAGCGCGACGAGCACCTGTTCGCGCACGAGGTCGAGCCCGGTGACCAGCTCGGTGACCGTGTGCTCCACCTGGATGCGCGTGTTCATCTCCATGAAGAAGTAGTCGCCGTCCTGCGTGAGCAGGCCCTCGATCGTCCCGGCGGAGACGTAGCCCGCGGCGCGCGCGGCATCGACGCCGATGCGCCCGATGCGTGCGCGCAGCGCCTCGTCGACGGCGGGGGAAGGCGTCTCCTCCACGAGCTTCTGGTGGCGCCGTTGGATCGTGCAGTCGCGCTCGCCGAGATGGACGACGTTGCCGTGCGCGTCGGCGAGGATCTGCACCTCGACGTGCCGCGGATCGAGGATGAGCTTCTCGATGTACACGTCCGGGTTGGCGAAATACGTCTGGCCCTGGCGGCGGGCCGTCTCGAACGCGCGCTCGGCGTCGGCCGGCGAGGCGACGACCTCCATCCCCTTGCCGCCGCCCCCCGCCGCCGCCTTGATCAGCAGCGGGTAGCCGATCGACTCCCCGAGCGCGAGCAGCTCGTCGACCGAGGGCACCGGCTCGGTCGTCCCCGGGATGATCGGCACCCCTGCCGCCCGCATCGCGGTGCGCGCGCGGGTCTTCTCGCCCATCAGCTCGATGGCCTCCGGCGGCGGCCCGATCCACACGAGGCCGGCGTCGAGGACGGCCCGCGCGAACGGCGCGTTCTCGGCGAGGAAGCCGTAGCCCGGGTGCACCGCCTGCACGCCGGCGCGTAGTGCCGTCTGCACGAGGACGTCGGCCTGGAGATAGCTCGCGACGAGAAATGCCTCGTCCGCGTAGTCGACGTGGAGCGAGCCGCGGTCCGGCTCCGCGTAGACGGCGACAGAGCCCGCGCCCAGCTCGCGCAGTGTCCGGAAGATGCGGACGGCGATCTCCCCGCGGTTGGCGACCAGAACCTTCTCGAACATCAGCGGGCCGTATTGTCTCCGTTGTGAGCCCCGCGGATCAGCTGACCGTCGCGCGGGCCCTCTCCGTCCCCGTCGTGGTCGTGCTCTTCGCCTGGCCGTTCCACGGTCATGCGTACTGGGCGACCGCGGTGTTCTGCGTCGCCATGACGACGGACTGGTTCGACGGGCGGCTCGCGCGCCGCCACGGGCGCACGTCTCCGCTCGGGTCGCTTCTCGATCCGATCGCGGACAAGGTGCTCGTGCTCGCCGCACTCGTCATGCTCGTCGGCCAGCACGTCGTCCCCGCGTGGATGGTGGCGGCGATCGTCGTGCGCGAGGTGCTCATCACCGGGCTGCGGCAGGCGGCGATCGAGCGCGGGATCGTCATCGCCGCGCGCGACCTGGCGAAGGTGAAGACGTGGGCGCAGGCCGTCGCAGCCGGGCTCGGGGGCTTCGCGGCCGCGGGAGCCTGGGGAACGGGCGTCGCGTGGTGGTCGATGCTCGTCGCGGTCGTCCTGACGTGGGCGTCCGGGCTCGACTACGCGCGCAGCGCCCCGGCGCTCTTCCGGCCGCGGGTCAGCGCGTAGCCGTCAGCGCGTCGCGAGCCCGCGGGACACGCACCAGTCCTCGAACCGGGCCCAGCTGCGGAGGTACTCGCGTAGCTGGTACAGGCCCTCCTCGATCTCGGCCCGGACCGCCCAGTGGCAGTGTCCGCAGTACCCGAGCTCGTCCACGGCGGGAGCCGTGTTGCAGCGGATGCACTCGTCGAACATGCAGGGAAAACGGCCCGGCGAGCGCTGTGGTTACGGCAGTTCCGGCTCCCCGGGCTCCCACGGCGCAGGCGCAGGCTTCTCAGCCCCATCGGCCAGTGCGGCGAGGATGGCGGCCCGCTCCGCCTCGCTCGGCTCCGGGCTGATCTCGGTTTCCACCGATCAGGAGATTAAAGTGAGATCGAGGCCGGGTCGATCTAGGGCGTACGTGGGCTTGCGAATAGGGGTCATTGCCGTTGTCGTTGCGCTGCTCCCGGTGGGGAGCGCCGCCGCGTCGGCGCATCGCGCCGGCTCCTGGGCGCTGCCGGAGATCCGGGTCGTCACCGGCGTCGGGCTGATGGGGACGAAGTCGCCGGCGACGTTCCATCCTGACGCGAAGCTGACGAATCAGGCGCTCGCGAACCTCGTCTTCGACCTGCAGCGGCTCCTCGGGCCGCCGGCCCCGCCGGCGCCGGCGCCGCCCGTGACGACCACGACCGACCCGACGCAGACGACGAGCCCGGCGACGACGACCGCCGTCGATCCGGCGGCCACCGACCCGACGCAGACGACGACCGTGCCGGCTACCACCACCACCGTCGCCGCGCCCGCCCCGGCGCCGCCGACGCAAGCGCCGAAGGTCGCGCACGGCGCGGCTGCGGCGACGATGACGACGCTCGATGCGCAGCTCGTCGACGGTATGGGCCTCGACGCCGCCGCGAACGAGTTCGCACGGGGCGCGCGGGCGGCGGGGCTCGCGATCCCCGACCGGTTCGGCAACGAGGTGGTCGCGAGGCTGCTCGGCCTCCGCATCGACCATCCCGCGGCGCAGGATTATCTCGAGCTGCTGCCCGACGACCCGGCCACGCGCGCCGAGGCCGCGTACTCGGCGGCGCAGCTCATGCACTCGTCCGGCTGGCTCGCGCCGGTCGTGCAGGGCCTGGCCGACACGTTCTCGCTCCCGCAGTACTCGACGTGGCAGCGGCGGATCATCGACGCCGCGGTCGCGCGCATCGGCATGCCGTACGTGTGGGGCGGGACGAGCGACGGCCACGAGGTGGACTTCGGCGTGCCGGCCCGCGGCGGCTACGACTGCTCGGGATTCGTCTGGCGCGTGTACAAGCTCACGAGCTATCCGGGGGAAGGCGACCTCTCCTCGACGCTCCGCGGCCGGACGACGTACGTCATGAGCGGCGAGGTGCCGCGCTCCGAGCTGATCGACTTCGCGAACCTCCAGCCGGCCGACGTCATCTTCTTCGGGGCGCACGGCCCGCGGTCGAGCCCGTCCGAGGTCGACCACATGGGCATCTACGTCGGCAACGGGTGGTTCATCCACTCGTCCGAGTACGGCGTCGCGCTCGCGCAGCTCACCGGCTGGTACCGGCACGAGTTTGCCTGGGGCCGGCGGCCGCTCCGCGAAGCCGGCCTCTCCGGATAGCCGGGGACAGTCCCCGCCACGAGAGTGCCGGGAAGTCGTGACGTTCTCGCGACGGCGGCCGTGCTACGGGCCTACTGGTTCCACTTGTCGGCGGTCTTCTTGCGGTGACCGCCGCTCTTCGCCCGCACGTCCGGCACGGCCTCGTCCTCGAGCGGGTGCGGATCTCGGGTGAGCGGCTCATCGGCCGCCGGCATCGCGCCGCGCCGCTCGGCGCGACTCGACCTGCGCATTCCGGGAACGCGTTGCTGCTTCTTCGTCATGAAGTGCCGCTACCCCGCGTGACGGATCTCACACCGCTTCTTCACGTACCCCCTCACGGGGACAGTCCCCGTAATGAGAATGCCGGGAAGCCGTGACCTAGAGGGGAATGTTCCCGTGCTTGCGCACGGGACGCGGTTCCGACTTCGTCAGCGCTGTCTCCAGGGCGTCGATGAGAACGCGACGGGTGGAGCGCGGCTCGATGACGTCGTCGACGTAGCCCCGCTCCGCGGCCGAGTACGGATTCGCGAAGCGCTCCTTGTAGTCGGCGATCAGCTCTGCGCGTCGCGCCTCCGGATCGGAGGCGTCCTCGAGCTCCTTCCGGAAGACGATGTTGACCGCGCCTTCCGGCCCCATCACCGCCACCTCGGCGGTCGGCCACGCGAAGTTGAAGTCGGCGCGCACGTGCTTCGAGCTCATGACGTCGTACGCCCCCCCGTACGCCTTGCGCGTGATCACGGTCAGCTTCGGCACGGTCGCTTCGCAGTACGCATACAGCAGCTTCGCCCCGTGGCGGATGATCCCGCCCCACTCCTGCGCCGTTCCCGGCAGGAATCCCGGCACGTCGACGAAGGTGACGAGCGGGACGTTGAACGCGTCGCACGTGCGGACGAACCGCGCGGCCTTCTCCGACGACGAGATGTCGAGCACGCCCGCGAGCGTGCGCGGCTGGTTGCCGACCACCCCGACGGCGTGCCCGCCGAGCCGCGCAAAGCCGCAGACGATGTTCTCCGCCCAACGCTCGTGCACTTCGAGGAACTCGCCGTCGTCGATGACGCGACGGATGACGTCGTGCATGTCGTACGGCTTGTTCGGGTTGTCGGGCACGAGCGTGTCGAGCTCCGCGTCCTCGCGCTCGCGCGGGTCGGTCGGCTTCGTGAACGCCGGGCGCTCGCGATTGTTCTGCGGCAGGAACGAGAGCAGATAACGCGCGTCCTCGAGGCACGCCGTCTCGTCGGGCGAGGTGAAGTGCGCGACCCCGGACTTCGCCGCGTGCGTGGACGCACCGCCGAGCTCCTCGAACGTGACCTCTTCGCCCGTCACGGTCTTCACCACGTCGGGCCCGGTGATGAACATGTAGGACGAGCCCTCGACCATGAAGACGAAGTCCGTCATCGCGGGCGAGTACACGGCACCGCCGGCGCACGGCCCCATGACGAGGCTGATCTGGGGCACGACACCCGACGCCTGCACGTTGCGCCAGAAGATCTCGGCATAGCCGGCGAGCGAGACGACCCCCTCCTGGATGCGGGCGCCGCCCGAGTCGTTGATGCCGATGACCGGGCAGCCGTACTTCACCGCGAGGTCCATGACCTTGCAGATCTTCTCGGCGAACACCTCGCTCAGCGAGCCCCCGAAGACGGTGAAGTCCTGCGAGAAGACGAACACCTTGCGGCCGAAGACGGTGCCGTAGCCGGTCACGACCGCGTCGCCGTACGGCCGGCGGTCCATCATCCCGAAGTTCGACTCGCGGTGGCGGACGTAGCGATCGATCTCGACGAACGAGCCTGGATCGCACAGCTGCTCGGCTCGCTCCCGCGCCAGTAGCCGCCCCTCGTCCCGCCTGCGCTGCACCGCCTTCTCGCTTCCGGCGTGGAGCGCCTCCTCGCGAAGCTCGCGCAGCCAGGCGAGCTTCGCTTCCGTCGTCTCGTGCGCGTCCGCCACGAAGCGGAGCCTAACCTGGGGCGGTGCGCGGGCGACTTCCACCGGCTCTGCAGCTGCGCGACTTCGCGCTGCTGTGGACGTCGTCGCTCGCGAACGGGGTCGCGTCGCAGATGATCGCGGTCGCGATCGGATGGCAGGTGTACGCCGTGCACCGCAACCCGCTCGACCTCGGGCTCGTCGGGCTGGCCGAGTTCGTGCCCCTGCCGCTCCTCGCTCTGCCGGCCGGCCAGGTCGCCGACCGCGTATCGCGAAAGGCGGTCACCGCGGTGTCGATGGTCCTCACGATGGCCATGGTCGGCGTCCTGCTCGCCATCACGATCGCCGGTGCGCACGCAATCTGGCCGTTCCTCGTCGTCGGCGCGATCGCCGGCGTCGCCTCGGCCGTCGGCAGTCCGGCGACGCGCGCGCTGACACCGGAGATCGTCCCGACGGAGCTGCTCGCCGGCGCGGTCGCCTTGCGCAGCGTCGCCTCACAGATCGGAATCGTCGCCGGCCCGGCGATCGGCGGCGTCATCTTCGCGGTCGATCCGGTCGCGACCTACGCCGTGGCCGCCGCCCTCGTAGCCGTCGCCATCGGCGGAATCCTGACGCTGTCGCCGCGGGCGGCCCCGCTCGCCGACCAGCCGCCGCCCGACTGGGAGAGCCTCGTGGCCGGCGTGCGCTTCATCCTGCGCACGCGCATGCTGCTCGGCGCGATCTCGCTCGACCTGTTCGCCGTGCTGCTCGGAGACTCGATCGCGCTCGCACCGGTGTTCGCGCGCACGATTCTCGACGTCGGCCCCATCGGGCTCGGCGCGCTCCGCGCCGCGCCGTCCGTCGGCGCGCTCGCGGCCGGCCTGATGCTCGCGCGCCGGCCACTGAGGCGGCGCGCTGGCCGAACGCTGCTCGGGGTGATCGCGACCTTCGGCGCGGCGATGATCGTCTTCGGGCTCTCGAAGTCGCTGCCGCTCTCGCTCGCGGCGCTCGCCGTCTCCGGCTTCGTGGACATGATCAGCGTGAACATCCGCGCGACGACCCTTGCGCTCGTCACCCCGATGGAGCTGCAGGGACGCGTGAACGCCGTGGAGTGGGTCTTCATCGGCGCCTCGAACGAGCTGGGGGCGTTCGAGTCCGGCGCGGTCGCGTCGCTCATCGGCACCGTCGGCGCGGTCGTCGCAGGCGGCGCCGCGATGATCGGCATCGCCGCCACGTGGCCACGGCTCTTTCCCGCGCTCTCACGCCTCGGCCGCCTCGACGAGCTCAGGCCGGCGACGGCCGAATAAGGTCCAGACGTGGACGAGCACGCGATCCTGTGGCCGTACGAGCGGGGCGAGGTCGGAGACTTCTATTACGCGCGCTACGGGCACCCGACGATCGACGCGGCAGAGGCGGCGCTCGGCGCGCTCGACGGCGGGACCGCGCTCCTCTTCCCGTCCGGGACCGGCGCCGCCACCGCGCTCGCGCTCTCGCTCCTGAAGCCGGGCGACACGATCGCGCTCGCCGCCGGCGCGTACTTCGGCACCGGCAAGCTCTTCGAGGCGCTGGAGCCCTGGGGGCTCCGCCACGTGGAGTTCGACCAGACCGGCCCGCCGCCCGAGGACGTCCAGCTCGTCTGGCTCGAGGCCCCGTCCAACCCGATGCTGACGATGCCCGACCTCGTGGCCGCGGCGGCGCATCCCGCTCCGGTCCTCGTCGACTCGACCGTCGCCACCCCGGTCGGCCTGCGCCCGCTCGAGCACGGGGCCGACTTCGTCCTGCACAGCGTCACGAAATACCTCGGCGGCCACGACGACGTCCTGCTCGGCGCCGTCGTCTGCCGCGATCCGGAAGCGGCCGAGGCGCTGCGTGCCTTCCGCAGCCGCACGGGCATCTCCCCGGCAGCCGAGCCGGCCCGGCTGCTGCTCCGCAGCCTGCGCACGCTCGAGGTGCGGGTGCACCGCCAGGTCGAGTCGGCGGCGTTCATCGCAGAGCGCCTCGCTGGCCATCCGAAGGTGGAGACCGTCCGCTATCCCGGCCTCGGCAGCCTCATCTCGTTCGACGTGGCGGACGCGGAGGCAGTGCGGCGGGTGGAGACCTCGACCCGCCTCGTGGTGAACGCCACCTCGCTCGGGAGCGTCACGAGCCTGCTCGAGGGACGGTTCCGGTGGGAGGGCGACCGCGTCCCGAGCGGGCTCCTGCGGCTCAGCGTGGGTCTCGAAGACCCCGAGGAGATCTGGGCCGACCTCGCCCAGGCCCTCGGCAACGCATAGGAAGATGCTTTACAACGGTGGGCCGAACGGCCTAGACAGGCCCTAACTTAGGGCCTATCCTCAGTCGGCTCGGACAACATTCGACATGGGGGCAGCTGTGGCCGTCGCGCATGGACGCGGTGCGCGTACGACGCCCGAGGGGCGGTCGTCGACGCAGCCGGTGACTGGGAACGGGAACGGTGACCACGACGTCACCCGCGCGGAGCTGGAAGAGCTCCTCGCAGCGCTCGCCGCTGCCCGCGACGGGGACTTCGCCCTCCGGCTGCCCGCCCGCGGCGCCGGCCTGGGCGCCGACCTCCGGCGCGCGTTCAACGAGGTGGCCGATCGCCGCGAGGCGGTCGCCAAGGAGATCACCCGCGTCGGCCGCGCGATCGGCCGGGAGGGCCGCCTGACCGAGCGCGCGTCCCGCGCCGGCCTGGCGGGCTACTGGGCGGAGACCCTGGACGCGTTCAACACCGTCGTCGAGGACCTCGCCCGCCCGACCACCGAGGTCGCGCGCGTCATCGACGCCGTCGCCCAGGGCGACCTGTCGCAGAAGATGAACCTCAAGATCGAGGGCCGCCCGGTCAAGGGCGAGTTCCTCCGCATCGGCCGGACGGTGAACGCCATGGTCGAGCAGCTCTCGTCGTTCGCCGACGAGGTGACGCGCGTGGCCCGCGAGGTCGGCACCGACGGCAAGCTCGGCGGCCAGGCGAAGGTGCGCGGCGTCTCGGGCGTCTGGAAGGACCTCACCGACTCGGTGAACACGCTCGCGGCGAACCTCACCACCCAGGTGCGCAACATCGCGGACGTCACCACCGCGGTCGCGAAGGGCGACCTCTCGAAGAAGATCACCGTCGACGTCCGCGGCGAGGTCGCGGAGCTGAAGAACACCATCAACACGATGGTCGACCAGCTGTCGTCGTTCGCCGACGAGGTCACCCGCGTGGCGCGCGAGGTCGGCGAGGAGGGTAAGCTCGGCGGCCAGGCTCAGGTCACCGGCGTCAGCGGCACCTGGAAGGACCTGACCGAGTCGGTGAACGGGCTCGCGTCGAACCTCACCACGCAGGTGCGCAACATCGCCGCCGTCACGACCGCGGTCGCGAACGGCGACCTCTCGCGCAAGATCACCGTCGAGGTCAAGGGCGAAGTGCTGGAGGTGAAGGAGACCGTCAACACGATGGTCGACCAGCTGCGCGCGTTCTCCGCCGAGGTGACGCGCGTCGCAAAGGAAGTCGGCACCGAGGGGAAGCTCGGCGGCCAGGCGAACGTCGAGGGCGTCAGCGGCGTCTGGAAGGACCTCACCGACAACGTCAACACCCTCGCCGGCAACCTCACCGATCAGGTCCGCAACATCGCCGAGGTCACGACCGCCGTCGCGAACGGCGACCTCTCGAAGAAGATCACGGTCGACGTCCGCGGCGAGGTGCTCCAGCTCAAGGACACCATCAACACGATGGTCGACCAGCTGCGCGCGTTCTCCGTCGAGGTGACGCGCGTCGCCCGTGAGGTCGGCACCGAGGGCCGCCTCGGCGGCGAGGCGAACGTCGAAGGCGTGAGCGGCGTGTGGAAGGACCTCACCGACAACGTGAACACGCTCGCCGCGAACCTCACGACGCAGGTGCGCAACATCGCCCAGGTGACGACCGCGGTCGCGAACGGCGACCTCTCCAAGAAGATCACGGTGGATGTGAAGGGCGAGATCGCGGAGCTCAAGGACACGATCAACACCATGGTCGACCAGCTGTCGTCGTTCGCGGACGAGGTCACGCGCGTGGCGCGCGAGGTCGGCACCGAGGGCCGCCTCGGGGGCCAGGCCGAGGTGGAAGGCGTCAGCGGCACGTGGCGCGGCCTCACCGAGAACGTCAACCAGATGGCGAACAACCTGACGAGTCAGGTGCGCAACATCGCCCAGGTCGCGACCGCCGTCGCACGCGGCGACCTGTCGCAGAAGATCACCGTCGAGGCACGCGGCGAGATCCTCGAGCTGAAGAACACCCTCAACACGATGGTCGACCAGCTCGGGTCGTTCGCCGACGAGGTCACGCGCGTTGCACGCGAGGTGGGCTCCGAGGGCCGGCTGGGGGGCCAGGCCCAGGTGGAAGGCGTCAGCGGCACGTGGCGCCAGCTGACGGAGTCGGTGAACTTCATGGCGACGTCGCTGACCGAACAGGTGCGCAACATCGCCGAGGTGACGACGGCGGTCGCGAACGGAGACCTGTCGAAGAAGGTGACGGTCGACGTGCGGGGAGAGATCCTCGAGCTCAAGAACACGATCAACACCATGGTCGACCAGCTGTCCTCGTTCGCCGACGAGGTCACGCGCGTGGCCCGCGAGGTGGGCACCGAGGGCAAGCTCGGCGGCCAGGCGCAGGTGCGCGGCGTCTCCGGAACGTGGAAGGACCTCACGGACAACGTCAACACGCTCGCCGGCAACCTGACCGATCAGGTCCGCAACATCGCGGCGGTCACGACCGCAGTCGCGCAGGGCGACCTCACGCAGAAGATCACCGTCGACGCTCGCGGCGAGGTGCTCCAGCTCAAGGACACCGTCAACACGATGGTCGACCAGCTGTCCGCGTTCGGCGCCGAGGTCACCCGCGTCGCCAAGGAGGTCGGAACCGAGGGCGTGCTCGGCGGCCAGGCGAGGGTCGAGGGCGTCAGCGGAACGTGGAAGGACCTGACCGAGAACGTCAACCAGATGGCGGACAACCTGACGAACCAGGTGCGCAACATCGCCGACGTCACGACCGCGGTCGCGCAGGGCGACCTCTCGAAGAAGATCACCGTCGACGTCAAGGGCGAGGTCCTCGAGGTGAAGGAGACCGTCAACACGATGGTCGACCAGCTGCGCGCGTTCGCCGCCGAGGTAACGCGCGTCGCCCGCGAGGTCGGCACCGAGGGCAAGCTCGGCGGCCAGGCGTCGGTGGAGGGCGTCAGCGGCGTCTGGCGCGACCTGACCGACAACGTGAATTTCATGGCGTCGTCCCTCACCGAGCAGGTGCGCAACATCGCGCAGGTGACGACCGCGGTCGCGAACGGAGACCTCTCCAAGAAGATCACGGTGGACGTGAAGGGCGAGATCGCCCAGCTGAAGGACACGATCAACACGATGGTCGACCAGCTGTCCTCGTTCGCGGACGAGGTCACGCGCGTCGCCCGCGAGGTCGGAACCGAGGGCAAGCTCGGCGGCCAGGCGAACGTCAAGGGCGTCAGCGGCACGTGGAAGGACCTGACGGACTCGGTGAACACGCTCGCAGACAACCTGACGAGCCAGGTGCGGAACATCGCCGAGGTGACGACTGCGGTCGCGCAGGGCGACCTCTCCAAGAAGGTGACGGTCGACGTCCGCGGCGAGATCCTGCAGCTCAAGAACACGATCAACACGATGGTCGACCAGCTGTCGTCGTTCGCGGCCGAGCTGACGCGCGTCGCGCGCGAGGTCGGCACCGAGGGCATGCTCGGCGGGCAGGCGAACGTCGAGGGTGTCAGCGGCGTCTGGAAGGACCTGACGGACAACTTCAACCAGCTGGCGCTGTCGCTGACGACGCAGGTACGCGCGATCGCGGACGTCTCCACCGCCGTGACCGAGGGCGACCTCACGCGCCAGGTCACGGTCGAGGCCAAGGGCGAGGTCGACGCGCTCAAGCAGAACGTCAACCAGATGATCGCGAACCTGCGCGCGACGACGGCGCGCAACGCGGACCAGGACTGGCTGAACTCGAACCTCGCGCGCTTCAGCGGCATGATGCAGGGCCAGCGCGACCTGCAGGCCGTCTCGCGTTTGATCATGTCCGAGCTGACGCCGCTCGTCGGCGCCGGCTACGGCGCGTTCTTCCTCATGGAGGACGGCGAGGAGCCGTACCTCCGTCTCATCTCGAGCTACGGGCTGAAGGAGCGCAAGACGGCGTCGAACCGCTTCGCGCTGGGCGAGGGGCTCGTCGGTCAGGCGGCGCTCGAGAAGCAGTCGATCGTGCTCGCCGACCCGCCGGCCGACTACGTCAAGGTCGCGTCGGGGCTCGGCGAGGCGACGCCGCGTGCGGTGATCGTCATGCCGGTGCTGTTCGAGGACCAGGTGATGGCGGTGGTCGAGCTCGCGTCGTTCGATCCGTTCACCGAGGTGCAGCGCACGTTCCTCGACCAACTCGGCGAGACGATCGGCATCGTGCTCAACACCATCCAGGCGACGATGCGGACGGAGGAGCTGCTCCGTCAGTCGCAGGCGCTGACCCTGGAGCTGCAGGAGCGCTCCGAGGAGCTGCAGTCGCAGCAGGAGGAGCTCAAGCGCGCGAACACCGAGCTCGAGCAGCAGGCGCAGACGCTCAAGGCGTCGGAGGAGCTGCTCCAATCGCAGCAGGAGGAGCTGCAGCAGACGAACGAGGAGCTGGAGGACAAGGCGCTGCTCCTGTCCGAGCAGAACCGGCGCATCGAGATCAAGAACCGCGAGATCGAGCTCGCGCGCACGGCGCTCCAGGAACGCGCGGAGCAGCTGGCGCTCTCCTCCCGGTACAAGAGCGAGTTCCTCGCGAACATGAGCCACGAGCTGCGGACGCCGCTCAACTCGCTCCTCATCCTCGCCCGGCTGCTGGTCGAGAACACCGATCGGAACCTGACGCCGAAGCAGATCGAGTTCGCGCAGACGATCCACCACGCCGGATCGGACCTGCTCCAGCTCATCAACGACATCCTCGACCTGTCGAAGGTCGAGGCCGGGAAGATGGAGGTGCACGTCGGCGACGTCTCGCTCCACGCGGTCCGCGACTACGCCGAGCGGACGTTCGGCCCGCTTGCAGTGGAGAAGGGGCTCGGCCTCGACGTCGAGGTTGCGGAAGACGCGCCTGCGACGATCGTCACCGACGAGGTTCGGCTCCAGCAGGTGATCAAGAACCTCCTCTCGAACGCGGTCAAGTTCACCGAGTCCGGCGGCGTCGTGATGCGCATCGAGCGCGCCGACGAAGAGGTGCAATTCGCGACGCCCGAGCTCGCCGGCGCCGAAGCGGTCGTGTCGTTCTCCGTGACGGACACCGGCATCGGCATCCCCGACGACAAGCTGCACGTCATCTTCGAGGCGTTCCAGCAGGCGGACGGCACGACGTCGCGCCGCTACGGCGGCACCGGGCTCGGCCTGTCCATCAGCCGCGAGATCGCGCGGCTGCTCGGCGGCGAGATCCGCGTCCGCTCCACTCCCGGCCGGGGCAGCACGTTCACGCTGTACTTGCCCGCCGTCTACAGCGTTCCGCTCAGAACGGGCGCGCTGGAGGCGAACCTCGACCGGCTCGTCGACGAGGGCCGCGGGCTGCTCGACGAGACGGCAGCGCTCCTTGCGATCGGAGGTGCGGCCGGGCTCGACCCGGTGCTCCTCCTCCCCGGCGACGTGGAGGACGATCGCAACGACATCGAGGAGGGGGACCGCGTCGTGCTCCTGGTCGAGGAGGACGGCGACGTGGCGCGCACGATGCTCGAGGCCGCTCGCGAACGCGGCTTCAAGGCCGTCGTGGCGCGTCGCGGCGACGCCGGCCTGGCGCTCGCGCACGAGCTGCAACCGGCGGCCATCGTGCTCGACACCGCGCTGCCGGCGATGGACGGCTGGGCCGTACTCGACGAGCTGAAGCACAGCGTCGCGACGCGGCACATCCCGGTGCACCTCGTGTCGGCGAACGACGGGAAGGCCGATGCGCTGCGCGCCGGGGCGATCGCCGTCCTCGAGAAGCCGCTCGTCGAAGAGCGCTTCTCCGAGACGTTCGAGCGGATGGCGCGTTTCATCGACCGCGAGGTGAAGAGCCTCCTCGTCGTCGAGGACGACGAGGCCCAGCGCGCGTCCATCGTCGAGCTGATCGCAGCCGACGACGTCGAGATCACCGCCGTCGCCACCTGCGCAGAGGCGAAGCACGCGCTCGCCGAGCACGAGTTCGACTGCATGGTGCTCGACCTCCGCCTCGCCGACGGGAGCGGCTTCGAGCTGCTCGAGCAGATCGACGGCGACGAGCGCCTGGGGATGCTCCCCGTGATCGTCTACACGGGCGTCGAGCTCACCGAGAGCGAGGAGGCGCAGCTGCGCGAGTACGCAGAGGCGATCGTCGTCAAGGACGCCCGCTCGCCCGAGCGGCTGCTCGACGAGACCTCCCTGTTCCTGCACCGCGTCGAGTCGCGGCTCCCACGCACGACCCGCCGCATCCTCGAGCAGGCGCATACGGCCGAGAACGTCTTCCGCGGCAAGAAGGTGCTGATCGTCGACGACGACGTCCGCAATGTCTTCGCCCTCACGTCGGCGCTGGAGGCGAACGGGATGGACGTCGTCTTCGCCGAGAACGGGAGAGCCGGGATCGACACGCTGCGCGAGCATCCCGAGGTCGACCTCGTGCTGATGGACATCATGATGCCGGAGCTCGACGGTTACGAAGCAATGCGACGCATCCGCGAGGTGCCACAGTTCGCGAAGCTGCCGATCATCTCGCTGACCGCGAAGGCGATGAAGGGCGATCGCGAGAAGTCGATCGCCTCCGGCGCGTCCGACTACATCACCAAGCCGGTCGACACCGACCAGCTGCTCTCCCTCATGCGAGTGTGGCTGTACAGGTAGGACATCAGCCGTCGTCGCCCGAGGGGCGGCTGGAGACCGAGGCGCTCGAGCTCCAGCTGCTGCTCGAGGGCGTCTACCGCCAGTACGGCTTCGACTTCCGCGAGTACGCCCCCTCCTCGCTGAAGCGCCGCGTGCAGCGGCGCGTCGACGCGGAGGGCGTGCGAACGATTGCGGGGCTGCTCGACCGCGTCCTGCACGAGCCCAAG
>DATAMX010000085.1:0-15655 GCA_036260475.1 Gaiellaceae bacterium | reverse complement strand
TCGAAGATCTTCAAGCGGACGTGCCACATCACCGTCGTGCTCGCGCAGGCGGAGACCGAGAGGACGGGGAGCTAGTGGGACAGAAGATTCATCCCGGCGGCCTGCGGGTGGGGATCATCCACCGCTGGAAGTCGAACTGGTACACGGGCAAGAAGGAGTTCCCGGCGTACCTGCTCGAGGACGTGAAGATCCGCGAGCACATCTACAAGAAGCTCGCGCACGCGGGGCTGTCGGACATCCTCATCCAGAAGGACAAGCAGCGCATCACCGTGGACATCTTCACGGCGCGCCCCGGCATCGTCATCGGCAAGTCCGGTGTCGAGGTCGACGCGCTGCGCCGCGAGCTGCACGCGCTGACGCAGAAGAACGTCCACATCAACATCAACGAGATCAAGCGTCCCGAGCTGGACGCGAAGCTCGTCGCGCAGTCGATCGCCGAGCAGCTGTCGAACCGCGTCGCCTTCCGGCGCGCGATGAAGCGTGCGCTCGCATCCGCGATCCGCTCCGGCGCCGCCGGCGTGAAGATCCAGTGCTCCGGCCGTCTCGGCGGCGGCGAGATGAGCAGGCGGGAGACCTACAGCGAGGGCCGCGTCCCTCTGCACACCATTCGCGCGGATATCGACTACGGCTTCGTGGAAGCGAAGACGACGTACGGGCGCATCGGCGTGAAGGTCTGGATCAACAAGGGCGAGATCATGCCGGAGGGCTACGAAGGCATCTCGGTCGGCGACCAGCGGCTCGGCGACCAGGACACGAAGCGCCGCCGCGGCGGCGCAGTCGAGGGCCTCGGCGCGTCCCGCGAGAGCGGGCGCGGGCGCGGTCCCGACCGCGAGGGCCTCGGCCCGGTGCGCCCCGGCAGGCGGCGCGGCCCGGGCGGCGGCGCCGGCGGTGGAGGCGGACGGCCCGGACAGCGTCGCGGCCCAGGTGCGGGTGCGCGCCCGGCCGGCGGCGGTGGCGGCGGTGCGGCGCGCCCCCGGCGCGACCAGAACGTGGAGAAGCCGCGGACTGACGATGCCGGCACGAGCGCCGCGGAGCAGGCGGTACCGGCCGATCAGGCGCCTGTCGCCGACGCGCCGGACACGACCACCCCGAAGCAGCAAGAGCCGGGCACCGCCGAGGCTCCGGAGACCAAGGCGCGTAGCGCGGGGGATCCGGCGCAGGAGAAGCCGAAGCGGGCGCCGCGGAAGACGAAGGAGTCGTAAGCGATGTTGATGCCGAAGAAGACGAAGTTCCGCAAGGTCCATCGCGGCCGCCGGGCCGGCGAGACGAAGGGCCAGTCGACCGTGCAGTTCGGCGACTACGGCCTGAAGGCAACCGAGCGGGGCTGGATCACGAACCGCCAGATCGAGGCGGCTCGTATCGCCATGACGCGCAAGATCAAGCGCGGCGGCAAGGTCTGGATCAACGTCTTCCCCGACAAGTCGTATACGAAGAAGCCGGCCGAGACCCGCATGGGCTCGGGCAAGGGCTCGCCCGAGGGCTGGGTGGCCGTGATCAAGCCCGGCCGCGTCATGTTCGAGCTGGCCGGCGTGCCCGAGCCGCTCGCGAAGGACGCGCTCAAGCTCGCGGGCCAGAAGCTGTCCATCAAGTCGAAGATCGTGAAACGGGAGGCCGAGCTCTTTGACTAGGCCGAGCGAACTGAGAGACCTGACCGACGACGAGCTGGAGCACCGGCTCGTGGAACGGCGGCAGGAGCTGTTCAACCTCCGCTTCCAGTCGGTCACCGGCGCGCTCGAGAACAGCGCGCGGCTGAAGCTGACGAAGCGCGAGATAGCGCGCATTTTGACGGTCGTGAATGAACGAGAAGATGCAAAGGGACGGGCATGAGCGAAGAGATCGAGAACAAGGAAGAGGTCGTGGCGGCGGATTCGCAGCCGGCTGCGCCGGCTGAGAACGAGGAGCCAACGGCGGAAGAGGAGTCGGCCGCTGCCGCGGCCGACGGTTCGGATACCGAGGCTGCCACCGGCCCCACCCCTGAACCTTCGGCTGAGGCTCCGGCTGAGGCTCCGCCTGCTCAGTCCGGGCCCAAGAAGAAGCGCAAGCGGCTTCCGCGCGCCGAGCGCCCCAAGAAGGGGCGGCGCGTGCACGTGCCCGCAGCCGAGCGCAAGCCGATCGTGCGCCTGCCGAAGCCCGAGCACGACCGCGGGCGCAGCCAGGAGCGCCGCGGCGTCGTCGTCTCGAGCGCGATGGACAAGACGATCGTCGTCAAGGTGGACGTGATCAAGCAGCACCCGCGGTACAAGAAGGTCGTTCGCCGCTCGGTCAAGTTCCACGCCCACGACGAGCAGAACTCCGCCAACGTCGGCGACGTCGTGCGCATCGTCGAGACGCGTCCGCTGTCGGCGACCAAGCGCTGGCGGCTCGCCGAGATCGTCGAGGCGGCCAAGTGACGCCCACCACCCGCGCATCTCGCACGCGCTCGGGCGCTGCAACGCGTCGCATCGCGGCGTCCTCGGTCGCGGCCGTAGCCGCCGGCTACGACCGCTCCCTGCGTCCTTGCGCTGCTCGCGTTTCGCGGCGTTCACGCACGATCTGCACGGGTGGTGAGCGTCAGTGATCCAGCAGGAATCCCGCCTGAAGGTCGCCGACAACACCGGCGCCCGCGAGCTCCTCTGCATCCGCGTGATGGGCGGCCACCACCGCCGCTACGCGCGCGTCGGCGACATCATCGTCGGCACCGTCAAGACGGCCACGCCGCAGGGCGCCGTCAAGAAGGGCGAGGTCGTCCGCGCCGTGGTCGTCCGAACGCGCAAGCCCTTCGGCCGGGTCGACGGCACGTCGATCGCGTTCGACGAGAACGCGGCCGTGATCATCGACGCGCAGCGCAACCCGCGCGGCACCCGCATCTTCGGGCCGGTCGCGCGCGAGCTGCGCGAGAAGAACTTCATGAAGATCGTCTCGCTCGCCCCGGAGGTGTTGTAGATGGCCCAGACGATGAAGATCCGCCAGGGCGACATCGTGCACGTCATTCGCGGCAAGGACCGTGGCAAGGAAGGCCGCGTCATCGCCTCGATGCCGAAGGACGGCCGCGTGCTCGTCGAGAACGTCAACATGGTCAAGCGGCACCAGCGCCCGCGTCCGATCCAGAACGCGAACCGCATGGGCGGCCCGTCGATCGTTCCCGGCGGGATCATCGAGAAGTCGGCGCCGCTCCCGGTCTCGAACGTGATGATCGTCTGCCCGACGTGCAAGAAGCCGACTCGCGTCGGCACCGTCCTGAAGACCGTGAAGGACAAGCAGGTCCGCGTCCGCGTGTGCAAGCACGCCGACTGCGGCCAGGAGATCGACAAGTCATGAGCGCAGCAGCGACCGACACCTATACGCCTCGCCTGAAGGTGCGCTACGAGAGCGAGATCCGTCCGCAGCTGAAGGACGATCTCGGCCTCGACTCCGTCATGCAGGTGCCGCGCCTCCAGAAGATCACGCTGAACATGGGCGTGGGCGAGGCGAAGACGGACGCGAAGCTGCTCGACTCGGCCGTCGAGGAGCTGACGACGATCGCCGGCCAGCGCGCACAGGTACGCCGCGCGCGGAAGTCGATCGCGCAGTTCAAGGTGCGCGAGGGCATGCCGGTGGGCGCGAAGGTGACGCTCCGCGGCGCGCGCATGTACGAGTTCCTCGACCGGCTGATCTCGATCGCGCTGCCGCGCATCCGCGACTTCAGGGGCCTCAACCCCGGCTCGTTCGACGGCCGCGGCAACTACTCGCTCGGAGTGCGCGAGCAGATCATCTTCCCGGAGATCAACTACGACGACATCCAGCAGGTACGCGGCCTCGACGTGACGATCACGACCAGCGCCGAGACCGACGAACATGCCCGCGCCCTTCTGCAGGCCCTCGGCCTGCCGTTCGGCGAGGGCCCAAGGAGGGACTAAGTGGCCAAGACGAGCCTCGTCGTCAAGCAGAAGCGCCCGCAGAAGTACCGGGTGCGCAACTACACGCGCTGCAACCGGTGCGGCCGGCCGCGCGCGGTGTTCCGCAAGTTCGGGCTCTGCCGCATCTGCCTGCGCGACCTCGCCCATCAGGGCGCGATTCCCGGCATGACGAAATCGAGCTGGTGACGCGATGTTGACCGATCCGATCGCCGACATGCTCACCCGCATCCGGAACGCGAACAAGGCGCTCCAAGACAAGGCAGTCATGCCGACGTCGCGCATGAAGGTGGAGATCGCCCGCCTCCTGAAGGAGGAGGGCTACATCCGGGACTACCACGTCGAGAAGGGCGAATCCTTCGATACCCTGGTCATCGACCTCAAGTTCGGCCGGAATCGCGAGCGGGTCATCTCCGGCCTGAAGCGCATCTCCAAGCCGGGCCGCCGGGTCTACGCGCGGAAGGATCGTCTCCCGCGCGTGCTGGGCGGGATGGGTGTCGCGATCCTGTCCACGTCCTCCGGGCTCGTCACGAGCCGGACCGCGCAGGAGCGCGGGATCGGCGGCGAGGTCGTCTGCTTCATCTGGTGAGCGAATGAGCCGAATCGGAAAAAAGCCCATCGAGATCCCCTCCGGCGTCACCGTCTCGGTGGAGCCTGGGCGCGTGGCCGTCGCCGGCCCGCTCGGGACCCTGCAGCAGCAGGTCCCGTTGCGCATGGCGATCGCCCAGGAAGAAGGCACGGTCGTCGTCACGCGGCCGACCGAGCGCGGCGACGACCGCTCGCTGCACGGGCTGACGCGCACGCTCATCGCGAACATGGTCGAAGGCGTGACGAAGGGCTTCGAGAAGCGCCTGGAGATCCAGGGCGTCGGCTACCGCGCGGCGCTCAAGGGCACCGATCTCGAGCTGCAAGTCGGGTATTCCCATCCCGTCACGATCAAGCCCCGGACGGGCATCACGTTCGAGGTCCCGGTGCCGACCCAGGTCGTCGTCAAGGGCACCGACAAACAGCAGGTCGGCCAGACGGCCGCCGAGATTCGCAAGGTTCGCCCGCCGGAGCCGTACAAGGGCAAGGGCATTCGCTACGAGGGCGAGTACGTGCGCAGGAAGGTGGGGAAGCGTGCCTAGCTTGACGGTCAGGGAAGGACGCATGCGCCGTCACAAGCGCGTGCGCGGCAAGGTGCACGGCACGTCGCAGCGGCCGCGCCTGGTCGTGTTCCGGTCGAACCGGGGCATCGAGGCGCAGCTCGTGGACGACCTCACCGGCAGGACGCTCGCGGCCGCGTCCTGGGTCGCGCTGAAGAAATCGTTCAAGGGCGACAAGAGCGAGCAGGCGGCCGAGGTCGGCAAGCAGCTCGCGGCGAGCGCGAAGAAGGCCGGCATCGACGCCTGCGTCTTCGACCGCGCCGGTTACCTCTACCACGGACGCGTCAAGGCGCTCGCCGACGGCGCGCGCGAGGGAGGACTGAACTTCTGATGGCAGTCGACTTTTCGGAGACCCGCGAGCTCAAGGAGCGCGTGGTCGAGATCAACCGCGTCGCCAAGGTGGTCAAGGGCGGACGCCGCTTCTCGTTCACGGCGCTCGTCGTCGTCGGCGACGAGGTCGACCGCGTCGGCGTCGGCTACGGCAAGGCGCGCGAGGTCCCGCTCGCGATCACGAAGGCCGTCGAGGACGCGAAGAAGAACCTGTTCACGGTGCCGAAGCACGGCTCGACGATCACCCACGAGGTGCTCGGCCGTTTCGACGCGGCGCGCGTCATGCTTCGCCCGGCCTCCGACGGTACCGGCGTCATCGCCGGCGGCGGTGTCCGCGCAGTGCTCGAGCTCGCAGGCGTCCGCAACGTGCTCGCCAAGAGCCTCGGTACGACGAACCCGATCAACATGGCGAAGGCGACCATCGTGGCGCTCAAGGAGCTGCGCCGGCCGGAGGACGTGGCCCGCATCCGGGGCAAGCAGATCAGCGACGTGCTCCCCTTCAAGAACCCGGTCGCCGAGCCGGAGGAAGCGGCGGCTGCGGTGACCCTCGTCGTGGAGACGCCCGTCGTCGTCGAGGACGAGCCGAGACCGGAGCCCGCCGCTGTCGAGCCGGAGCCCGCTTCGGTGTCAGACACCGAAACGGTGTCTGACACCGCCAAGCCGAAGCGCCGCTCGATCCGCAAGAAGAAGGACGAGTCGTAGTGGCCAAGGTCAAGGTCACGCAGGTCAGGTCCCAGATCGGCCAGAGCAAGCCGCACCGCGGCACGTTGCGCGCGCTCGGCCTCGGCCGCATCGGCCACACCGCCGAGCACGACGAGACCCCGGTGCTCGCAGGCATGCTCCGGAAGGTGCGCCACCTCGTGAAGGTCGAGAACGTCTGATGGCGAAGTCGCTGAACCTGTCGAACATCCAGCCCGCACAGGAGCGCGTCGACCGCAAGCGTGTCGGCCGCGGCCCCGGCTCGGGCACGGGCAGGTACTCCGGCCGCGGCATCAAGGGCCAGAAGTCGCGCGCGGGCTCGCACAAGATGCGCGCCGGCTTCGAGGGCGGTCAGATGCCGATCTACATGCGCCTGGGCAAGAACCGCGGCTCGACGTCGAAGGACGCGATGCCGGTCGGCCCGTTCCGGACCGAGACGGTGCCGGTGAACATCCGCGACCTCGACCGCTTCGACGCGGGCGCGGAGGTCACGCCGGAGTCGCTCGTCGAGAAGCGCCTGATCAAGAACACGAAGATCGACGTCAAGCTGCTCGGCACCGGCGAGATCTCGAAGAACCTCACCGTGCGGGTGCACGCCGTCTCCGCGACGGCGCGCGAGAAGATCGAGAAGGCGGGCGGCACCGTCGAGCTGCTGCGCGAGCCGAAGGTGAAGAAGGCCAAGCACCACGCCGCCAGGCCGGCTGCGGCCGCAGAGGCCGAGGCGGAAGCCGCGGAGGAGACTGCCGCGGAGGAGCCAGAGGCGGAGGAGTAGGTGTTCTCCTGGCTCGCAAACGCGTGGCGCGTTCCCGAGCTGCGCAAGCGCGTGCTCTTCACCGCGGCGGTCCTCGCCTGCTACCGGCTCGGCTCGTGGGTGCCGGCGCCGGGCATCGACCAGAACGCGATTCAGCAGTACTTCAACGGCGCCGGCGGCGGAATCCTGACGCTGCTGAACCTCTTCTCGGGCTCCGCGCTGTCGCGCTTCTCGCTCTTCGCGCTCGGGATCATGCCGTACGTCACGGCGTCGATCATCCTCCAGCTGCTCACGGCCGTCGTGCCGACGCTCGAGCGGCTGCAAAAGGAGGGTGAGGCCGGCTACGCCAAGATCACCCAGTACACGCGTTACCTGACCGTCGGGCTCGCCGCTGCGCAGTCGACCGGGTATGCCTTCCTGTTCAAGCGCCAGGGCGCGCTGCCGGGAGTGAACTCCGGACGACTCGTGATCATCGTTCTGACGCTCACCGCCGGGTGCGTGCTGCTCATGTGGATGGGCGAGCTGATCACGAAGCGCGGCGTCGGCAACGGCATCTCGCTCCTGATCTTCGCCTCGATCCTCGCGTACGCGCCGACCGGCATCAGCGCCTGGATCAACGGCGGCACCACCGAGCGCCTGTTCTTCCCGATCGTCGCCATCGCCGTCGTCGTCGCCGTCGTCTTCGTGCAGGAGGGCCAGCGGCGCATCCCCGTGCAGTATGCGCGCCGCCAGCTTGGGAACCGGCAGACGACCGGCGGCTCCACCTACATGCCGCTACGCGTGAACATGGCCGGTGTCATCCCGGTCATCTTCGCCGCCGCGCTGCTCGCGCTGCCGCAGACGGTCGCCGGCTTCGTGCCGCGCTGGTCGAACTGGGTGAACGCCAACTTCCAGTACACGAGCTGGTACTACCTGGCCACCGAGGCCGTGCTGATCATCGTCTTCACGTACTTCTACACCTCGGTCCAGTTCAACCCGGTCGACCAGGCCGACAACCTGCGCAAGTACGGCGGCTACATCCCCGGCATTCGGCCGGGCCCGCCCACTGCGGCCTATCTCGACCGCGTTCTCCAGCGGCTCACGCTGCCGGGGTCGCTCTTCCTCGCGACCGTGGCGGTCGCGCCGAGCGTCTTCATCCACTATTTCGGCTTCTCGCAGGCGACCGCGCGCGCGCTCGGCGGCACCTCGGTGCTCATCGTCGTCGGCGTCGCGCTCGACACGATGCGCCAGATGGAGTCGCAGATGATGATGCGCCACTACGAAGGCTTCCTCCGATAGCAGCGGGGAAGGCGCGCGAATGAACATCCTGCTGCTGGGGCCGCAGGGGGCCGGCAAGGGGACGCAGGCGAAGCGAATCGCCGCCGAGTACGGCCTCCAGCACATCGCGAGCGGCGATCTCTATCGCGCCGCCATCGCGTCCAGAAGCGACCTCGGACGGCGGGTCGAGCCGATCCTCGCTGCAGGCGAGCTCGTCCCCGACGAGATCACCATCCCGCTCATCCGCAGCGAGATCGAAGGCTCCGAGGAGGGCTTCGTCCTCGACGGGTATCCGCGCAACCTCGCCCAGGCGGAGGCGCTCGACGAGATGCTCGAGCAGATCGACAGGCCGCTCTCGATCGAAGTGCTGCTCGAGCTCGACGACGAGGTCGCGCGCGACCGGCTGCTGAAGCGCGCCGAGCTCGAAGGGCGTCCGGACGACACGCCCGAGGTCATCGGCCGGCGGCTGGAGACGTATCACCGGGACACCGAGCCCGTGGTCGAGCACTACCGCGTGCGGGGCAACCTCGTGCAGGTGCACGGAGACCGGCCCGTCGAAGAAGTCTGGGCCGAGATCTCCGAGGCGCTCTCCGCCGTGGAGGCACGCGCGTGATCATCCGCAAGTCCGCCGCGGAGATCGAGGGCATGGCGCGCGCAGGCGAGCTCCTCTACGAGACGCTCCAGCTCGTCGCCGAGCACCTGGAGCCGGGTGTCTCGATGCTCGAGCTCGATCGCATCGCCGACGAGCACATCGCCGCCCGCGGCGGCGTTCCGACCTCGAAGGGCTACAAGGGCTTCCCCGCGGCGCTCTGCATCTCGCCCAACTCGATGGTCGTCCACGGCATCCCGACCGAGTACCGCGCCCGCGAGGGCGACCTCATCTCGGTCGACCTCGGCGTCACGTTGCACGGCCTCGTCGCAGACAGCGCCGTGACGCTTCCGGTCGGGGACGTCGACCCGGAGGCGCAGCGGCTCCTGGACGTGTGCCAGGAAGCGCTCGCCGCCGGCATCGAGCAGGCCCGGGTCGACAATCGCCTGTCCGACATCTCCCACGCCGTCCAGACGGTGGTCGAGGAGGCCGGCTTCGCGGTCGTACGCAGCCTCGTCGGGCACGGCGTCGGGCGCAGCTACCACGAGGACCCGCAGATCCCGAATTACGGCCCGCCCGGCCGCGGCCCGGTGCTCCAGTCCGGGATGACGCTCGCGATCGAGCCGATGATCACCGCCGGCTCGCCGGACGTCTACGTGCACGAGGACGACTGGTCGATCTCGTCCGTCGATTCCTCGCTCGCGGCCCACTTCGAGCACACCGTCGCCGTCACCGCCGAGGGCCCTCGCGTCCTCACGAAAGCAGGGGCCGCTCTGCTACGATGATCGCCCGCCGCGCACCGGCTTTGCCGTGCGCGCGAATCCCTCTGGACTAGAAAGGAAATGCCGACCAAGGAAGAGAAGATCGAGGTTGAGGGCGAGGTCGTCGAGGCGCTCCCGAGCACGATGTTCCGGGTGCAGATCGACGGCGGCCACGCGATCCTGGCCACCATCTCCGGGAAGATGCGCAAGCACTACATCCGCATCCTGCCGGGCGACAAGGTCAAGGTGGAGCTGAGCCCGTACGACCTGAACCGCGGTCGAATCACCTTCCGGCACCGCTGACATGAAAGTACGCCCATCCGTCAAGCCCATGTGTGAACGCTGCCGCGTGATCAAGCGGCACGGTACGACCATGGTCATCTGCTCGAACCCACGACACAAGCAAAGGCAGGGGTAACCGAGTGGCACGCATCGCCGGAGTGAACCTCCCGAACCAGAAGCGGCTCGAGATCGGGCTGACCTACATCTACGGCATCGGCCAGCCGACGGCGCGCAAGATCGCAGCCGGGCTCGGCCTCTCGCCCGACACGAAGATCAAGGACCTAACCGACGACGAGGTGACGAAGCTCCGCACCTACATCGACGGCGAGCTCGAGGTCGAGGGCGATCTCCGCCGCGAGCGCCAGCAGGCGATCAAGCGCCTGTCCGAGATCGGCGCCTACCGCGGCGTTCGGCACCGCCGCGGACTGCCGGTCAACGGTCAGCGCACGAAGACGAACGCCCGCACGCGCAAGGGCCCGAAGAAGACCGTCGGGCGCGGCAAGAAGGCAACGAAGTAATGGCGCCTCCCCGTCGTGCAGCGGCCACGCGCGGCCGCACCCGTCGCCGCGTCCGCAAGAACATCGCCATCGGGCAGGCGCACATCAAGACGAGCTTCAACAACACGATCGTCGCCCTCACCGACAAGGAGGGCAACGTGATCGCGTGGGAGTCGGCCGGCTCCGCGGGCTTCAAGGGCTCGCGCAAGTCGACGCCGTTCGCCGCGCAGGTGACCGCGGATGCGTGTGCGCGGAAGGGCATGGAGCACGGCCTGCAGAAGGTCGAGGTCTTCGTGAAGGGACCGGGATCCGGCCGCGAGACGGCGATCCGCTCGCTGCAGGCGGCGGGCCTCGAGATCCTTGGCGTCAAGGACGTCACTCCCCAGGCGCACAACGGCGTTCGGCAGCGGAAGCGGAGGCGCGTCTGATGGCACGCGATCTCGGACCGAAGTGCCGCATCTGCCGCCGCGAGGGCCTGAAGCTCTTCCTCAAGGGGGAGCGCTGCCTGACGGAGAAGTGCGCGATCGAGCGCCGCTCGTATCCGCCGGGCGAGCACGGCCGCGGCCGCATCAAGCAGAGCGAGTACCTGCTCCAGCTGCGTGAGAAGCAGAAGGCGCGCCGGTACTACGGCCTGCTCGAGCAGCAGTTCCGCACGTATTACGAGAAGGCGTCCCGCCGCTCCGGCGTCACGGGCGAGGAACTCCTGCGGATGCTCGAGACGCGGCTGGACAACGTCGTCTACCGCCTCGGCTTCGCCGCCTCGCGCGCGCAGGCGCGGCAGCTCGTGCGCCACGGCCATTTCCAGGTGAACGGGCGCCGGGTGAACATCCCGAGCTTCCAGGTGCGGCCGAACGACATCGTCACCGTGGCGGCGAACTCGTCCGCGCAGCAGGTGATCCGGGACGCGACCGACCTCGTCTCCACCGTCGCTCCTTGGCTGCAGGCCGACCACGACGGCCTCACCGGCAAGGTGCTGAAGCAGCCGGAGCGCGCCGAGATCGACACGCCCGTCCAAGAATCGCTCATCGTCGAGCTCTACTCCAAGTAACGAGAAGAAGGGATTTCGTTGGCTACACGCGCCATGGACTTTCAGATTCCGCGCATCGTCCACGAGGAAGTGGACGAGCATCGCGGGGTGTTCCAGATCGAGCCGCTCGACCGCGGCTTCGGTCACACGTTCGGCAACTCGCTGCGCCGCGTGCTGCTCTCGTCCCTCGAGGGCGCAGCGGTCACCTCGGTCAAGGTCGAGGGCACCGCGCACGAGTTCACGACCCTGCCGGGCGTCCGCGAGGACGTCACCGACGTCGTGCTCAACCTCAAGAACCTCGTCGCCCGCCTGCACGGCGATTCGCCCGAGGTCGAGGTGCACATCGCGAAGAAGGGCCCGGGCATCGTCACCGCCGCCGACATCGAGGCGCCGGCCGAGCTCGAGATCCTCAACCCGGAGCTCGAGATCGCGAACCTCTCGGATCGCGGCCGTCTCGAGCTGACGCTGACCATCGGCCGCGGCCGCGGCTACAACCCGGCCGAGCTGAACCGCGGGCCGCAACACACGATCGGCGTCATTCCGATCGACTCGATCTTCTCGCCCGTCCGCCGCGTCTCGTTCGCGGTCGAGGCGGCGCGCGTCGGGCAGCGGACCGATTACGACAAGCTCATGCTCGACATCACCACCGACGGCTCCGTCGACCCGAAGGACGCGCTCGGCGAGGCGGCCGAGATCCTCATCCGCCAGCTCGCGATCTTCACCGACATCGACAAGATGGAGGGTTTCGGTGAGCAGGCGGTCGTCACCGGCGACGGTGTCAGCCCCGAGACCGGTCTCGCGCGCGGGATGGAGAACTTCCCGATCGAGGAGCTCGAGCTCGGCGTCCGCTCGTACAACTGCCTCAAGCGCGTCGGCATCGAGACCATCGGCGATCTCGTCATGAAGACCGAGAACGAGCTCGCCGCGATCCCGAACTTCGGCAAGAAGTCGATCGAAGAGGTCAAGGAGACGCTCTCGCAGCACGGGCTCACGCTCCGGGGCGACAGCGGCAGCGGGTTCGGCAACGGCGGAGGCCCCGAGTAACGTCATGCGCCACGCGCGGACAGGCAAGAAGCTCGGACGCGATCCGGCGCACCGGAAGGCGCTGTACGCAAACCTCGCGTGCTCGCTGATCGAGCACGGGCGCATCAAGACCACCGAGGCGAAGGCGAAGGCGGTGAAGCCGTTCGCCGAGCAGATGATCACCCTCGGTCGCCGCGGCGATCTGCATGCGCGCCGGCAGGCGCTCGCCGAGCTCCGCTCGCAGGAGATCGTGCACAAGCTCTTCTCGGACGTCGGCCCGCGCATGGCCGACCGTCCGGGCGGCTACTCCCGCATCGTCAAGCTCGGCCACCGGTACGGCGACGCCGCCGAGATGGTCTACCTTGAGCTCGTGGATTACGCTCCGTAATCCACGAGATGGTTACGCCGCTTCGCGGGAATCGGGCGCCGGCCAAGCCGGCGCCCTTTGTTTTCGGGCCTGTGGGCGAATGTTCGGTTCTGCGCACGCGTGCGCGGCTTCGCCGTGCCCGCGCGCTGGTGCGGCGTTCACGAACGCCTTCGGCGTTCGCTTCCGCCTGGGGCGGATGAGCCGGGCGGGCGGCGTAGGGTCCCCGAGCGGTGAGGCCTTTCGCTGGACCGGCAATCCCGAACCAGGGCCGAAGCTAACGCGAAGCGTTAGCGCGGGCCGGACGAGCGCGCGGGGATGGGCGAAGCCCACCGCCGCGCGCGCAGAACGAAACCGCCGCCTCCATGATCAAGAGCTCGCGGGCTCCGCCCGCGAGCGCTCCCGCGAAGCGGGAACCTCATTCGGTTGAAAGTGCGTAGCACTTTCAACCGCCAACGGGGGCGCCGAGGAGGCTGCCGAGGCCCGCGCTGATCGCTGCGATCAGCATGCCCGCGAACGTGACGATGCCGAGGGCGCGCACGAACGTGTCCGAGAAGAAGCGCCAGCGGAAGTACGCGAGCATCAGCAGCTCGAACGCGACCACGGCGACCGCGAAGATGAGGGCCACGTGGTAGTTCGGGATCAGGAACGGGAGGGAGTGGAGGATCCCGCCGACGAACGTGCCGCCGCCCGTGATGGAGCCTCGCATCCACGGGTTGCCGCGCCCGGTCAGCTCGCCGGTGTCGGAGAGCCCTTCCGAGAAGCCCATGCTGATCGCGGCTCCGAGCGAGGTCGCGAGACCGGCGATGAACGCATAGCGCGTGTCGTGCGAGGCGAGGACGACCGCGAAGATCGGCGCCAGCGTCGAGAGGGACCCGTCGATGAGACCGACCATCGCGGGCTGCACGCGCTGGAGGAGGAACGTATGCTCTTGCGTCATTGGCTAGAGTGTATCAGTCTGTGTGCAAGTCAGTAGAGCATAAGGCAGTCCTGACAAATACGGTCAGGCTCACCTGACGTGCGCCTCAGACTGACGATCGAGTACGACGGCACCCCTTTCCGGGGCTGGGCTGCGCAGCCGGGCCTTCCCACCGTGGAGGCATCGGTCCGCGGAGCCCTCGCCGCCACCTTCGCCTCGGTCGAGCGCCTCGCCGTTGCCGGACGCACGGACACCGGCGTGCACGCTCTGGGCAACGTCGTCTCCGTCGACGTCGAGGGCGGGCCGCCGGTCGAGCGGGCCGCGGCCGCGCTCAACACCCGCCTGCCCGACGAGATCTCCGTCGTCGCCGTCGAGCCGGCCGGTCCCGGCTTCCACGCGCGGCACTCCGCCGGCTCTCGCTCGTACCGCTATCGCATCTTCACGCGCTCGACGCCGTCGCCCTTCGAGCTGCGCCGTAGCTGGTGGATCTCACGGCCGTTGGACCTCGAGCAGCTCGCGACCGCCGCCGCCTTGCTCCCGGGTGAGCACGACTTCCGCGCCTTCACCCCGGCCGAGACCCAGCACCGGGTCTTCGTCCGCACCGTTCAGTCGGCCGAGTGGATTCGACGCGGCGACCACGTCGACTTCGAGATCACCGCGAACAGCTATCTCCGCCACATGGTGCGGGCGCTCGTCGGGACGATGCTCGACGGGATCGACCTCGCGCCTCTCCTCACCGGCGCGAATCGCGTGGACGCGGGCCAGACTGCTCCCCCCTGGGGCCTCTACCTGGTGGCGGTCGCGTACTCGGGCGGCTGACGGCGCGACGGCAGTCGGAGCACGCCGGTGACGCCGAGCGCGAAGAGCAACCCGCCCGTGGCGATGAGGATGTCGCCGACGGAGAAGACGTTCGCCCAGGGAATCCAGCTCGGCGCCGCCCACCGATCGACGAGCCAGGAGAGATGCGGCGAGGCGAGCTCGGCGCTGTTCCGGTTCTTCGTGAAGTGCAGCCCCGCGCCGCGCAGCGCCGAGGGCAGGGCGGGCATGTGGCCGCCGTTGGCGAGGATCGCGGCGAGGTTGGACACGAGCCCTGCTGCGATCAGCGGGATGCCGGGCATCCGCGCGTTGCCTGCGACCGCGGCCGCGAAGAGGGCGTACGAGATGAGCCACAGGACGACGCCGATCCGGTCGGAGGTGTGCCACGGCATGACCTTGACCGGAAAGGCGACGAGCTGGAGCGCGATCGCGACGTAGAAGATCCAGACGGCGCGCATGCGCAACCTGCCGAGCCGGCTCCAGCGACCACCGAGGAGCGGCGCGAATACGAAGCCTGCGAGAAGAGGAAGCGCGAGAGCCATCTGCTATGCAAACGCCAGGAGCGGGGCCGCCCGCCGGGCCGGGGAGGCGCTGGCCACACACGCTTCGACGGCCGCGACCGCCGTGGCCTCGAACTGCGTTCCCGCGTTGGCGCGAAGCTCGTTGAGGGCGTACTCGACCGGCTGGGCCGAGCGGTAGGGCCGGTTGGCCGTCATGGCCTCGAAGGCGTCGGCGACGCGGATGATGCGCGCGCCCAGCGGGATGTCCTCGCCTGCGAGGCCATCCGGATAGCCGCTGCCGTCCCAGTTCTCGTGGTGGTGGAGGATCCAGTCGTCGATCGGCGCGATGCCGAGGCCCTCGAGCAGCGAGAAGCCGAGCGCCGGGTGTGCCTTGATGGCCTCGAACTCGACCGGCGTGAGCGCCCGCGGAGCCTGCAGGAGGCTGTCGGGGATGCCGATCTTGCCGATGTCGTGCAGGAGCCCTCCGAGGGCGAGCTGGTCGACGGTGTGCTCGTCCAGACCGAGCTCTGCGCCGATGGCGGCGGCGAGCGCCGACACCGTCTCCGAGTGGTTCCCCGTCGACGGGTCCTTGGCGTCGACGAAGCGCACGATGTTCTTCGCCGCACGCAGCCGGGCGACCCGCTCCGTCTCCCATTCGAGCTCCTTCGCCGAGTGGATGCGGACGACCTTGGGGCTGTACACGAAGGACCGGTTCTTGCCGTGGTGCTTCGACCAGTACAGGGCGCCGTCGGCCATGCGCTGGAGCCCGTCGGCGTCGTCGGCCTGTCCCGGGTAGGTGGCGATGCCGACGCTGATCGTCACC
>DATAMX010000084.1:0-5258 GCA_036260475.1 Gaiellaceae bacterium | reverse complement strand
GGTGACGATCAGCGTCGGCATCGCCACCTACCCGGGACAGGCCGACGACGCCGACGGGCTCCAGCGCATGGCCGACGGCGCCCTGTACTGGTCGAAGCACCACGGCAAGAACCGGTCCTTCGTGTACAGCCCCAAGGTCGTGCGCATCCACTCGGCGAAGGACCTCGAATGGGAGACGGAGCGGATGGCGCGGCTGCGCGCGGCGAAGAACATCGTGCGCTTCGTCGACGCCAAGGACCCGACGACGGCCGACCACTCCGAGACCGTCGCGGCGCTCGCCGCCGCCATCGGCGCGGAAATGGGCCTGGACGAGAGCACGGTCGACCAGCTCGCCCTGGCCGGCCTCCTGCACGACATCGGCAAGATCGGCATCCCCGACAGCCTCCTGCAGGCACCGCGGGCGCTCACGCCGGCCGAGCTGGAGACGATCAAGTCCCACCCGACTCTCGGCTACTCGCTGCTCGAGGGCCTCGGCATCGCGCCGATCGACGAGTGGATCCTCCACCACCACGAGGACTGGAACGGCGAGGGCTACCCCGACGGGCTCGCGGCCGACGACATCCCGCTCGGCGCCCGCATCGTCCGCGTCGCCGACGCCTTCGAGGCGATGACGGCCAACCGGCCTTACCGCATCGCACAGTCCGTCGAGTATGCGCTCGAGGAGCTCCGCACGAACGCCGGAATCCAGTTCGACGCGGCCGTCGTGGCCGCCGCCGAGGCGTATCTCGTCCGGGAGCTGCGCGGCCAGCCACGGCCCGCCGGCCTCACCGTCGCGCTCGGGTAATGGTCCTCGCTCTGCCCTTCTTCCTCGGCGTGCTCGTCGCGCTGCCACTCGGAGGACGGCTGCGCGCGCTGGCCGGCCTCAGGCTCCGCTGGCTCGGGCTCGCCTACATCGCGCTCGCGATCCAGATCGCCGCCTTCCCCGGCAGCTCGCTCCCCTGGCACACCCCTGACCCTGTTGCGGTCGGCCTGTGGCTCGCCTCTGACCTGCTGCTCGTCGCCGTCGTCGTGCGCAACGTCCGCCTACCCGGTGTCGCGCTCGTCGCCGCCGGCCTCGGCTCGAACCTGCTCGCCGTCGTCGCGAACGGCGGCCACATGCCCGCGCTTCCGCGCGCGCTCGCCGCCGCCGGCCTCCACTACCACCGCTCGATGAACAGCGAGGCGATGACCCATCCGGCGCTTCCGTGGCTCGTCGACCGGTGGGCGGCGCCGCACTGGATCCCGCTGGCCAACATCTTCTCGGTCGGAGACGTCGCCATCGCAGCCGGCGGCTTCGTCCTCGCGCTCGCCGTCATGGGCGCTCGCGCCCCCAGGCGCAGGCCGCGGGCGGCCACGACGTGACAAGCTAGGGAATCCGCTACCTCGTCGTTCCTCACACCCACTGGGATCGGGAGTGGTACGTCCCGTTCGAGGTGTTCCGGCTCCGCCTCGGCGCAGTCGTCGACGGCGTCCTCGACACGCTCGAGGCCGATCCGGCATTCCGCTCGTTCACGCTCGACGGCCAGGGGATCGTGCTCGAGGACTACGCAGAGGTGCGGCCCGACAACGTCGACCGTCTGCGGGCGCTGCTCGCCGCCGGGCGCCTCGAGGCCGGCCCGTGGTACGTGTTGCCGGACGAGATCCTCGTCGGGAGCGAGGCGCTCGTGCGCAACCTCCTCGTCGGCAGGCGGGTCTGTCGCCGCTTCGGCGTCGAGCCGACCGGCGCGGGCTACGAGCCGGACAGCTTCGGGCACCCCGCGCAGCTGCCGCAGATCCTCGCGGGATTCGGGCTGCGCACGTTCCTCTTCTCGCGCGGGCTCGGCGACCAGCTGGACGACGTCGGCGTCGTCTTCCGCTGGCAGGCGGCGGGCGCGGAGGTCGTCGCGTGCCAGTTCCTGCCGCATTACGACAACTTCGCGCGGCTGACGACGGCGGAAGAGGCGGCGGAGCGCGTCACGACGATCATGGCGCACTTCGGCCCGTTGCTCGAGCGGGCCGGGCAGAGCACGATCCTGCTCGCGAACGGCTCCGACCATCTTCCCGTCCAGCCGCAGCTGCCTGAGATCTGCCGCGAGCTGGGGCCCTCGTTCCGGATCGGGCGGTTCTCGGACTTCGAGCCGGAGACCGGCGCACTGCCCGGCTACGAGGGTGAGCTCGTCGGGGGCAGGCTCCAGAACATCCTCCGCGGGGTCAATTCCGCGCGCATGTACCTGAAGCAGGCGAACGAGCGCGCGGAGCGCCGCCTGCTCGGGACGGAGACGGTCGCGGCCCTGCGGACGCTACGGGACGGCTCGCGCTTCCCGCACGAGGACATCCGGCTGGCCTGGCGAGACCTGCTCCGCAACCATCCGCACGACTCCATCTGCGGCTGCTCGTGCGACGAGGTCCACCGCGACATGCTCGTCCGCTACGAGCAGCTCGACCGCACGCTCGACATCGTGGAGCGTGAGGCGCTCGGCGTCGGGGGCGCGCTCGTCAACCCGCTGCCGTACGGGCGCGCGCGCATCGTCGGAGACGAGCTCGTCGAGCTGGAGGGCTTCGAGGGTCGCCGCGCCGACCGGACGCCGGTCGAAGCCGTCCCCTTCGAGCTGGAGATCGCCTTCGAGGACGAGCCCGACGGTGGTGACCTGTACACGTTCTGCCCCGGCGGCCCCGTGCAGCGCGCGGAGCTCGTCGGGTCCGAGCGCCTCCCCGACGGATCGCGGCTGCTCGAGCACGAGCTTCCCGGGATCCGCATCTCGACCGTCGCGCGGGCCGTTGCGGGCCGGATCGAGCTCAGGACGACCGTCGAGAACGAGGCGGAAGACCACCGCCTCCGCGTCCACCTCCCCGTCTCCGATCCCGGCGACTGGGTGCGAGCGGAGAGCCAGTTCGCCGTCGTCCGCAGGCCTCTCGCACCGACGCCGCAGCGCGCGGAATGGGTCGAGCCTCCGATCGCCGCCGCGCACACCCTCGGTGCGGTCGCCCTCGGCCCCCTCGGCCTCCTGACGAAGGGGCTCCCGGAGTACGAGGCGTCCGCCGACGGGCTGCGGCTCACGCTCCTCCGCTGCGTCGGGACGATCTCGCGGCCGGGGGGACTGGCCACGCGCCCCGTCGCCGCCGGCCCGGAGATCCCCACCCCCGACGGCCAGTGCCGCGGCCGGCACGTGTTCGAGTACGCCCTCCGCCACGACGCCGACCGTCTGTCGAACGCGGCCCTCATCCGCGCCGGGCAGGACTACCGCACCGACTTCCTCACGGGCGATCCGTTCACGGCGCCACTTTCGCTGGGGGGAGACGTCGTGTTCTCCTGCCTGAAGGGCGCCGAGGACGGCGACGGCCTGATCCTGCGCGTGTTCAACCCGAACGAGCGGCCCGAGACCGTGCGGATCGAAGGAGCGCGCGCCGCGCGCGTGCGGCTCGACGAGGAGTCGCCCGGCGACGGCGGGCTCCTGCTCGGCCCGGGTGAGATCGGGACCTTCGCGCTCCGCTGAGACATTCCTCAATCTCACGCTTCCTGGGGATGCGCGGATCTCCAGAGCACGGACAGGATGAGCCCGTAAGACGAAGACCCAACTGCGGCCACCTCCAGGAGGTGAAAGATCTCATGATTCGTTGGCATGCACGCGCGCTGAACGCGGCCACGCTCCTCAAGGGGACGATGGCTCTCGCGGCTCTCGTCGCGCTCGTCGTCGGTGCCGGCGCCGATTGGCGCTGGGACTGATCCAGGACGTTCGATCTCTCGCGGGGGCCGCTGCCCGACGGCGGCAGGCCCCCGCGGATCCCTCTGAATGAAGCCGGTATGACCGGCTTCCCACGCCAGGTGCTTCACCCTTTGTGGGGATGCGTCGTGTACCCGATAAAGGACGATGCGTGAAGCGAAACGGGACTTATCTGCGGACATCTCCTGGGAGGTGAAGATCTCGTGATTCGGTGGTACGCACGCGTGTCGGATGCGGCAACGCTCCTCAAGGGGGCTGTGGCCCTCGCCGCCCTCGTCGCGCTCGTCGTTGGTGCCGGCGCCGACTGGCGCTGGGACTGACATCCGGTTTGAAGCGGGACCGGCCGCGCGTCGGCCGATCCCGCTTCAACTCTCCAACTGATCCAAAACCATGAACGAAACCCTGATCTGCGGAATGCCGGCTCGTCTGTTCGCCTACGTCACGGCGACGACAGCTGTGGCCGCGCCGCTGATCGTCTTCTCGCTCCTAGAGATCGCCATCGATCCCCCCTCGATCGCGACGGCGGCGAGCGTCGCGCTCTTCTTCGCGCTCGCGCTCATGGCCGATCTGCAGCCGATGCCGATGGGCGAAGGCGGCAAGACGGACGTCTCGATCACCACCGTCTTCATCGTCACGGCCGCCGTCCTCTTCGGCTGGAAGTACGCCGTGCCCGCCGCCGGCCTCAGTATCGCGATCACGATGGTCGTCACACGGCGGCCGGTCCAGCGGATAGCATTCAATGTCTCGAGTTACTCGCTCGCAGCGTTCGCCGCGAGCACGCCGGTGATCTTCTTCGGCTCTTCCTCGAAGGCCGGCGCCGGCCGCCTCACCGGATACATCCTCGGCGGCGCCGCGCTGCACGTCTTCGCCAATGTCCTCATCGTCGCCGGCGCGGTCGCTCTCGCACAGAACATGCGCTACCGCGACGTCGTTCTTCCCGCGCTCGGCCGCAACGGACTCGTCTTCATGATGATGTCGGTGCTGGCCGCGCTCGCCGCGAATCTCTGGGCGGCTCACCCGTGGATGCTCCTTCTGCTGGCAGGCCCGCTCTTCACGCTCACGCTGTACCAGCGGAGCCTCTACCACTCGCACCAGGCCACCAAGGATGCGCGGACCGACAACCTCACGGGCCTCGGCAACCACCGTGCCTACCAGGCCGCGCTGCGCAGCGTCATCGCCGACGCCGAGCGCGACGGGACGGAGTTCTCCCTCTGCATCGTGGACGTCGACGACTTCAAGCGCATCAACGACACGTACGGCCACCAGGTGGGCGACGACGTGCTCGTTGCGCTCGCCGAGATCCTCCGCAGCGCCGACGAGGGCGAGGCGTTCCGGTGCGGCGGCGACGAGTTCGCGGTGCTGTTCCAGACGGACGGGACCACGGCGTTCGAGCGCATCACCGGCATCCAGGAGGCCGTCGCCGGCCTCGGCCTCACGCCGGTGACGATCAGCGTCGGCATCGCCACCTACCCGGGACAGGCCGACGACGCCGACGGGCTCCAGCGCATGGCCGACGGCGCCCTGTACTGGTCGAAGCACCACGGCAAGAACCGGTCCTTCGTGTACAGCCCCAAGGTC
>DATAMX010000078.1:0-2646 GCA_036260475.1 Gaiellaceae bacterium | reverse complement strand
TCGGTGTTGATGGCGAGGATCTTCTTCGCGCCCTTCGCGCCCGCGATGTGCTGCGTCGCGCCGCTGATCCCGCACGCCACGTAGAGGTCGGCGGAGATCTTCGTGCCCGTCTGCCCGACCTGGTCGGTGTGCGGACGCCAGCCCGCGCTCGTGACGACGCGCGAGCAGCCGACCGCGGCGCCGAGCAGGCCCGCGAGCTCCTCGATGATGGCGAAGCCCTCCGCCGAGCCGACGCCGCGCCCGCCGCTGACGACCACCTTCGCGTCGCGCAGCGACACGCCGCCCGACGACTCCTCGACCGTCTCGAGCACCTTCGGCGAGCCGTCATCGGGCGCGTCGAGCGTCTCGACGTCGCCGATCTCCACCGCGGGCTGCGTGTGCGGCGCGACCGTGAGGAGCTTCGGCACGCCGTGCAGCCGCGCCTCCTCGAGCAAACTGCCGCCCCAGCGCACGCGCGTGACCGTGTCGCCGTCGATCGAGATGACGTTCGCGGCGACCGGCTGGTCGAGGATGGCGCCCACGTGCGCGAGCAGCTCGTTGCCGCGGTCGGAGCCGGCGGCCACGATCGCCTCCGCCTCCTGCGCCGCGAGCGCCTTCGCCCACGCTGCAGGCTGGTACGCGCCGGCAAAGGTCACCGCGCGGACCTCGCCGAGCGTCCGCGCGAAGCCGACCGCCTGCGCGGAAAGCTCGTCCTCCTCGACGAAGCAGAGAATCATGCGACTCCGAGCGACTGCAGGAGAGCCACCACCTGAGTCGCGTCCTCGAGAATCTCCGCCTGCTTGCCCTGCCCCTCGGGCACGACGAGGCGCACTTTCTCGAGCTTCTGCTCCGGACGCGCCGGCTCGACGACCGCGAGCGGCTTCGACTTCGCGCGCAGCCGCCCCGGCACGGACGGGTAGCGCGGCAGATTGAGCCCCTCCAGGACGGTGAGCACCGCCGGAAGCGGCGCCTCGTACACGTCGCGCGCCCCGCCGACGTCGCGCTCGCACCGCACGCGCCCTTCCCCCACGTCGATCTTCTTCAGCCCGGTGACGACCGGCAGTCCGAGCGCGTGCGCGACACGGATGCCGACCTGGAAGCCGGCCGCGTCCGCCGACTCGTTCCCGAACAGGATGAGGTCGAACGGCTCCTCGGCGCGGATCGCGTCGACGATCGCGGCCGCCGTCGACTGCGCGTCCCACTCCTCGCTCGTCTGCAGGAGGATGCCGCGGTCGGCGCCGATCGCCATGCAGTCGCGCAGCTGCTCCTCCGCCTCGGGCGGGCCGAGGGTCAGGACGACGACCTCGCCGCCGATCCGCACCGCCTCCTCGACGGCGCACTCCTCGTGCGGCGAGATGGTGAAGCCGAGGTGCTTCGTCTCCAGCGCCTGCCCGTCGGGGGTGAGCACCATCTTTCCGCCGGTGATGGGCACGCGCTTGACGCAGACGAGGATCCTCACGCCCGGATCCGCTCGTTGTCGGGATCGAGCGGCGGCTGCGAGCCGACGACGTCGACCGTGACCGGATACAGCTGCTCCATGTACTGGACGCAGAGGTCCTCGCGCGCGTCCGGCGGCAGGTACGACATGAGGATGTACTTGCCGATCGACGGCCCCATGCCGGCCGAGGTGACGTAAGAGCGGCGGCCCTTCGCGTCGACGACCGGCGACCCGTCCGCGCGCACGATCGGCTCGCGTCCGAGCGGCGTGCGCGAGAGCTCGTCGATCGTCAGCGTGCACAACGTCGCGACCGGCTCGCGCTCGCGCGCGGCGAGGTGCGCGTCCTTGCCGACGAAGTCCTCGGCCTTCACCTTCCACCACGCCATGTCGGCCTCGACGACGTCGTAGTCCTGGTCGAGCTCCGCGCCGAACGCGCGGTATGCCTTCTCGAGCCGGCCGGTCGTCCCGTACACGCCAATCCCTGCGGGGACGACGCCGTGCGGGCGACCCGCCTCCCACAGCGCGTCCCACAGCTCGAGCCCGCGCTCCATCGGCGCGTACAGCTCCCAGCCGAGGTCGCCGACGTACGAGATGCGCGACGCGATGACGCCGTTGTCCAGCTCCTGCCACGTCGAGAACGGGAAGGCCTCGTTCGAGACGTCCGTGCTCGTGATCGAGGCGAGGACGTCGCGCGCGCGAGGGCCCCAGATGCCGACCGTGCACACGGACGAGGTGTGATCCTCGATGCGCGTGCCCTTGGGGCAGTGGTCGCGGAACCACTTCATGTCCGCCATCCCGTGCGCGCCTCCGGTGACGACGCGGAAGCGGTCGTCCTCCATCTTCATGATCGTCAGGTCGGACTTGAACCCGCCGCGCGGGGCGAGCACCGGGGTGTAGACGACGCGCCCGTTCGCCACGTTCATCTGCCGCGCGGCGACCATCTGCACCGCGTCGAGCGCGTTCGGCCCGACGACGTCGAAGACGCAGAACGCGGTCAGGTCGAACATCGCCGCGCGGTCGCGCATCGCCAGGTGCTCGGCGTTGATGATCGGCGACCACCAGCGCGCGTCCCACTCGTGCTCGCGGCCGTTGACGCCGTACTCGTCGACGAGGTGCGCGTTCGACTCGTACCAGTGCGGCCGCTCCCACGCCGCCGCCTCGTAGAAGACGGCGCCGAGCTCCTTCTCCCGCTCGTAGAACGGCGACACGCGCACGCCGCGGTTCGACTC